>CANHFG010000091.1 GCA_947459875.1 Ignavibacteria bacterium
TAGTGCTGCCCTGATGCCATGACGTTAGCCAATTCCCATGATGAATGGATGCGCAGGGCGCTTCGATTAGCGCAGCTTGGTTCGGGCCGTGTGTCCCCTAACCCGATGGTGGGCTGCGTGATCGTGCACGGTGAAACGGTAATCGCCGAGGGCTGGCACGCAGCTTATGGAGAGCTGCATGCCGAGACCGACGCGCTGCGCCACCTCAATGGCATCGCCACCGGCGCAACGATGTACATCACTCTCGAGCCATGCACCCATTACGGCAAGCAACCTCCGTGCATCGACGCCATTATTCGAAGTGGTGTTGCACGCGTGGTTGTGGCCATGATCGATCCCAATCCACTGGTCTCGGGTCGGGGCATTGATCGTCTGCGCGAGGCAGGGATTGAGGTGATCACCGATGTGCTGCATGACGAAGCCGTCTACCTCAACCGAAGGTTTCTGCATTGGATGCGCAGTGGCCTGCCGCATGTCACGTTGAAGCTGGCAACGTCACTCGACGCCAGGGCGCAGATGCCAGCGGGACAACAACGGTTTATCACCTCGGCTGAGAGCCGGTTTCACGTCCACAAGCTTCGGGCCAACGTCGATGCGGTGATGATCGGCATCGGGACGGCTCTGTATGACAACCCCGAACTGACCGTGCGGCTTTGTCCGGGTCGCAATCCCGTACGTGTGGTCATCGACTCGATGTGCCGCCTGCCAACGAGTACGACGCTCGTGACCACCGCCCGCGAAACACCCACCATCGTTATCTGCTCCGACAGGTCCGATCGCGATGCTCGCGAAGAACTGCGCAATGAAGGGGTTGACGTTATCGTCGTGCCCACAGGGGAAGAACAAACGATCCTTACGGAAGATATTCTGCGCGTGCTGGCAGAAAAGAAGATCACGTCGATCATGGCCGAAGGAGGCCCCTATCTGGCGGCACGCCTTCTGCGCGACGACGTTGTCGATGAGCTTCACTTCCACGTCGCCCCGGTGATGATCGGCAGCGGACCCAGCTGGGTCTTCGATACGGCATTCCGGCGGTGGATGCTACGCGAACACCGCCTTGTGGGCCAGGATATCCACATGCAGTATGTTCGTACTCGATGACCACCATTCGCGCGATTCTGCTTCTGCTGGCAGGCTGCTTCGGCCTACCATGCATGCTCCAGGCACAGACCACACCAAAGGTCATGTCCGAGCCCGTGCAGCGAGCCCTCAGCCAGCAAGACTGGAAAAAGGCCGAAAGCGTTCTGCGAGGCGAGCTGCGCAGTAATCCCCGAGATCTTGATCGTCAGACGCTGCTTGCCATTTGCCAGATGCGTCAGCAAAAGTTCGACGTTGCCCTTCGACAGGCCGAGCTCATCATGCGTGATCATCCGCAGGCCTACGGTGCACGCATGATCGCAGCTGAATGCCAAATGAGAATTGGTCAGACAGATAAAGCTCTCGAGCTCTTTCGGTCGGCTCGCACACTTGCCCCTGACTCTGCTGAACCGGCGATGGCACTGGGCATGATCCTTTCGAACACCGGACGTTTCGAGGAGGCCATTACCTATCTCGAGGAGTCCCTCTTTCGCCGTCCGGGCAACATGCCCCTTACCATGCAGCTGGTTCGTTGCTATCTGCGGCTGGGTCGGGCGTCGGAAGCCGCCGAGCTTGCCACGCGTGCCGCCGAGCTTGCCCCCGGCGATGCGAACGCGCAGATGATGGCCGGCGAGGCGCTGATGGCATCACGTCGAACCGAGCAGGCTATCGACTTTCTTCGGGAAGCCATACGACTCGGCGTCGGCTCGTCATCACCACACATGCTGCTTACCATCGCGCTGCAAGACAATGGTCGAACCGACGAGGCTCTCGATGTGGCCAGAGCGTATGTTCAGCGTTCGCAGGATGATCCGCAGGGGTGGTATAACGTTGGTCTGCTGCAGTTGGAAAAGATGCAGCTCGATTCGTCGCTGCGCTCCCTTAAAAAAGCCGTTGGTCTTAAGCCCAACTACCCGGAAGCGTATTACAACCTTGGACGTGTGTATGACGGATTGGGGTTTGGCGAGGACGCCATTCAGTCGTACCGCCGGGCTGCTGCGACGGGTGGAAACTTTGCCGCCGATGCCTACCTGGGAATGGCTCTGATCTACCGCAAGTCAGGCAACTTTTCCGAAGCGCTACGCGCTCACAACCAGGCCGTTTCGCTCAGAGACTCAGCACAGGTGCTGCGCATCGAACGTCTTCGCACGTGCTTTGATGCCGACCGATGCGCCGATGCCGTCAGCTTTCTCGACGACGATATGCGCCGTTTCCCGTCAAGCCCCGCTGTGCTCTATCAGGTTGCACTCTGCTCTGCCCGCACAGGACGCCGCGCAGATGCCGAGCGTATTCTGTCCTTTCTCGAGAAGGAATCCCCTGAGCTGGCAAAAGAACTCCGCATATTCATGAGCATGTAATGGCGTTATCCTTGCGTCGTGCGACCCTGGCTGCGGTCGTTGTTTCGGGTCTACTTGTAATTCTCAACCCGTGGCTGGCGGCCCAAGAGCGAACGCCCCACGGATCTGCTGAATCCCGACGTCGACTATTCCGGGGCATCGACACGGCGCTTTCGATCCTCGGGATGCGCATGGCTGATCTTTCGATGCCTGAGAATCTGCAGGATCGCGACCGGCATCGCAATGCATTTCATGATCGGCTGTTTCGGGATCCTCTGGCAAACGTGACCTTCACCGATAGTCTCGCTGCTGCGCTCACCTCCCGCACGGACAGCTCGATGCGCAAGCTTTACGTTCCGCTGTGCGAGGTCGCCGGCTTTCGCGGCGCGCCCCCTCGCGTCTTCAAAGCAAACCCACAACGCTACCCCGCTTCGTTCGAACACCGCCTGCGGCAGGCCGGCCCGGCTGCACGAGGGCTTCTCGACCGGTACATCGAGGGGACCGTCAAGATGGCGATCGGCGCTGAGATGGCGCGAGCATTTCACCGAACCCTTCATCCGGAAGTTGATCTGCAGTGGTTCCGCAGTCATCTCGATTCGATGTGGACGCCGTCCGAAGAAGATGAGAAGCTTTCGCTCTGGCAGATCTACAACAACGAGGTAGCCAGTCGCAAGACAACTGAGCTCATCAGCAAGACGATCAGCACACGGGTGTTCCCTGTGCTGTGTGATACCGGCATGTTCTACTACCTCGAGTTTGTTCGGCAGACCAAGCAGGCCGCGATAAACCTCGCGGGGCTCGGCGATTCGGTCACGAGCGTGATCCTCGACTCGGACTATGGTCGCATCGCGATCGGTGGACGCGGAAACGACGTCTACACCGGGGCGTACCTGCTGATCATTGACGTTGGCGGGAACGATACGTACGATCTGGCGCATGAGTCCGACACCGTCAATACGCAGGTCATCATCGACTTCGACGGAGACGACACCTATCGCGGTGGTGATCACGCGCTTGGCGCAGGACATTTCGGTATCGGGATGCTGATCGATCGCGCGGGAAATGACCAGTATACCGCCCGTGACTTTTCCATCGGCTCCGGCACGTATGGCTTCGGCGTTTTGCACGACATGGCCGGAAATGATATCTACCGCGGCAGATCCAATTCGCAGGGGGCGGGCATTGCCGGTATGGGGCTGCTTCTGGACGACGCCGGTCATGATGTGTATCTCTGTGCCTCGCAGTCACAGGCCTTCGGGGCAACGCATGGCGTAGGCATTTTGAGTGACAATGGCGGCAATGACCGCTACATCGCCGTGAGCCCCTTTGCGGATGTACTTCGATATGATGATCACCAGGTATCATTTGCACAAGGGGCTGCGCTGGGGTCACGCCCGTCCATGTCCGGGGGTCTTGGGCTGCTGGTTGATGCCTCGGGCAATGACCTCTATTCGTGTGACATCTATGGTCAGGGTACCGCCTACTGGTATGGTCTGGGCGCGCTTGTCGACCTCGGTGGAGATGATCGTTACGATGCCTATCAGTATGCACAGGGCTCGGGCGTTCACTTTGCTGTTGGCCTTCTGACGGATGCCAGCGGTGAAGATGTCTATCGTTCTCACGGAGTGTCACAAGGCTGCGGACACGACATCGCCACTGGTTTGCTTCGTGACCACGCCGGCAACGACACGTATATGTGTGAAAGTCTTTCACTCGGTGCCGGCAATGCCAATGCAGTCTCGATCCTCTACGATGAATCGGGTCAGGACAGCTACAGCGCGTTGAATCAGAGCAATACCATCGGATACTCCGACATGCGCCGCGGATACGGAATGATCGGACTTTTCATTGATGCCGGTGGACGCGACAGTTATGGCGAGGTCCTTCGCAATGACACGGTAATGGCAAAGTCGACCTACGGCCTGTTTCTTGATGCCGAACTCGACACCATGCAGCGTAGTTCTTCACCGACCGCACCATTGGTTTCGTCCTACACGCTGACTTCCACCGTCGATAGTTTGTTCATTCAGGCTTCAGCCTCACATCTCCGGTTTCAGAATGCCGTTGCCCCGGCTCGAAAGGAACTGGGCAAGCGCGGGCAGCCGGCACTGGCTTTCCTCGAAACACAGCTCTCAACGCAGATGCCACGTGAGCGACTTACGCTTGAGAACGTGCTTGCTGATCTCTATGCAAGTGACCGGGATTCCACCATAGCATTGCTCAGACGCGGACTCCTGGCGAGCGACAATGGCTCTGTGTCCATCGCCGCAACAGTTGCCGGCAAGGTCAAGTGCAGAGAGCTCGTGCCGGTGCTGACGGATATGCTTTCGGATCAGGCGTGGCGTCGGCGCCGACTTGCCGTGGCAACGCTTGGTGAGATCGGAGACTCGGTCAGTATACCCATCCTGAGAAAGGCCTGTGGCGATGTGCAACCGTACGTACGTCAGCGAGCGGCAAGCGCGTACGTTCGGTATGCCGGCGCCGACGACTCCCTGCTGGTGTCGTTGCTGTCTGATACGCTGCAGATCGTGCGCATGGCCGCCATCGAGGGCCTTTTGCGCGGTGCCAAGCGCCCCCTCGCGACGATCCTGCCGCTCATCGACCGTCACACCGATCATCGGTCGCTTCCGTCGCTGATGCGCCTGCTGGCGTCATCCGATACAACGGCCTCGGACATTGATACCTTTTCTCGATGGTGGTCGCGACAAGATGATTCTCGAAAGGGGCTTGTTCAACGCATCAGCTCTATGCTTCCTCGCCCCCTGCACGATGTGGTCTACGCGCGCAAGCCGCGGCAGACGATCGAGTCCGGCAGATGATTAGTCATCATCTCACCCTCGAGCATGTTGCCCGAGAGCTTCATGCACTCCTTAACGGTGCAACGCTTGTGCGCGCATGGTCACAGCAGAAGGGTGTTGCCACGCTCGTGTTTGACATGGGGTCAGAAGAGATGCCGGTGGTGATCGACGTGCATGCGAAGGATCCGTCGATCACTGCACGTCAGAGCGCGCATCGCGCTCTGCGCAACAGCATCGACATCTTCCCGGGGCTGCTGGGTCAGAGCCTCGGCGCTGTAGTGAAGCTCGATCACGACCGCGTGATCAGCTTCATCTTTACCGATGATGTTCTCCATGTAGAGCTCTTCAGCGGAGGCCGCGGCAACATCGTCTCGTGTCGGGACGGCATCGCCAACGATGCTCTTCACCGCCGAACAGAGCGTATCGGCACTGCCTTTTCGACTCTGCCACGAGTCACTCCTGAGCCCCTTGCTCGCCCAGACCTGACGCTGCTGCAGGATCTTTCAACGTGTGCGCTCCGACTGGCCAAGTACTACGCACAAGATGTCTGTATCAATGCCAGAATCAGCCCCTCGCTACTGGTCGGGCAGCTTTCCCCGGCACAGCGCGAGAGCATCAACACAGAGGCGATGCTACTTGTGCGGCAGTGCCGGGAGCACGCACAGTACCTTATGCTCAGACGTGACAATGACGTGCTGCTGTCGCTCATACCACTGCATGACTGGCAGATCGCCGAGACATATGACTCAGTCCTCGAGGCTGTGCGCGTTGTCTCCTTCCGGCGCCGCGCCGATCGCACATTCCATGATGAGCAGCAGCGTCAGCTGCGGTCGATCGATGCGCAGATCGGCAAGATCAGCCGCACTCTGCTGGCCGTGCTCGGTGATGAGGATGCTACGGGGCGAGCAGGACGCTATCGCTCCTGGGCCGACACGCTGATGGCTCAACCGGATGTTCAGCGCACGGGGCTGACCCATCTCGACCTTGTGAACGTAATGAACGGCGAGCCGGAAACGATTCCCCTGCGGCAGGAGCTAACGGTCTTGGAAAACGCTACGGCGCTCTATGCAAAGGCCCGCGATGCCGAGCACGCTGCTCGACGTCGAGAGCAGCGAATTCCGGAGCTGCAGCGTCGAATGGACGACCTCTCCAGTGAGCGCAGCCGCATTGCAGCAGCTGTGTCGCTTTCGGATCTCCCTAAACACCCTCCAGCCATGGACAATCAGCAGAAGGCCCGTACTCCCGTGTTTAGGGAGTTTCGACTTGATGACACGCACACGCTCTATGTTGGCCGCAGCGCGGCAAACAATGACGAGCTGACGATGAAGTTTGCGCGACAGCAGGACTGGTGGATGCACGTGCGGGGAGCGAGCGGTTCACATGCCGTACTGCGGGGAGTGAGCGGTCCGAAGATCCCAAAGCAGATCCTGGAAACTGCTGCGGCCATTACTGCCTACTACTCGCAAGCACGTAATGCATCGTACGTTCCGGTGGTGTACACGCAGCGCAAGTACGTTCGCAAACCCAAGGGGGCGAATGTCGGCGCCGTCGTTATAGACCGCGAGCAGACCGTTATGGTACGTCCGTCACTGCCCGAGGGCGCAGTCAGCGAAGAATGACCAGCAGCGTGCGGCTCTGGCCTACGCGCAGGATATACGTTCCCTGCTCAAGGGCCGAAACATCGACTCCCTGCTCGGTCTGCGACGCATTCAGCTGCCGCTGGTAGACCACGCGTCCGTCCATGCCGGTGATCGTGATATCACGCAGCCCTGCGCCCGACCGGATGTGGATCACATCAGACGCCGGGTTGGGCCCGACATCTATGTTCTCACCGGACGATCGCTCATCAGTGACGCTCACTGGCAGTCCGGAGTACGTGAGCACGATCTGCGTGGGCGTAAGCAGCCCCCTATCGACATTGGCCGAAACACCGGTCTGGTTCAAACGAAGAAAGCCATTGTCATTGATACGCGCCGCGGACCATTGCTCGGATGTGCTCCACGACGAACGTGTCAGAATGCCGTAGGTGCGTTGACTCGAATCATCGGCAAGAGCGCGTCGATCGCAGGAAAGACGCATTCGTGCAAGCTCAACACTTCGTTGCTGACCGAAAACGTTCAGTACGCGCCAGCTATGTTCAAGAGGATTCTGCTGCCCTGTGGCGGTGGCACCGGCAACGCGGTCAAAGGTGGTCATCACGAGTTCCACGTCGTCTGTAAGGGGCTTCTGGAGTTCGACGGTGTCGTCGGCAAATCCTGCTTGCCGAGCCCCCTTGGCAAGCCTCACGAGCTCGCTCGAACCGGACGCCACGAGTGCTCCCGAGGGGATGGGGCCGGAGCCCGACTGATAGCTCCCGTCGCGGCCTGCAACCTTGTCGAAGATCACCCCTCGTGTGCCCTCGTTGAACTGATAGTAGGCCATCAGTCCATCGTCGCCGCGACGTCGCGTAAGGTGCATGGATGTTCTGACGTCGTAGGCGGATAGGCATCGACTGTAGAGAGCTACCTCGTCGATAGAGCCCGAGAAATTGCGGTCGCTCCAGTAGTGATAGGTTCCAAGTGTAAA
>CANHFG010000092.1 GCA_947459875.1 Ignavibacteria bacterium
CAGGAATACCTGCATTCATGGGAGCAATTCCACCCTACATCGCGACGATTTATGGAAAACTAGCCCAATCGTTCACGATTGATGTAGTTTTGCGGTCATTACTGTCCGAAATGAAACTCCTCGTCTCCATAGTACTCGCCGCCTTCTGTCTGGTCTCCATCGGACAGAGCGCCTATGCGTCCTCAATGGGGCGGTCGGCGTATGGAACGACCGTCACGTGCCATATCGAGCACTTGTCGCCATTCGATGCGGACGTTGTGATATCGGAAGACAGTATTGACCCACTGTTTTCGATGTGCGAGCTCTCGGCAAGTCAAGATCAAGTCCGATCGAGCTCTGTCCCGACGCCACTGAACTCCGGTGGCCTGGTCGGTGCCTACCGAATCGGTACGCCCCGATACATTGTTGTGCGACGGCTATTGATATAGCCATACCCTGAGTTGAACCGCCCTCGAGCCTGAGCACATCGGCTTGATGCGTATTGCTGTGTCCGACCCAACCGGTCAATAGACGGGATGCCGCGCCGGTGAGCCGCGCTTGTAAGGTATCGCCCGATAAATCTGAACCTACAACTCTGCGAAAGTGGACGATGAAGCACATCCGTTCGATCATTTTCTTTTCGATCTGTCTGATCGGTCTTTCCGCCTGTCACAAGGATGAACAGGATCACGAAGAGGCAGTAAAATATGTCGTTACAAGCCCCTTGAGATTGGACACGACGATTGTCCATGACTATGTGTGCCAGATTCATGCCATACAGCACATTGAGCTGCGGGCCATGGAGCGCGGTTATCTCGAAAAGATCCTCGTGGATGAGGGGAAGGTTGTGAAGAAGGGACAGTTGATGTTCCAGATCATGCCGACGATCTATGAGGCTGACTTCCGCAAGGCTGAAGCGGAGGCCAAGGCTGCTGAGATTGAGTATCTCAACACCAAAGCCCTCGCGGACAAAAATGTCGTCTCAAAAAATGAGCTCGCGATCGTCAAAGCCAAGTATGACCGGGCTAAGGCAGAGATGGGGCTTGCCGAGGCACATCTGAACTTTACGAAGATCAAAGCCCCCTTCACTGGAATCATGGACCGACTTCACGTGCGAGTTGGTAGTCTGCTCGAAGAGGGTGAAATGCTGACGTCACTCTCCGACAACAGCCAGATGTGGGTGTATTTCAACGTGCCCGAAGCGCAGTACCTGACGTACAAACAGCACACCCCACAGGACAGCACGATCACCGTCCAGCTACGGATGGCCAACAATCAGATCTTCCCCCAGAAGGGCATCATGAACACCATCGAGGGTGACTTCAATAACGAAACCGGAAACATCGCCTTCCGAGCAACATTTCCGAATCCAAGTGGGCTGCTGCGTCATGGTGAGACCGGTGACATTTTGATGACGGAGCCATTGAAGAATGTCCTGCTGATACCGCAGAAGGCTACCTACGAGGTGCTCGAAAAGATATTCGTGTACGTAGTCGATGCAACGAACGTAGTGCGATCACGCGAAGTAAAGATCAAAGCCGAGTTACCGCATGTCTATGCAGTCGAGGGTGTTGCCGAGGGCGAAAGAGTCCTTATCGAAGGGCTGCGTAAGGTTCGGGAGAACCAGAAAATCGAATACACCTTCATCCCCCCTACAAAAGTCCTTCCAACGCTTGAACTCGAAGCGGAATAATCGGCCGAACATCGCCTAGGAATCCAATCATGTTCAAGAACATTCTCTTCCGCCCAGTACTGGCGATCGTGATCTCCATTGTGATCGTCTTCGTCGGCCTTCTGTCGATGCGACAACTGCCAACCGAGCAGTTTCCGCAGATCGCACCGACGACGGTAAACATTGCAATCTTCTACCCGGGTGCGAGCGCAGACGTTTTGATAAAGTCAACGCTGATACCTCTTGAACAATCGATCAATGGCGTGATCGGTATGCGATACATCGTGTCCGACGCAACAAGTGCCGGCGAAGCAACACTGCGCGTGATCTTCGATCCGGGTACTGATCCGAACGAAGCTGTTGTTCGCGTTAAAACACGTGTTGACCAGGTGATGCCGCTACTGCCGGAGCTCGTTCAGCGGGAGGGAGTTGTGATCACGCCTGTTCTTCCGAGTATGTTGATGTACGTCAATCTTTACAGCACGGATAAGAACGCGGACCAAACATTCCTCTACAACTATGCGAACGTGAATCTCATTCCCGAGATTCGCCGCATCCGGGGTATTGCGTCAGCTATCATTCTGGGTAGCCGTCAGTATGCCATGCGTGTTTGGCTCAAGCCGGATCGAATGCGTGCATACAACATCTCTGCACAGGAGGTGATCGATGCGATGAAAGACCAGAGTCTGATCGCCCGCCCGGGTCGATTGGGTCTCAGCTCGGGCAAACAGGCCCAATCGCTTGAATACGTGCTGAGCTATGTTGGTCGGTTCAACAAGCCCGAGCAGTATGAGAACATAATCCTGCGCGCCAATGCAGAGGGAGAAAGCATCCATCTGCGAGACGTTGCTACCGTGGAGCTGGGCTCTGAGTTCATAGATATTTACTCGAATCTCGACGGTAACCCATCGGCTGCGATCATCCTTAAACAGTCCATCGGCAGCAATGCAACGGAGGTGATCTCGGACATCAAGACGAAACTGAAGGAGCTGGAAGGGGGCTTCCCGAGAGGGATGAAGTACAAGATCAGCTACGACGTTTCGCAGTTTCTTGACGCGTCAGTTGAGCAGGTAACGCATACGCTCCGCGATGCATTTGTCCTTGTTGCCCTGGTGGTCTTCATCTTCCTTGGCGACTGGCGATCGACGCTGATTCCGACGCTTGCTGTGCCGGTTTCGTTGATCGGTTCGTTCTTTGTTCTGCAAGCCTTCGGCCTGTCGATCAACCTCATCACCCTCTTCGCCCTGGTGCTTGCAATCGGCATTGTTGTTGACGATGCGATCGTTGTTGTGGAGGCGGTGCATGCCAAGATGGCCGAGGAGCACGTTGGGCCGTTTCAAGCTGTTCAGGCGGTAATGGGTGAGATTGGTGGTGCGATCATTGCCATCACGCTTGTCATGGTTTCCGTGTTCGTGCCAATCGCATTTATGGCGGGACCTGTTGGGACGTTCTACCGACAGTTTTCCATCACGATGGCATCATCGATCATTCTATCCGCCATTGTTGCACTGACGCTGACACCGGTATTGAGCGCGATCATTCTTCGAAATACGCATGGATCAAGTGGCCACGAAACAAAAAAGCGGTCGATCCTGGGGAATGCTCTTGATGGTTTCAATCGATGGTTTGAGCGGCTGACCGACAGATACGTCTGGATACTTCGTCGCATTGTCCACCGTCGACTTATAACGTTCGGCGTTCTGGGCCTGTTTGTGATTGGCATCGTGTTCGTGGACGAGATTCTACCAGCAGGGTTCATTCCAGGCGAAGACCAGGGTACCATCTATGCCATCATTCAGACGCCACCAGGATCAACTCTTGAACGAACAAATCAGGTGTCACTGGAACTCGAGCGTATTTGTAAAACGATTCCGGAGATCGAGTCGGTATCTGCACTCGCCGGCTACGAGATCATGACGGAAGGTCGCGGATCCAATGCCGGAACCTGTCTTATCGACCTTCGTAACTGGGCCGACCGCAATCGCTCCGTGCGCGAGGTCATGGAAGAGCTCGAGCAGAAAACGCGAGATCTCGGTGCGATCATCGAGTTTTTCGAGCCCCCCGCCGTTCCTGGATTTGGCTCCTCAGGGGGCTTTTCATTGCGTCTGCTCGACAAAAACCAGGAAACGATCTATCAGGAGTTTGACAAGATCAATGCCGAGTTCATGCGTGACTTGGCTGAGCGGAAAGAACTCAAGGGTCTGTTCACGTTCTTTGCAGCAAACTATCCGCAGTATGAGCTTATCATCGATAACAACGCTGCGATGCAGAAGGGTGTGTCGATTGGCGCTGCGATGGAGAATCTGAATATTCTCATCGGCAGTACCTACGAGCAGGGCTTCATTCGATTCGATCGTTTCTTCAAGGTATACGTGCAGTCGGCTCCGGAGTACCGTCGATACCCGGCCGATCTTGCCAACCTCTTTGTGAAGAACGACCATGGTGAGATGGTTCCCTATTCATCGTTCATGACATTGAAGAAGTCGCAGGGTCCGAACGAAGTAACGCGCTACAACCTCTACAACTCATCAGCCATCCGCGGTCTGCCTGCCGAAGGATACACCACCGGTGATGCCATCAAGGCGATTGAAGAAGTGGCCAAGACAACACTTCCGCGCGGATATGACATCGCGTGGGAGGGATTGTCGTATGATGAAGCAGCACGCGGCAATGAATCCATCTATGTGTTCCTGGTGGTACTGATGTTCGTCTATCTCGTACTGGCGGCTCAATACGAGAGTTTTGTTCTCCCGCTGGCCGTGATTCTGTCATTGCCGATTGGCGTTTTCGGAGCATTTGCATTGCTGCAGCTGATGGGACTTGCCAACGACATCTACGCGCAGGTAGGCCTGATCATGCTGGTGGGTCTGCTCGGAAAAAATGCCGTACTGATCGTCGAGTTTGCCGTCCAGCGTCAACGTGAAGGGGCAAGCATTCTCGACGCAGCAATTGAAGGTGCCAGGGTGCGCTTCCGTCCGATACTTATGACGTCGTTTGCCTTTGTGGCAGGCCTTATACCACTGGTTGTGGCAACGGGTCCGGGCGCTCTCGGTAACCGCACCATCGGGTCCTCGTCTCTCGGTGGTATGCTTCTGGGAACGATGATCGGCGTGCTGATTATACCTGGATTGTATTTCGCCTTTGCATCTCTGATCAAAGGCAAGACGCTTATTCAGGGTGAGCACGATGAGCCCCTTTCCGAAGAATACGTGCACAAACATGATTGAGAACCATCGCATGACGACAATAAAGGTCGAACGCTCAGCGGGCATAATCCCGCTGATCTCCATTGTGCTGGCGGGTCTTGCGCTGATCGTTTCCGCATGCGTTCCGACAGTGATTCAAAAGACCGTAAACAGGGACGTTCCGGGGTCGTATCGGGAGTCCACAGACACGATAAACAGCGCCACGATGAATTGGCGAGAGTACTATCGCGACCCTGCACTTGTGTCCTTGATCGATTCGGCACTTGCACGCAATCAGGAGCTCAACGTCGTGATGCAGGAGATTGAGATAGCTCAGAACGAGGTACTTGCCCGTTCCGGAGAGTACCTGCCGTTTGTGAATCTGCGCGCAGGGGGCGGGGTGGACAAGGCAGGGGCATTCACACGTAATGGTGCGGTGGAGGAAGGACTCGAGATAAAACCGGGAGAACGTTTCCCCAAGCCCCTTCCCGACGTTGCCCTGTCAGCAACGGTCCAGTGGGAGGTGGATATCTGGAACCGACTCCGTAATGCCACGAAGTCGGCTGGTTTGCGATACATGGCCTCAACGGAGGGGGCTCGCTTCCTCGTTACCAATCTCGTGTCAGAGATTGCCTCGAACTACTACGAGCTGATTGCTCTTGACAATCTTCTCGAAGCTGTCAATTCAAACATCAGTATCCTGAAGAATGCCCTGACGATCATTGAACAGCAGAAGCTTGCGGCCCGGACAACAGAACTGGCCGTGCGCCGCTTCGAAGCCGAAGTGCTGAAGAATGAAAGCCACCGCTACGAGATTCAGCAGCGCATAACTGAGACCGAAAACCGCATCAACTACCTTGTGGGGAGATACCCACAGCGCGTGGAGCGCGTCTCGACGGGATTCTTCAATATCTCACTCGATTCGCTGAGGACAGGCATTCCATCGCAGCTTCTTCAGAACAGACCCGACGTTCGTCAGTCCGAACAAGAGCTAACGGCATCTGAGCTCGATATTGATGTTGCGCGTGCGCGGTTTTACCCCTCACTGTCGATCGCTGCCGGCATTGGCTACCAAGCCTTCAATCCACAGTTTCTATTCACAACACCCGAGTCTGTGATCTACAACCTCGCCGGTGAGCTGCTGACGCCGGTGATCAACCGACGAGGAATCGTGGCGGCCTTGAACACATCGAACGCAAAGCAGATCCAGGCCGCGTACAATTACGAGCGCACGTTGCTCACTGCATACATCGAGGTGGCAAACCGCCTTGCCAAGGTCTCGAACCTGCAGAGCAGTCTTGCACTGAAGACACGGCAGGTTGCTGCTCTTACAGAGTCCGTAGACATTGCCGGCATACTTTTCACATCGGCCCGTGCCGATTATATGGAAGTGCTTCTCACACAGCGGGATGCCCTCGAAGCCAAGATGGAGCTCATCGACACAAAGGTTGCGCGGCTCAAAGCCTCCATCGAGCTCTACAGGGCGCTTGGCGGCGGATGGAGATAAGGACGAATTACGAGAATTACGAGAATTACGAGAATTACGAGAATTACGAGAATTACGAGAATTACGAGAATTACGGGAATTACGAGAATTACGGGAATTACGAGAATTACGGGAATTACAAGAATTACGGGAATTACGAGAATTACGGGAATTACGAGAATTACGATCGACAATAGTAGCCCCGGGCTATATCCTGAGCTGCGATGCCGCGAAGGACCGCCCGGGGGACGGGAATTACCGCAGCTGCTTCAGCCAAGCATCGACCGGTTCAACACGGACGTTGCCACGGACGAATCGTTCGTTGCCACGGTAGAGAAGTGTTGCATTTGCCTGCGGGTATAGTTTGACGAACTCACTGAGTGACCGAAGATGTTCGGGTCGGACAACGCTTGTGTTCTTCACCTCGATCGCATCGAACGTCGTTGGGCCATAGACAATGAAGTCGACCTCAGCACCGGAGCGTGTTCTCCAGTAGTAGAGTTTGCGGCCGTCCCGTGCGTAGTCACAGAATGCCTTTAGGTGCTGTGCAACAAGTCCCTCGAGCGCATGACCCTGGATTGATGAAAGATCATCAAGGGGGCCGGTGGGACGTAGCGTGCGGAACATTCCCGCATCGAAGAAGTAGAACTTGGGATGAGAAACGAGATCACGTTTGGCATGGTGAGCAAACACGGGCACACGATAGGCCAACAGCAAATCTTCGAGGGTCTCAACGTAGTTCTCGACGGTCTTGCGTTTGACGGCACAGTCTCTGGCGACATTGGTAACGGTCAGTATCTCGCCATGGGAAAAGGAGATCGCCTCAAGGAAGCGCGCGAACTGTTCATCGCTCCTCGTGAGACCTTCGGCAAAGACTTCTTGCTGAATGTACAGCGACGCGTAGGCCCTTAGGGTTTCCTCGGGCGTTGGTGATTCGACAACAAGGGGAACGAGCCCACACGTTAGGGCCCGTTCAAGAGAGAAGTCATCTCCGAGTTCCGATGCGATATATGGGTGCATGTGTACTTGGAGTGCACGTCCACCGAGAAGGTTCACGTTACCTCGCCGGAGTTTGCGCGCACTCGACCCAGTAAGTACAAATCGAATACGCCGGCCCTCGCTGATCAGCGCGTGGACCACCTCCAGTAGAATGGGAAGCTTCTGAATCTCATCAATGACGATCGTTCCATCATCCGGAACTGCGGAGGCAAGCTCCCCTAAATGCTCCGGACGTGCAGCAAGATGGCGATGCACCTCGGGGTCAAGAAGGCTCACATAGAGAGCTTCGGGAAAGGTGGACCGGACCCAATAGGTCTTTCCGGTCCCACGCGGTCCGAGCAGAAAGAACGACTGTTCCGATGGC
>CANHFG010000093.1 GCA_947459875.1 Ignavibacteria bacterium
AGCACGCGCCCCTTTCGACTTGTTACGACGCTCCATGGTACGGACATTACGCTCGTCGGGCTCGAGCCGACGTTTCTGCCTCTTGTGAAGTTCTCGCTTGAGAAGAGCGACGTTGTGACGGCCGTTTCGGGATTTCTTGCCGAGAAAACGCGCCAGAGTTTTGGTCAGGACCTGTCGATACGGGTGATCCCGAACTTTGTCGATACGGTTCTCTACACGCGTGGTGACTGCAGCCATCTGGAGAAGCATCTCAAGAAGGACGGCGAGTTTGTCCTCATGCACGTATCAAATTTCCGTCCGGTCAAGCGCGTGCAGGACTGCGTGCGCATCCTGGCCGAGGTTCGCAAGAAGGTACCTGCCAGGCTGGTCTTTGTTGGTGACGGACCTGAGCGCAGTGATGCCGAGCGTCTGTGCCGTGAGCTCGGCGTGGAAGATCACGTGACCTTTCTCGGCAAGCAGTCAGCCCTGCCCGAGATCCTGTCGGTAGCCGACATCTTCCTGCTGCCATCGCAACAGGAGAGTTTCGGGCTCTCTGCCTTGGAAGCGATGAGCTGCTCCGTGCCGGTTGTGGCCACGAACATCGGTGGCATCCCGGAGGTTGTCAAGCACGACGAGACGGGCTTCATCGCCGAACTCGGAGATGTTGACCGCATGGCCCGGTACTGTCTGGACCTGCTGACCAATCCCAAGAAGCTCGCCATATTCCGCGAGAACGCACGTCGGCGCGTGATCGACAACTTCGACATTTCGCTGATCGTGCCGCATTACGAGCGCGTCTATGCCGAATCGATGCTCATGCCCGGATAAGCCCCCTTAACCGTGATAACTCTCAGCCACACTTTCATCATCACACAACAATGACCACCAGCGAGTACCTTACCCAGCACCGTGAGCGCTTTGAAGCCGAGCTCATCGAGTTTCTCTCCATTCCGAGCGTGAGCACCGACCCCGAGCGATCCGGCGACGTCGTGCGCTGCGCCAACTGGCTGGCTGATCACCTGCGCGGCATCGGCCTTGAGCACGTCGAGGTGCTCCCCACCAACGGTCATCCGATCGTCTACGCCGAGAACCTTGATGCCGGAGAGGGGGCTCCTACGGTGCTGTTCTATGGACACTATGACGTGCAGCCGGTGGACCCGTTGAATTTGTGGACCAATCCGCCGTTTGAGCCAGTAGTGCGTGATGGAAAGATCTTTGCCCGCGGCGCCACGGATGACAAGGGGCAGGTGTTTCTGCATATCAAGGCCATCGAGGCGCTGCTGGCCGTCGAGGGACGTCTGCCGGTGAACATCAAGTTGCTCATCGAGGGCGAGGAGGAGATCGGCAGCACACACCTGGCACCGTTCGTGAAGGAGAACGCAGCCAAGCTTGCCTGCGATTCCGTGCTGGTATCCGACACATCCATGTTCGCTCCCGGTCAGCCATCGATCGTATACAGCCTGCGCGGCATGGCCTACATGCAGATCGACGTGCAGGGTCCGAACCGGGACCTGCATTCGGGATCTTACGGCGGTGCGGTGCAGAACCCGCTCAACGCACTGGCCACGATCATTGCCAAGCTTAAGGACGAGCATGGTCACATCACCATCGATGGGTTTTACGATGACGTGAAGTCCCTTACCGAGCAGGAGCGTGCGGACCTGGCCGCGCTGGGTCACAGCGATGAGCGTTTGAAGGCCGACGTGGACGTAGCCGAGCTCTTCGGCGAAGAGGGCTACAGTTCTATTGAGCGCCTCGGTGCGCGTCCGACGCTGGATGTTAACGGCATCCTTGGCGGCTTTACCGGGGAAGGGGCCAAGACCGTGCTTCCGGCGCGGGTGATGGCCAAGATCAGCATGCGTCTGGTGCCGCATCAGAAGCATGACGACATCGCCGAGAAGTTCACGGCGCATGTAAAGTCGATCGCACCGGCCGGTGTTACCGTGCAGGTGCAGGATCTGCATGGGGCCGATCCGGTGCTGGTTGAGCGTGACTCGCCGGTGATGCATGCTGCAACGCAGGCTCTCGAGGAAACATTCTCAGCCAAGTGCCGTTTCACGCGCGAAGGCGGCTCGATCCCCGTTGTGTTGCTCTTTGATCAGGTCCTCAACGTCCCGACGGTGCTCATGGGATTCGGTCTCAACAATGAGAACGCCCACTCACCGGACGAGCATTTCGACCTGTCGAACTTTCACACGGGCATGCGGGCCGTGGTGCGTTATCATCACCTGCTTGCCGCTGCGGGACGCTGATGCAGCGACATCGCGCTGAGCTTGCGCTGACGTTGATCACCGTGCTCTGGGCGGGCACGTTTGTGGTCATAAAGTCGGCGCTGACCGAGGTGGCCCCATCGGTGTTTGTTGCCTTGAGATTTGGTCTTGCGCTGCTGGTCGGGGCCATGATCTGGCGTCGGTCACTTGCATCCATTGACCGCACAACGCTTCGTCGGGGCAGCATACTGGGTCTGCTTTTCGGAGCCGGCTTTCTTTTGCAGACCTTTGGTCTGACAGAAACCTCGGCTTCGACCTCGGCCTTCATCACCGGCACCATGGTGGCGTTCGTTCCGCTGGTGCAGCGCATCACGCACGGCACGCGCCTGCGGGGCACGCATGCGGCGTCGATCGTTATGATCCTCCTCGGCCTGTATCTGTTCACATCGCCGGAGCTACTCGGCGTCAGATTCGGTGACGTGCAGACGGTGATCAGCGCCATCATCTGGGCCGTGTACCTTGTGTACATCGACACGTGGACATCGGACATACGCCACGACACGCACAAGCAGAATGCCCTGGTGGTGCTGCAGTTTGCTGCCGCCGTGGCACTGGCGCTCGTTTCGATGCTCATCTTCAGTCTCACCGGGCACGGCAGCTTGCAGATGACCCTGTCATCGTCCGTTGTGCTTGCCATTGTCTACTGCGCCATCTTCGCCTCTGTCATCCCGACCTTTGTGCAGACGCGGTTTCAGCAATACACGCATCCGGTGCGGGCCGGCATCATCTTTGCCATGGAGCCCCTTGCCGCCTCCGTCATTGCCGTTGCCATCGGTGCCGAAACACTTTCGATGCGACAGATGCTGGGAGGGGGCGTGTTGATCGCTGCCATTATCGTACCGGACATCATAGCCATGAGGAGGGGAGATTGACAAAGCAGGAGATCCGCTCGGCCGCCATTGAGAGACGGGCATCGATCGAGGTGCAGGACCGCGGATTGTGGGACCAGCTCATTTTTGAGAGGGCGCACAAGCACCGGGCGTTTCAGATCGCTTCGTGCGTGCATGTCTATCGATCCACGGCCGAGGAAGTGCAGACCATGCCATTCATCGAGTATGCGTGGGGGATTGGTAAGGAGGTGTATGTTCCGATCACACCCGATTCCGGCGATGAGCTTCTGCATTGTTGTGTGACCTGGCGCACGCGCTGGCAGGCGGGTCGGTTTGGCATTCTCGAGCCTGTGGTGGAGTTGGACGAAGATCTCGTGCCTGCCGAGCACTTTGGTCCGGACGCTGCCGTGATCGTACCACTTGTTGCATTTGACCGCTCGTGTCGGCGCCTTGGATATGGTAAGGGCTACTACGACAGATTCCTAACCCGCGCCCGGACTACCGCCATAGGCATTGCCTATCAGTCTCAGCTGGCAGCTGACGTGGCTGCTGAGCCTCATGACGTTCCGCTTGCGGCCATTGCCACGCAGGAATGCTGGTATCGACCGTAGTTTTGCCGTAACTGATCTACACACCATAGGTACACTGCATGGCACGCTTCATTGTCACCACCGAGCTTGACGGCCAAACGCGCCGTGTTGACATAACGGCAGACGGTGCCCGCGACCATGACGGTAACGACGTCGTGCTGACTCCGACCGACATCCCGGGTGTCTGGCACTGGCACGACAAGGGTCAGCCCGTACCGGTTCACATCCACAGCGACGGCCTGCAGACCGTAACGATCTCCGTGCGCGGCTATGCCTACACCGCCAGGGTGATGAAGGACCGTCATGCCGAACTTCTCGACATCCTCAAGGCCTCACCGGCGCAGCAGCAGCGCGTTGTGCGTCTGACAGCGCCCATGCCCGGACTTCTCAAGCACATCACGACCAAGGAAGGCGCCAGCGTCCGCAAAGGCGAAACGCTCTTCATCCTCGAAGCCATGAAGATGGAAAACGCCATCAAATCACCCGCCGACGGCACCGTCCGCCACCTTACCCCCAACGAAGGCTCCGCCGTCGAAAAAGGGGCTATGCTGTGCGTGATTGAGTAGGTTGGTGCTGCGCACAGGTTGTAGGTGTTGGGTTTTAGGTTTTAGGTTTTAGGTCCGTCATTCCTGCGAAAGCAGGGAGCCATGCGTGATTGTGTCATCCCGAGAGTAGCGAGGGATCGCACCTGCGCTTCGCGCAATTACGGAATGACAGATTACAAAATGACGCGGTCATTGGTCATCTGTCATTGGTCATTCGTCATTGGTCATCTGTCATTGGTCCTTCGCCGCTGCGCGGCTCAGGATGACGCTGTGGCGCTGCGCGCAATTACGGGATGACGGAATGACTGAATTACGGAGTTACGGAGGTGATTTGTCAATTCTAAATCCCGTAATTCCGTACCTCCGTAACTCTGTAATTGCGCGCAGCGGAGAGCGTCATCCTGATGAGCCGTAGGCGACGAAGGACCGCAGCTGATGCGGAGTAGCAGAAGCCTGGTGACGATTGACCGATAACGAGTGACGAATGTTTGCTCACCCACATAGTCGTGTGTAGACTACTACTCCCGCGGAATAGACGGTGAGGTACTGCGCTTAAATGAAAATGAAAATGTGGGTGCTAAGAATCCGCATCATCTGAGTGCGGAGGGCGATATGCGCTCAGTCTGCCCATAAATGACATAGTAGGAATGAACATCGGGCAGCATTGTGGAAAAGAAAGTCGTTCCATGACAGATCCATGACAAAGTATGACAGTTTCATGACATCGAATCACATACGTTAGCGATGTGGCGATAGGACGTACGCAGAAATGTCCTTCGACCAGCAGATTGAGTAGAACAGATATGAGGTGAACGATTATGAATATCAAAAACTTTACGATAGCAATGCTGTCAATACTAGCGGTGTGTGGGTTGCACGCACAGCAAGGGACAATGATCCGAACAATCGATCTCAACGCAGATTGTCTCCCAGATACGCTTGTGGGAGGTGTCGGTGAGTCTTCCGGGGTAATCACAGGCATACATTGGGGCGATCGCCGAGTCGGAAAACACTGTGATACGGGTTACTATCAATCTCAGTATCGTGCACAATGGCAACGGCGTACGGAGGTTCGGTACGTTGGCTACGAACCCTCACGCACGGATGTGCGAAGTGTGTTGCTGAACAATGATCGTGTGAAGGACGTACTACTGGTTATCAGAGGTATCAGCCGAACTATAGGGCAAGACAGCACCATCAGCACAACTCCAGTTTCATTGCTGATTGCTTTGTTATCTCAGCGCGGTCTCGACTCGCTTCCCTTGATCACTCTCGGCCGTGACACCGGTCTTGTGCAGCATCCATTTCCGCATGTGTATATGCTGCATGGTATGCATTACACGACTGTACAGCGAGCAGACAGAAGCGGTATGACCTATCAGACGATGCCGAGGCTGCAGATTCCGGTAAATGTCGAACGCGATGACCTGCCAAAGGAAGTTGTTGAGACGGGCCGCGACGCAGAGCCAGGACGGTTCACAATCGCTGCGGTTCCGAATCCTTCGGAGTCTGAGTTCGTGACGATTGTTTCAAATGTGCCAGTCGGCGCTGGTTCTATTGAGGTTTACACGATGCAGGGAATGCTGCTCAGCCGTACGGCGCTTCAGAGCGATACCATGAGAGAGGTGCGCATACAAGTAGGCGCACACGAATATGCCAGTGGGATGTATCTGGTGCGTGCCGCACGTGCCGATGGTCTATCGGCATCGACGTATCTCGTTCTCAGACGATGATGATGCTTGGGTGATGAAGGTGCTCCGATAAACGGGGATGATATCTCAATATTTCCGGACGATAACGATGATACACCTACTTGAAAGTGGAGTAATGTGCTCGAGCACCGTGCGCTGGTGTCTGACACTGGCAGCTCTAGTAGTGCTGGGATGGTGCAGCGCGATTGCCCAACAGCCATGCCGACTTGATTGTGACAGCCTGTCGGTTCCCTTTCGAATTGTTGAGCATGTCACGAATGCAACTCCTGACTGCAGAGTCAAGATCACCGCTGCTGTGAGAGCATGCATGGGAATCTGGGAGATCGAAATCAGATCTATTGAGTATCTCGATGGCTGTCAGGGGGCTGACCCTGTAGAGGTTCGGCGGCGTGCTTCATCTGAGCTTGTTCGTTTGAACATCATGGGGTTACCGACTGACAACTCCGTTTGGCGGGTGTCGGCCCCATCCTGCTGGCGAATAATGCCGACGAATAAACTTGTGCCTTGTCGGTCAGAATGCTGCGTTAGTAATCTCAGGGTCGAGAAGCGCTTGGACTGTGACAAATGGAGTATCACCGCTGAAGGTCAGGCAGTAGTTCGTCCTACATGTCCACTAGCACCCGCGCAGAACGGCCAAACATCCATTGAGGCAACGGCCGGCAGTGGCTGTTTCTTTTCTTGTGAACCCATACTCTTAACGAAGTAATCAAGGTATCTCTATGTCTCAAGTCTTCAATTACACCCGGCATCATGCCTCATATACAACGCAAGGTAATTGTCTTCACCCCCGGAGCTTTACGTTAGACACGCTACTGCTTGCCGGACTCGTGTTTATGACCCTTTGGTCATTGTCGTCCATCCAGGCGACTGGACAGACGTCGCCTGCCGAAAAGTCATGGATGGATGCTGTATCCAAGGCAGCGGATCTATATGATGCACGGGGCTTTATGAAGGACAAATCCCGCTCTGTCGATGGCGAAGTATCAGTATCAGCGGTGAACGGTAATGTGCAGTATCGTCATGTTCTGTCACAGCAGACCCGCGGTGGAGTTCCGATTACGTTTTCTCTCACGTATAATCAGAACGCGTCGTACACAGCATTTGCTGGATACAACCAGATAAGCAGCTCGAACCTTTATGGTCCATCGTGGAAATCACTTACGCGCAACAGGCCAGCTTGGATGCTTGGCGTGAATGGATTTGCAATCCAGGCCTTTACGTGGACCTCAAGGAACATCCTGCATTCATCGCTGCGTGAGAAGAGCCTTACGGGATTCTATCGCGCCGATGCCGTTGTCCTGAAGGACAGTGCCATGATGTGGCTTCTCGATGGTTATGATAACTGCAACCGAAACTACTCGATGAAGGATGTTCACCAAATGGCCGGCGGTGACAACACCACTATTAATGAGGGCAAGCCATTTACGGAGGATAAGATCAGACTGCTACGTGAAGATGGTTCCGTGCTGGAGTTGATACGTCGGGAACCGCTAACAGGGATCCGAAAGGTAGGCCAGGGGAAGGACTCGGACGAGCCTTTTCTCGGCACGTTCATTACGACAGATGCAAACAGCACAGCGTATGCAGAGGTGACTATCGACT
>CANHFG010000094.1 GCA_947459875.1 Ignavibacteria bacterium
CCTTCAGCGGGCGAGACTTCGTCTCGCCCCAACGTGTTTGGCACCTTCAGCGGGCGAGACTTCGTCTCGTCCCAACGTGTTTGGCACCTTCAGCGGGCGAGACTTCGTCTCGCCCCTACGTGTTTGGCACCTTCAGCGGGCGAGACTTCGTCTCGCCCCTACGTGTTTGGCACCTGCAGGTCTTCCCCCACACCTCACACCCCACACCCCACACCTCACACCTGTCTGGGTTTGGACAGCTCATCCGGGCATTCCTGCAGCAGCTGTTTCAGGCTCTTGCCGGTTCTGGGGCAGACGGCGTCGGGCAGGATGTCGCAGGCGGGCATGAGAACGAACAGGCGTTCGTGCATGCGCTGGTGGGGGATGTGCACGTCTTCGTCATCGTGGATCACGTTGCCGACCAGGATGACGTCGATATCGATTTCGCGTTCATGCCAGCGCTGGCGCTGACGGCGGCCGAGCTGACGTTCGATCATCTTGCAGGCGTCGTGGATCTCGAGAGGTGTCAGCTGCGACGTGCCGCAGACGGCAGCATTGATAAACGGAGGCTGGTCGGTGAATCCTACCGGCTGTGTTTCGTAGAGCGGCGACAGGCGGGCATCGGACATCACGTTGATGCGGATCAGCTCAGTGGCCCGACGGATCATGTCGGCCGGGTTGCCGAGATTGGCTCCGAGCGACAGTAGGACGTTCTGCATCGCCCCCTTAGGCTTCCCGTACGAGTGTGATCTCGGTCTCAACGTGGTCGAGCACCTGCTGGATTGGCACCGAGAGCTTGCGCACGCGGATGGTTACGTGACGCACGATCGGCATGCGATCGAGGATGCCGGAGGCAATGTCGGAGGCGAGTGTTTCAATGAGTTCGCAGCTTTCGCCATTCATGTATTCGTTCACGATGAACAGCAGATCCTCGTAGTTGACCGTGTCGCTGAGATCGTCGCTGACCGAGACCTTCACCGGATCGAACCACACATCAACGTCCACCTGATACCGACCACCCAGGCTGCGCTCTTCCTCGCGGACGCCATGGAAGGCAAAGTATTCTGCGTTAGCAACCGAGATGCGGGCAAGCGATGATTGACGTTTCATGGTGGTGGTGTGGTGATGAGAGGGTGATGCAATAGGGTGCTGCAATAGCGCCCGAAACTACCGCCGAAATGGGTAATTTTGGCAAACACATCGGATTATTACCATGGCAATGAATCAACAACTCGTCGACGCGTTCAACGCACAGATCCAAGCGGAATTCCAGAGCGCCTATGTCTACCTCGGCATGGCAGCATGGTTTACCGAAAACAATCTTCCGGGCTTTGCCCAGTGGATGCGCGTGCAATGGGAGGAAGAGACCCAGCATGCGATGAAGCTGTTCGACTTCCTTCATAACCGTGGCGAGCGCGTTATGCTTCGCCCCCTGTCAGCTCCTGGTGGCACGTACACCTCGGCGCTGGATGTCTTCGAACATGTCCATCAACACGAGCAGTCGATCACTTCCAGCATCAACGCGCTGTATGAACACGCTCTGAACACCAAGGACCTGCCGTCGCAGATCGTCCTGCAGTGGTTCATCAACGAGCAGGTAGAAGAGGAAGCGCTCGTGATCGAGATCATTGAGCGGCTCAAGCTCGTCGGTTCGGATGGACCATCGATTTACCTGCTTGACCGGCAGATGGCCACACGCCCGTCGGCTCCGCAGGAAGCCTAAGGCTGCATTCCATGGTCGACCTCTCGACGCAGCGCACGCGGCACTACCTTGATGCATTGAAGGGGGCTCACATTGCCGTCATCGGTGATGTGATGCTCGACCGGTACTTCTGGGGCTCGGTGCATCGGGTCTCCCCCGAAGCGCCGGTGCCGGTGATCGATTTCGATCACGAAACGGCACACCTTGGCGGTGCGGCGAACGTGGCCATGAATCTGGCCGGACTCGGTGCTCGCCCTCTGCTGATCGGCGTTATTGGTACGGATGCCGCAGGGCAGCAGATCCGCGCGCTGTGCGAACAGTCTGGCCTGTCTGGCGATCATCTTGCCGTTAGCACGCAGCGGCCAACCACAACCAAGACGCGCATTATTGGCAATAACCAGCAGATTGCCCGGATCGATCATGAGGTCCGCGACTACATCGATGAGGACGTTCAGCGTCAGGTTCTCACTGCCATCGCCTCGTGCAGTGACCTGCGCGGGATCGTACTGGAAGATTACGACAAGGGGCTGCTATCAACCCCGCTGATCGCCGAGGTTACGTCCATGGCCACGCAGCGCGGGATTCCGGTATTTGTCGATCCCAAGCGACGCCAGTTCTTCAGCTATCAGCACTGTACGGTCTTCAAGCCCAACCGCAAGGAAGTGTCCGACGCCATGGGCGAACCCATGCGCTCGATGGAGGATGTCGAACGAGCAGGACGCGAGCTGCTGCATCGCCTTAACTGTCAGAGCGTGCTCATCACACTCGGCGCTGAAGGTATGATGCTCGTTGAGCATGACACCGAAGCGCAGTGCGTACCAACGCGTGCACGTAAGGTCTCCGACGTCTCCGGTGCGGGTGATACGACCATTGCAACACTTGCTGCGATGGTCTGCGCAGGATCGCCGATCCCCGAGGCGGCCGCGCTGGCAAATGTTGCCGCGGGCAGTGTTGTGGCCGAGCCGGGGATCGTTGCCATCACCTCGGGTGTGCTCCTGAGCGAAGTAGCGCACCTGGGCGAGGGGTAGAGACCATGATCGCTTCCTCGGTCGAGCAGGTGCGAGAGCTTGTTGCAGTACTCCGGCAGAGCGGCAGGCGCGTGGTCTTTACCAACGGCGTGTTTGATATTCTCCATGCCGGCCACACGACGTATCTCGATGCCGCACGCGCCCTGGGTGACGTGCTCGTGCTTGGCCTGAATACCGATGAATCTGTGCGTCGACTTAAGGGTCCGGAGCGCCCCATCAACAGCGAGCTCGACCGCGCTACGGTGGTGGCGGCATTGCGAAGTGTGGACCACGTTGTGCTCTTCGCCGACGATACACCACTTCGGCTGATCGAAATGATCCTGCCCGATGTGTTGGTGAAAGGGGGCGACTATACGCGCCAGACCATCGTGGGTGCTGATGTGGTCGAGGCGCACGGCGGACGTGTGGTGACCATTCCGCTTGTCGAGGGACGCTCGACAACGAGCATAATCAATCGCGCGCGAACGGTCTAAACCAGATCTCGCCGATGCTGACGCTGGCCATGAAGCGCCCAAAGTATTCCGTGAGCCCGGTGGACGGACCCCGAAAGCCCCCTTGCACGGCAAGGTCGACCGTTGCTGCATTGCCAAGTGGAAAATCGACGCCGAAGGAGCCGAGGATCTCACTGACGTTGTTGCCATTCACGGTGTAGTACTGACGCTGATAGGAAAAGCCGGCTCTATAACCAAGTTTATCGAAGAATGATGGTGCGTATCCGGCTGCCGTGTGGCTCACGCCGATCGATGCGCGCATGAACTGACCGACCGAAGCCCATGTTGGCACGTTCATCGTCACGCCGGAAAGATCGGCGATCTCCAGGTCGGCGCCCAGCGTTGTCCTGCCAGCATTGAATGCCGCACCCAGTCCGAAGGAAAAGGGCAGCCCGGTGGTGGCATTTTCCGTGGTGGTTGTATCGAAGAATGTGGCCGTGCCGACGAATCCCACGACGCTGCGCGTGACGGTGTAGCTGGCGTCACCACCACCCGAGACAAAGGCTCCGAGGGACCACGACGTATTCGGACGCAGGTAGAGTCCACCGCGCATGAGCAGGCCGCGCACGTCATAACCGGTCAGCGTACGAACGCGCTCGCTGTAAACGTTCGTCGTCACCTCGTCGGTCTGTGACGTCAGCCCGAACAATACCTGCGTCGAAAGTCCGGCATAGAGCATCGGAAGCAGGCGGTACGACGCACCAAGCTGAATGCTGGATATCCCTCCGCTACCTACCTGCGAGCTCCTTCCGCTTGGACGTGTTGAATCCGTGGCCGAGCCGATAAGGCGTTCGACGGCGTAGTTCGTGCTGGAGTAGGGGGTGACGCCGAAGTTGACGCCGAGCCCCATGGCCGTATCGATAGAAAAGTGCGCCAGGATCCCGTCGACCTCTCCATTGTACTGATTTGCCTGACCGTCACGTGCCGAGACGAAGTGTTGAGCGAAGCGGTAACTGGCCTGCAGACGCGTAATGTTCGACATTCCAAGAAGCGCCGGATTGACCGTATTGATGCCATGATCACTCGTCATGGCGATGCTCGTGCCGGCCATGCCGTCATAGAGAGCGCCCGTAGAAAGGCGCAGATCACCAAAGCCCACGGTGGAGTAGTTTGATCCTCCCTGGGCCGACGCGATGGGGTGAACGATGAGCAGAGCCAGCAGTGCTGCACAGATCGTACGCATCATGCTCACTTCTTCTCCGGCGGTACGGTGTAGATGAACGTCAGCCGCGGACGCAGTGCCGGCAGGGCCGTGGTTGCGTGGAACACAAGGCGGTTCATCGTCCAGAACTCATTGCCTCCGGTTGCCTGAAATGTCAGCGTCGCCGGCTTGCGGTGACGGCGGATCAGATCGATAAGCGGACCGATGTTCCGGAAGCGGTAGACGCCGGAGGAATCATCGCTGGATTCAATGACGATCGGCTGACCGGTAGGGGGCTGATAGCGCAGGCTGATCTTCTGGTCACGTCCGCTCGTTCCAAGCACGCTGGCCGTCTGATCAAGCGTCATCTTAAGGTCGCCGCCCATGACGACGGCTCTCGGCGGGATCGAATCGAGTTGCGTTATCAGTCGGAACTTGACGTTCCGCGATCCTTGAATGGTGAGCGACGTTGGCTGCGGATCGGCGTCGTTGACGAAGCTCGCAACCGTCGACTCAAGAGAGATGATCTGCGTTGCCGTATCACGCCTGCTGCGGACGATCACGCGCAGGCGCATCTTCTGCGCGGCAGAGGCAATATTCCGGAACTGCCGGATCTGCTTCATGCCCGAGGGAACAATGGCGAACCCATAGATCTTCTTCAGCTTTGCCGTATCGCGTGAGTCCACAAGCCAGCGCTTGACAGTTGCCTGATCAAACGGAATGTTGATGACCGTAGAATCCGGCACTACGCTGGCAAGGGGCTCGGAATACGTTGCGATCGGTTTATCGGTTGTTGCGTAATACTCCGAAACATCAGCCCCATTCCAGATGGAGTCCCATGTTACGTCGGCTGCCCAGAACTTCTTCAGGTCGTACACCTTGAACGACATCAGCCGGTCGGCTGTGTCGCCCACGGCGTAGTTCTGCGGATACAGCTGCAGGTTCGCGCTCGAAACATCAAAGGTTGTGTCGGAGAATGCCGAGTCGCCCAGCACTTCAGCAGGGAAGCGCAGGATCTCGCAGAACAGCCGCGCTTCGGCCGATCGTGTCGAGCCCAGCAGGAAGTATGACGAGTTGACCAGAGGCAGTTCAGCGATCGTTGTGGTATCGCCCGTCAACAGTGGCAGGGTAGCCGACGAAGCTGTGTAGAGCGAGTCTGTGCCGGGAATGAGTTCGCTACCGACGATCGAGGGAGCATCGTTACAGGATAGCAGCAAAAGGCACATGGCCGGCAATCCGAGCCAGCCGAAGAGTTGAAGACGCACGGTACGGATCACCTTTACTTGACGTCCTTGACCAGAGATCGGTAGAACTCGTCGTACAGCTTCGCCGATGCGCTCCAGCCCACAGGAGTCTGCATTGCCCGCTGCACCAGGGCGTCCCACGCCGTGTCCGATGCATGCAGGGTCAGCGCGCGCTTGATGGCACGCGTGATCTCGGCGGCATCTGCCTTCTTCATGAGGAATGCCATGCCCTTTGAGCCATCGGCACTCACGTCCGTCAGTCCTTCGGCTATACCGCCCACCGACGTCAGCACGGGGATCGTGCCATAGGCAAGAGCGATGCGCTGGAACTGTCCGCTGTTCTCATGTCGCGAAGGCTTCACCAGCATCGTAGAGCCGGCGACAGCCAGATGCAGGAATTCCTCATCCATCGGTGTGCGCAGGGCAACCTGACGTGGATGTTTCTTCACCAGGGCCTCGGCGGCCTTCTTCAACGGTGTTGGCAGGTCGAACCCGATCAGCACCTGAGCGCCCAGCTTGGCAATGTCCGAAGCTGCGGCGATGAAGGCATCGGCTCCGCGATCTTCTCTGAGGGGGCCAAGGAATGACACGACGGCCTTTGCGCCGTTGACCTCGAGTCCGCAGGCTTTCTGCAGCGCTTCGCGCACCGAGGACTTCCCGGATGGATCATCGACGCTGAATTTCGGACGGATCGCCGCATCGGACTTCGGATTCCACTGCAGCAGGTCGATCCCATGATTAATGCCTACCAGCGGCTTCTTGTTCAGCAGCGGGGACCAGTTCTCCTTGAACTCTTTCAGGGCGCTAAGTTCTGCTGCATAGCCCGGCGAAAGCGTCGACACGCGATCGGCGTAGGCCATACCCAGGCGTGTGAAATTCATCTTGTTCTTGTACTTGCCTTTTTCGAGCACGTCATCGGTTAGGCCCGTTTTCTTGAGCGACTTCAAAGGGAAAACGCCCTGTTCGTCGAAGTCCGTGATCGAAAAAACGACCTTGGTCTTCTTGAACTCCTGCTCATAGCGCGTACGGATGTAGGCCGGGATGAGCGCTGTCTGCCAGCCGACGCAGTGGATGATATCGGGAAACCATCCAAGCAGAAGACACGTTTCCAGCACCGTACGGTTGTAGAAAATGAACCGCTCATCGTTGTCGCCAAACAGAGTCCCCGTAGCATTATCATGCTCGATGCCTTTGTTCACATCGAGGTAGTTCGAATTCGTTGTGATGTAGGCCTGGACCTTGACGCGGGGGTTGTTGATCGAGCTTGATTTGACCGTGGCAAGGTGCGCGTCTTCACCAACCGGTATCGGTATGTCACGCAGGCGGTTGATCTCATGAATGCGGTTCTTCCGCTCCGAAATGAAGCCATACTTCGGCATCATCGCGCGGATGTCATGGCCGATCTCGCGAACGCCCAGTGAGTGGGCATAGCAGAGGTCGGCAAACTCTGACGTCTTGATGAAGGGATAGATCTCGCTCGTCACGAACAAGATACTCAGCGGTTTCGCCATGAAGTCAGCCCGTATAGGTAGGTCAATACTCCCCCGAAAGTTTTCAAAAATACGGCTCAAACCGACGCTTTCGACGTTATCCACAACGACGTGCGAGATTTTTTTCCTTTTTCAGAGGACTTTTTCTCAAACCCATTTGCAGATTGATTTTTTTCCCCTATGTTTGTGGCCCCTTGAACGCGCCTGGCGCCTCACGGGACCGAAAAAACCGAACAGCCGCAGATGGCAGCAAAAGTTGACGACGGTGGCAGGTCGGTGTGGATTCGGGTGTTCTTTGACAGCAGGAGAGAAAGAAACAAGAAACCATGCAAAGGGTAGGTTTTAAATCTACCCCCGTCATGAGCTCGGCGGAAGTGAGCAGAGGGAAACCGAAGTGAACCAGGCCGGGAACATGCGATCGATTCGGAAACAACAA
>CANHFG010000095.1 GCA_947459875.1 Ignavibacteria bacterium
GAGTGACGAGTGACGAGTGACGAGTGACGAGTGACGAGTGACGAGTGACGAGTGACAAGTGACGAGTGACGAGAACTCCGTAACTCTGTAATTGCGTAACTCCGTAACTCCGTACTTACTCCTCCAACATTTCCTTCAACACCGGCAGCCACAGCTCATCAGGAATCGAACCCATACGGGAGACGAAGCGTCGTTTGTCTACACTGCGCAACTGATCCAGCAGAATCCGTGCATGTTTACGCTGAAAAACAACCTCGGGTCGGCACCCGAGAGGCTGACCTTTGGTCGTTAGAGGTGCAATGATCACACGCGATAGTGCCGCGTTCATATCATTTGGAGTGATGATGACCGCCGGCCGTGTTTTAGAGATCTCAGTGCCGACAACAGGATCAAGGTTGACCCAGTACACGTCGCCGCGGAGGAAGGGCGGTTTTACTCCCATACCCACTCCTCACTGTCCTCATCGAGCGGTATGGAGTTCAGTACATCATTGTCCTCAACCACCTTCTCAAACCATCCCTGCCTTGGCGTCCTTACAGCAGAGATAACAATGGTCTTGTCAACGATCTCAATGTTCACCGCATCGCTCATGTCGCAGTCCTTGATGAATGACGCCGGAATAATGATCCCCCGGCTGTTGCCGATTTTCCGTAATGAGCATTTCATGGAGCAAAACGTGACAGGTTTCAGGTTTCAGGTTTCAGGTTTCAGGTTTCAGGTTCAAATGTAACAACAACGTGGCAACAGCTATTAGTCATCTGCACCTCCGTACTTCCGTACTTCCGTACTTCCGTACTTCCGTACTTCCGTACTTCCGTACTTCCGTACTTCCGTACTTCCGTACTTCCGTACTTCCGTACTTCCGTAATTCCGTACTTCCGTACTTCCGTACTTCCGTACTTCCGTACTTCCGTAATTCCGTACTTCCGTAATTAGGTAACTCCGTGCCTCCCTCTTTCTCCCTATCTTTGCGGTCCCTCTTTTCGAATGAATACGGAGAATGTGACATGAGCACCTACATTGTTAATCCCGTCAAGGTACGGATGGACGAATCGGCCAAGGGATCGATCTACCGTTCGATTATCGCCATGGGCCTACGCTCACGTCAGATCAACGACCAGATCAAGACGCAGATCACCGAGCGCATGGCCGATGTGATCACGGATGCTGACGAATCAGAAGGACCGAACGCGGACCAGATCGCGATCAGTAAGGAGTTCGACCTTCTTCCAAAGCCAACGTTCATGGCGATGAAGGAAATGGTCGAGGGTCAGATCCATACGCGCTCCACCGATGCGCCGGCACCGGCCACGGAAGAATAATACCCACCACATGCAGCTGTTCGAGCCATCCGGTTGTGCCGAGATGGCTCGTCTTGTCTTATGAAGATCCTTCTGGGCATTACGGGCAGTGTTTCGGCCTACAAGACGCCGTGGCTGGTTCGCGACCTGCGTCGCGCCGGACACGATGTGCGCGTGGTCATGACGCCGTCAGCACAGGAGTTTGTTGCGCCCCTTGCCCTGGAAGCGGTAAGCACGCATCCGGTGATCATCAATCCCTACGACCCGACCATTCAGGAAGGGGGCTCGTGGCACGTGCACCTGGCACACTGGGCCGATGTGATCTGTATTGCCCCCTGCTCAGCAACGACGCTGGCGCGGCTGGCAACGGGACTGTGCGACACGGCTCTTATGACGGTTGTCTGCTCGCGTCCACAAGCAACGCCGCTCGTGGTGTTTCCGGCAATGGATACGGACATGTGGCACCAGGCCGCCACACAACGTAACGTTGCGCAGCTGCGCGCCGATGGCATCTCCGTTGTCGACCCCGAGTCGGGCCAGCTTGCTTCGGGTCTCACAGGCGCAGGACGTCTTCCGGAGATCGAAACAATTACGTCGAACATAACGCAGCATGCGATGCAGGGGGCTGAGCATACCCCCGCGGAGCACTTTGCGAGCACGGGCACGACCGCAAGTTCCGGGAAGCACTTGGTCATCACGGCCGGACCCACTCACGAGCGCATTGACGCCGTCCGCTCAATTGTGAATCATTCAACAGGAACGATGGGCTTTGCCCTTGCCGCGGCAGCGCAGCGACGCGGGTATCTCGTGACGCTGATTGCCGGACCCGTCGCATTGCCAACACCACCCGGTGTGGAGCGCATTGATGTGGTCTCGGCTGCCGATATGCACAGCGCCGTCATGCAGCATGCAGATGCAGATGTCTTTATCATGTCGGCCGCTGTGGCAGACTTTACGCCAAGCAAGCCCCATGATGCCAAACTCAAAAAGGATTCCGTCGGCGATGAGCTCATGATCCACCTGTCGCGCACAAAAGATATTCTGGCCGAGCTCGGCAGTGCCAGGCAGCCGCATCAGCGCGTGGTAGGCTTTGCTCTTGAGACCGGCGACGTGGTGGCGTATGCCACTGATAAACTGCTTCGGAAGAGAGCCGACATGATCATTGCTAATGCGGCCGATGCTCCCGACTCCGGATTTGGTCCGGGCAAGAACACCATAACGATCATCACCCAGAACGGCGCCCCGAGCCCCTTTCCTCCCATGTCAAAGAATGCCTGCGCCGAGGTCATCCTCGACGCGATAGAGAACCTGTGATATCCCTCTCCAACATCACCGTCGATTTCGGAACACGCGTCCTGTTCAAGGGCGTGAGCTTTCTCATCAAGCATGGTGACCGTATCGGTCTTGTGGGCCGCAACGGTGCCGGCAAGTCCACCATGCTCAGCATCATCGCCGGAGAACGTCAGGGCACGTCAGGCGACGTGTCGCGTCAAACGGGCATCCGCGTAGGATTTCTCTCGCAGGAGCTGACGCTCGACGTCACCAAGACGCTGCGCGAGACCGCCATGCAGGCCTTTGAAGAGGTGCTGGCCCTGCATGATGAGATCGACCGTATTCAGCATCAGCTGGAAACGCGCACGGATTATGAAAGCGACGAGTACATGAAACTCGTGCAGCGCCTGACGGATGCCAATGACCTCTATGCGCGCCGCGGTGGTATGACCATGCAGGCTGACATCGAGCAGGTACTGACGGGTCTGGGCTTTGAGCGTGAACAGCTGGATAATCCGCTGACGATGTTCTCAGGGGGCTGGCAGATGCGCGCCGAACTCGGACGTCTGCTCCTGCAACGTCCGGACTGTCTGCTGCTGGACGAACCGACGAACCACCTTGACATCGACTCTGTGCGCTGGCTTGAAGACTTTCTGTCGAACTACGACGGCGCTGTGGTGCTGATCTCGCACGACCGTGCGTTTCTGGACAGTATCACCAACCGCACGATCGAGATCACGAAGGTCAAGGTCTACGACATCCCCGCGAGCTATTCCGACTACGAAGAGATCCGTGCCGAACGCATGGAGCAGCAGAAGGCCATGGCTGCACGCCAGAATCGCGAGCGCGATCGCATGCAGAAGTGGATCGATAAATTCAAGTACAAAGCCTCGCTGGCCTCACGTGCCCAGTCGCGCATCAAGGCGCTTCAACGCATGGAAGTGATCGAGGTGGATGATCAGGACACGTCCTCGATCCACTTCTCGTTTCCACCGGCGCCGCGCTCGGGTCGCGTTGTGGTGGAGTGCACCGGCATCCACAAAAGCTACGGCGATAAGAAGGTCCTACGCGGTGTGGACTTCGTCCTCGAGCGCGGAGAGAAGATCGCCTTCATCGGCAAGAACGGCGAAGGAAAGACAACGCTGGCAAAGATCATAGCGGCAGCCGAGCCCCCTACCGCCGGAAGCGTGCAAGTAGGCCACGCCACATCGATCGGCTACTATGCGCAGCATCAGGCCGATTCCATGGACGGCTTCCAGACGGTGTATGAGATCATGGAGCAGGGGGCTCCTCCGGAAATGCGCTCGCGCCTGCGCACGCTGCTCGGGGCGTTTCTTTTCAAGGGCGATGATATCAATAAGCGCGTGAGCGTTCTGAGCGGTGGCGAAAAGTCACGTCTGGCCCTTGCACGCCTTCTGCTGCAGCCATACAACCTGCTCATCCTGGACGAGCCGACGAACCACCTGGACATGCTCTCGAAGGAAGTTCTCAAGGAAGCCCTTATGGCCTATGACGGCGCGATGATCGTGGTCTCGCACGACAGGGATTTTCTCGACGGCCTTACCGAAAAGATCATTGCCTTCCGTCATGGCACGCTGAAGGAGTACGAGGGCGACGTCGATACATACCTCAAGCTCCTGGGCGACCCCCGTCTGCAGTCTGCTCCGCCCCCTCACGAGATCCCTCTGGGTCATGCCCCTGCCGCCGCACCGGCTAAGTCTGCCGCACAGATCCGTGAAGAGCAAAAGGCCATCGAAAAGGAAAAGCGCAAGGCTGAGCGCCGCATTGCAGAGATCGAAAAGCAGATCGGCGTTCAGGAGAAGACCATTGCACAATTGGAGGTCACCCTTGCCGACCCCGATCTTTACAAGGATCCCGTTAAGCAGCACAAGAGCATCACCACCTATGAGACTGCAAAGCGTGTTCTGGCTTCACTCATGGACGAGTGGGGCACACTTATGGAAGTTGTTTCAGCAGAATCATAGGACACCTGCATGACCCGGCACATTCTCACAGCGATCATGCTTACCGCTCTGGTAAGCCCCTTTGTAGCATTGGCGCAGCCAGCGCCACCGCAACCGGAACGCCGCACCATCACGGTAACGGGCGAAGCCGAATTGACGATGAGTCCGGACCGTGCAGAAGTGACCATCGGCGTGGAGACCTGGGGCAAGAACATCATGTCCATCAAGATCGATAACGGCAAGCGCGTCAGGGCCATTCTTGATGCCGTCAAGGGGCTTGGCATTCCCGCAAAGGACATCATGACGCGTGACCTGTCGATCCAGCCCGAGTACACGTGGAAGGACGACCGCCGCGAGTTCATCCGCTACCGCATGCGCAACGTGGTGGTCATCACCGTGAATGATCTCGCAAAGGTCGAAGACGTCGTCAATGCCGGCGTGAACGAGTCGAGCAACGTCCTGGAGGGTGTATCCTTCTCCGCAAAAGATGCCGGCCGACTTCACGATTCGCTCCAGATCCAGGCAGCCCGGAATGCCCGCTCCAAGGCCTTAGCCCTGGCCGAAGCTGTCGGCGCAAAGGTGGGCGATGCCATTACCATCACGGAATCGCAGACCTACGAGCCCCGGCCGATGTATGCAATGAGAGCAAATGCCGCTTTTGAGGACAGAGCTTCCACGCCCGTCGAATCCGGCCAGCTAACACTCAAGTCCACCATCAACATCGTGTTCGAGCTCAAATGATCAACGGCAAGCGCATCGTCGTGGTCATGCCGGCCTACAATGCCGAGAAGACCCTGGAAATGACCTATCGGGAGATCCCGATGGACATCGTTGATGAGGTGATTCTGGTAGATGATCACTCACGCGACAACACTACGCAGCTGGCGCATGACCTCGGCATTGACCATGTGATCCGGCATGACAAGAATCGTGGCTATGGCGGCAATCAGAAGACGTGCTACACAAAGGCTCTGGAGTGCGGCGCCGACGTCGTGATCATGGTCCACCCCGACTATCAATACACGCCCCTTCTCATCCCTGTCATGGCGTGGATGATCGCCAATGACGTCTACCCCGTCGTGCTTGCCTCCCGCATTCTTGGGAATGGGGCTCGCCAGGGTGGCATGCCGTTGTACAAATACATCGCCAACCGCGCATTGACGTTCATACAGAACATGCTGGTGAGTCAGAAGCTATCCGAGTACCACACCGGATACCGTGCGTTCTCGCGCGAAGTTCTCGAGAGGATCAACCTCGAGGCCAATAGCGACGACTTTGTGTTCGACAACCAGATGCTCTCACAGATCATCATGGCCGACTTCCCCATCGGCGAGGTGACGTGTCCGACGAAGTACTTTGACGATGCCTCCTCGATCAACTTCCGCCGCAGCACCATTTACGGCTTCGGAGTGCTGTTTACCAGCCTTCAGCACCGCCTGCACAAATGGGGCCTGGTGAAGAACGCCCGCTACTCATGAGTCTCGGATCATGTGCGTAATTTCCGCCCATGATTCTGACAGATGCCGAGATCCTGGCCTGTATGGAGGCCGGAACCATCAAGATCGAGCCGTTTGACCCTGCGTGTCTTGGCTCCAATTCGTACGACGTTCACCTGGGGCGCATGCTCGGGGAGTATGTGGACCGCGAGCTCGACGCGAAGCGTCATAATCGCATTGAGCTGTATCCGATCCCGGACGAGGGCATCGTACTGGTCCCGGAGAAGTTCTACCTGGGCGTTACCGAGGAATACACCGAAACGCACGCTCATGTGCCGTTTCTCGAAGGCAAGTCAAGCGTCGGCCGCCTCGGCATTGACATCCATGCCACGGCCGGTAAGGGCGACATTGGTTTCTGCAACTTCTGGACGCTCGAGATCAGTGTAAAGCAGCCTGTGCGGGTCTATGCCGGCATGCCCATCGGTCAACTTATTTACTTCATGGTCGAGGGCACGGTCATCAATCCATACAACAGCAAGCCTTCGGCCAAGTATAACTCCAAGGTCCAAGCCCCTGTTGAGTCGATGATGTGGAAGAACTTCCCCGAAGATGAACGCAAAGGATAACCTCCGTATGTGGAAGCTACTGTTCGTCGCCATTCTGTCCATCGCTCTCATCTCCTGCGAAGAAGATGCAGGGGGCTCAGTGAGTGAGTTCAACGAACAGGAGATCATGGATGCACGTCTGGCAAAGGACGAGGCAATTCGTTCGGGTTCTGCAAGCCCCCTTCCGGCTGACAAGCGTGAATCCTTTGCGGGTCTGAAGTACTTCGATCCCGACGAGCGATACGTTGTCGAGGCGACCTTCAACGCGGCAAACAAGGCCGAGGAGATCGTCATGCAGACATCGACCGGTGAGCCACGTAAGGCCATTCGTGCCGGCTGGTTTACCTTCACGATCGACGGGCGCAAGCTGAAGCTTTCTGCATATACGTTTGACGGCAGCGAAGGCACGTCCTTCTTTGTGCCGTTCACGGACAGGACTACCGGACATGAGACCTACTATGCGGGTCGGTATCTGGACATCCCGAAGATCGACGGTGATCAGTACATCATCGATTTTAACGATGCGTACAATCCCTACTGTGCCTACAGCGAAGCGTATTCATGTCCACTGGTGCCATCCGAGAATGAACTTGCCGTAGCGATCCGCGCCGGAGAGAAGAAGTGAGGTTCGTTTTTGTCCTGCTGACGGCACTTGTTGTGTTCGTTCCGTCATGCCTGTTTGTGAAGGCCCCCGACGAAAAGATCGACGTGCAGAACGTTGCCCTCAGTCCGCAGCCGGAGATTCCGATGAGCGACGAACTGGTGCGCACGCGTGCCGGTGACCTCATTGCGCTTCTTCCGAAGTCATGGGTCTTCCTCGATA
>CANHFG010000096.1 GCA_947459875.1 Ignavibacteria bacterium
ACCCCTCTCTGCTGGATCTGCAGGCATCCTCGGTCAATGAAACCGATAATGGTAAGGGTACGGGTGTGCAAGCCGATCCGCGACTGCAGGATCCATCATTTCAAGGTACAATGCATCCGAGATCAGTCCGGGATCTGAGTGCGTTTGCAATCTCGAGCACGTCGGCTGCCTATAACGCGGGGCTTGATTTGCGTTTGATGTTCGGCATTGATGTCGGAAGGACTGACATTCGCGGCAATCGTATCCCGATGGATGGCGCATTTGACATTGGAGCATTTGAATCTCCCGGAACGGTCTCCGTGACCGAAAGGCAGACTCTACCGGCAGTGCATGCGAAGGTAACTCCCGGTGGACTGATCACTGTTGCGTTTGAGCCGATGCCTGTGGAATGGCACTTCACACTTTATGACGCAAGAGGTGTAGTGGTTGATCGATCGACCGCCGGTTCCGGCCAGACCAGCGTGGAGTTCCTTGTTCCCTCCAGCGGTGTGTATTTCGTTCGCGCCGGTGCGAAAGACAAACTTTCGATCATCACCACTCCAGTTGTTGTCGGTCGGTAGTTACCACTCATTACAATCTCGGACGTGACGTGCTCACGGTGAGACTGAAGGTGTCCGAATGATCACTTCGACCGTACGATTGTATAGCCGTCCTTCCGGCGTGTCATTCGGAAACGGGGCTGAAACATTTGTCGACCCCTCGCCATAGGCGCGCAGGGTAACACTGGCCCGATCGCGCAACAGTCGAGCAAGCATCCCTGCGCGTTGTTCCGAAAGGCGCTGATTGGCATCAGCTGGTCCTTTACGGTCGGTAAATCCAAGCAATTCGATCGACGATGAAGGTCTGACCGAAGGCAGGATGTATCGTTCAATGAGCGACTTCTGTGCTTCGAGAGGCTCTCCGGCATCGTACTGAAACTGCGTCAGTCGAAAACGGTCGATCGCGGCACCCGAAGCGTCGCGACGGGCACTTTGATACGTCTTGCGAATTGTAGCTACACATGAATCAAAGCACGATACATTTTGAGTAAGCGGTGATTCAATGATCGCGATGACGTGTGCAGGCTTTCGGGAGGAAGTGCCACACATTCCTGAAAGCTCGGTTGTGAATCTCATCGGACCGGTTTGGCTAACGGTCTCTGATGTGCAAAGGTTTAGAGACGAGTCGTCACCCGCAAAAAAGAGGACTCTGTACCCCGAATCGCCAACAGGTGCCTCGGTGATCCCCCAGGCCTGCAGCGAGGATTGAAGTAAGGTTGTATCGCGCACAACGACGGGATCGAGAACTTCGGCAATCGATGATTGCAACTCAACACGGCGATTCTCCTGGCGTCCATCAATACGGTCCTGCTCGGATAGCATCGTTGTGATCGCCGCGGTCGGCGAAAGGCGTCCGGCCGTGATGATCAATCGCGTCGAATCAATGCGCCAGACCGTGCGAAGGTATTCGGCGACGGCCATAGCACGTCGCCTTGCAAGAGCGATGTTGTTGCTCTCATCCTCGGCGTCATCGGTGTATCCGGATACGCTAAGGATCGCCCGTGGATAGTCGTCCCTCATGCGTCTGCCAACAATGTTCAGCACGTTGTAGTACAGGTTCAGAGTATTGTTGATTTCCGAAAGACTGTCGGCAGAAGAGCTGATCATGCGTCGCTCGTCGAACCCAACAGCAGCGGAAGTGTCAACTACGTTGTAGCGTTGTCCCGTCACCAACGATGACCCTTTGTCGAAGAACACATATGGAAGTAGTGAGAAAATGCGCTGTCGTGTATTCCATGTCACATTGCCGACCACACTATCGAGACTGACCATGCAGTATGGATCAGCAAGCCTTGGCGAATCTGGAGGTGCCTGAGTAACTGTGTCCGGTGCCGCTATCGATGACTGCTCTTTGAAGAATGCAATCAGATCCAACCGCAAGCGACCTGCCAGAATTGTACCTACGCCTTCTTGCAGCATCCCGTTGAGAGGGATCTCAAGACCGAGCCTCGCATGTACGGCAACGCCTGACGAGAGCGATGTCTCACCTCCGGCGCCAACACCAAGGAGGTGCAGATGACGCATACGATCGGTTACCGGCACGTCGAAGTTCAGGCGAGTTTGTTCTCGAGTATCGGAAAACACGGCAGATGCTGGAGAGAGCAGCCGTTCGGTCTGACGCAAGGAGACCGCTAGGTTCCAGTTCGAACGAAAACTTGCATACAGGTACACAGAGGAGGGTATTGCTCGGGGCGTCCACGTAGCTGTGATTGATGTTTCGACGGTTGTCGCATGTAGATCGACCTCGGTCAGCGATTCAGCACGAACGACCCGTGCATCAGGCCCGGTGCCTTCCAGCGCGTACCCTACGAAAGACCCAGAGGCAAGATCGATCGATGCCGACGTAACTCCGAGGGAGCCTTCGAGACCAAAGCGGTCTCGGGGGATGATCTCGCGCACAGCAGATGCACCGTACGCCCAGCCCCCTTGCGCATCCAGCAGGGAACAACACGTGGGGATGGAGGGAAACGCGGCGATCGTCGAACGAGGATCGAGCCAGCGAAAGTGGCTGCCGATGCCCCATCGAGCAGCGCTATCGCGTGCTGCCGATTGCGATTGCGCACTGTGCAAGATCAGAAGCATCCATACGCAGCCAAGGCATACAGCCGATAGTCGTCGAATTCGTCCATTGATGCTGGGAATGAAAGGCCCGGTCATTCAATCACCAGAAGTGATGTCGAGGTTACCGTATTGCCACTGCGCGCGATCAACAGATAATGACCCGAGGTGAGTGGGCAGCTCAAGTTCGCCCTCAATTGAGACTCTCCGGCAACGGTCGGTGCTACCGAAGTGGAACACAACATTGTGCCCAGGGCCGAGAAGACTTGCAGGTCGACACGGGCCTGTCTTGCAACGTTTAAGAGCACAGAGAACGTGCCGTTATTCGGATGCGGTGTAATGCCCAAAACCGTCAGGGCGTTGAAGTCGAGCATCCGACGTGTACCGTCCGGAGAGATGCACAGAGAGTCCAGCGATAGTTCTCCACCTTCCTCAGCAAGGTCACGTTGCTCGCAAGCCCAGACAAGCTTGGACTGTCGCACACTGATCCTGCTGTAGCCGGGAAAACCAACGAGTGCTTTACCATTGAGCGAGAAGATCGGTTGGGCACTGTCGACATACGTTTCCAGTGGCACAACGATGCCGAGCTGACGAAGCGTGATACCTCCGGTTGCAACCGTTGTGTTGAGGATGATTCGACCGGGAGTGATCAGCGGAAAAGGATCGTAGAGATTCTCATTGTATTCGATCACCGTGCGCAACGAGTCAGGCCGGCATTCCTGAAGCGACGTAAAATCACCAGAAAGCGAAAACGGTATCTGTACGTTGTCCGAGCGCGGATCGGCCGTGATCGATGGTGCAGTGAGCTTAAGCTCTGCCGGTGGTTCGGCGAATCGGACAGTGTGCGTGTGTATGCCGACGCATCCGCGTGCATCGGTCACGCTTAGCTGCAGTGTGATCGAATCGCCCGCGCGTCCCTCGACGCGAACAGTTGAAAGGCCACCCAGGACTGTGTCACCACCCGGACGCATAATAGACCAGCTGCGGATGTACGAGCCGTCCGGAAACGGAGTACCCCCGCGGACGGTGCTATTCAGCTCTGCACTATCACATACACAGATCACAGCCGGACCAGTAATCTGACAAAGGGGCTGATCCGACAGGTCGATGACGACCGAGTCCGATGTCTCACAGCCGTAGATGTCCGTGATGACCGCGCGGATCAGCCGAACTGTTTCGCCCTTTCGGTAGCGTTTGAAGTCAAACCGTGCAGTGTCGGATGTCCGCTGCGATGTGATCAGCGAACTGTCCCCATACCAACGCACGTCATACGGACCCGATCCTCCGGCGATTGAGAAGACTATCTCCGGAATGCTGTCCGGTAGGCAGGTCTTGACCAGCCGCAGCGCACCATCGACGGTTGGCGACGAGCTGACGGTGACAAGCATCGAGTCGGTTGTGGTTTGCCCCCTTCCGCCGTCGTCCGTGACTGACAGCGTGAAGAGTGTGGAACCGGAAGGTCGAAGAATCGCATTCCATGGCCTCTGCGCGTCGGGAATCGTTACGCGCTCGGCCGGTTGCCAGTTGTAAACAAACGGACGAATACCGCATTCGGACGGACGTGACACGAAGAGCCCGACGGCGGAATCAGATGCGCAAATGGTCGTATCCGAGCCCAGCAGAACATCAGGCGAACGACGGATAGTCACGGTGAGCGTGTCGAGAGCCGAGCATCCGCGAGCGTCAGTGACCGTGATCACTATTCGCGTGCTCGAGTCTACGCGAATCACGGGACTGGCGCTGTCGGAAACCCACACTGATAGGCCATCCGGGGCAGTCCAGCGATATCTGAACGGGGCCGTACCGCCCTGTTCAACGGCCACGAGTCGTACCGTGTCACCACGGCATACGGAGGTCTGAGCCGATGTGCTTCGGGCACGAACCCGGAATGGAGTGTGGCGAATGACGGTGACCTCTGCCCAGCCCTTGCAACCGTCGGGTGTTGTTACAACTAAACGATAGGTCATTACCGAGTCAGGACCGTCGAGTTTCGCCGTCGGGTTCGTGGATGTAGGGTCGGAAAGGTACGTCGAAGGCGTCCAGAGAAACCTGCTGCCACTCGGCAGGACCGATACGACGGGTCTCAAATTGAAGGTGCCAACGCTGTCGCAAACCCGTAGAGTGTCCATCGGTGATACGTTTGGACAGGGGGCAACGCGAATGAGCACGCTATCGCGCTCGGTGGCGCCCGTTGAATCGATAACTGTCAGAACATACAACGTGGAGCTGTCCGGCCGCGCTCGCGTCACACCAGTCTGCGCGGAGCTTGGGTTGCTGAGACCGGTCTGCGGTTGCCATGAGTATCGATAGGGAGGAATTCCACAGCGGGCTACCGAGCCGATGAGCAGGGTTGTATCCGAGCAGACGCAGATCGTCGTATCGGCCGTCAGGGTGAGAACAGGTTGTGTAGAAACTTCAACCGTGAGGGTTTCCTCAGCCGAGCATGAGCTGGGTGTCCCGGAGTCGCTCACCCGGATGCGATATCTTGTTGTTCTTACGGGCCGAACGGCGACCGTTCGTTGGTCGTTCCTCCCGACGATGCTCGTCAGTGATCCATCAACCTCAGTCCAGATGAAACGATACGGAGGGGATGCTCCTGAAACGGTGATGTTCGTCCCCAGAACTATCGGCGTTTGCGCTGAATCAAGACACGTCCTGATCACACGGGGCCCACTGACAACGATGCTGGGTACTTCGACAACACGAAGACGGATAGTGTCAGTTCTGCGACAGCCTCGAGTGTTGAGAGCTTCGACGATGATGCTCGCCACGCCGGGCCGGACGCCACGAACACGAACATTGGATGATTGGCTGTCGGAGATAAACCGCACGACCCCGGTTCCTGACAACTGCCTCCAATTGAACCTCACCGCAAGTGAATCGGCAGCCGATGCATTACACGCGATACTGTCTCCGACGCACAGTGTGGTATCGGCTGACCGAACGATGCGTGGAGCATCGATCACATTCAGCAAGACTGTATCCTCATCGCGACAGCCACTTGTATCGGTTGCCAGCAGGACGTATCGATGTAGACCAGACCTTCCATGACGAACGCGAACGCGAGAACCCGTGTCGCCGGCAACAAATGTCCCAGTATCCGTCAAACATCGCCATCGATATCGAAGGCCGCGTGTTGATGAAGAGTCCGTTACGACGAGGTCAGCTGTGGAACCCGAGCAGATGATCTCCGGGATGGCCCGCCCCCTGACGGTAAACGGCTGTCGAACCTCGATCGTTGTCGAGATCGTATCTCGGACGCACCCACGACGCGTTGTCACTAGCCTGACGACGTATGTTCCGGTATCACGAAACGTCCGCCGAATGAACGTTCCGGTGTCGGTAGTACCATCATGCGGAAAGAACCAGTCCCAAGAGTTTACCTCCGCCGAATCTAGACTGTACCCACGGATTGTCACGGGTTTGCCCGGACAGATAGGGGGCGTGTAGACCAGGATCTTTGTTCGCAGATTTTCGACCTGCGCTCCGGCGACAAAACCGTAGGAATCAAGAGCGGACAGTCCGTACATGAGTCCTATCGCACCGGAGCCCTTTGATGCATCAACGGCGTGGACGCCTTCATCAACGCGGAGCACAACGCACGACAGCTGAGGGGTAACGTTCGTGCTTGTGACGACCACAGGAGCAGTTGTGCGACCACGAATGGCGGCTACCGTGATGTCATCGACGGTTATCGCCTCCAACTCGCTGGGCTCACCAATCAACGTCAAATAGAGATTGTTCTTCCACTGATCAACAAATGGCTGCACTGTTGTCGTTGGTGGAACGAAGGCAGTAAACGTAAAGGTCTTGATGCGCTGTTCGACCGGGGGTACAACCATCATGAAAGGATCTCCGACACCTCTGACGAGGTCAAAACCATCAGTCCACGTCATGCCGAGCCACGTCGTAATCACGGGCTTGTCGGCCGTGATGAGATAAGCAGCATTGGCCGCAACGGTTCGCTCGAGAACGGATCCTGCCTGTGTCAGCAGCGTCGGCACACCGGCAAGCGTTACCGTTGTTGATGGTTCCGTGGAGATCACCCTGATGACGTAGCGAATTGCAGAGGCCATCGGAGGAACAACGAAGGTCTTCCCGAGAGACCACCAAGGTGGCATCTGCTCAATGAGATGATCGCGGGAGAAGGTGGACGTTGACGGCACGGGTGTTCGCTGATGACCGCCAAAGACCGCGATGGAGCCGCACTCACCAGCTCCGGAAACAACCCGGATGCGTGTGCCTGAAAGATCTTCATTGGGGAACTCCGATTGAAACTGATACACATCTCCCCGATTCAGCGTAATTGTGTAGGCCACTCCTGCCGGACGTGCCGCTCCGGCTGCACGGGCAACAGCTGCCTTGGGGATGATCTCAACCATGGTGCCATCCTTGGTACCTACGATGGCCCCCTGGCTGGCCCAGTCATCGCGCTGGAAGTGCTGATAGGACGCCAGGTAGTACTCGTCACCAAGCGACATCGTCGGATAGACGATCGTTGCATCGGTGCTCTGGTTTTCAGTGTTGAAGGCGCATACTGTTATCGGCTTGTTCGACGTCACATGAATTCCTTTGCCTGCAGCCACCTGGTCGCTTCCACGGATGTAGGCGTTGAGGTCAGTCACTTCGTAGGCCACGTTGCTCTTGGCCGGTATAGTAATGGTTGCGAGTGCTGTTGAGCCGATTCGTACGGTGGCCGTA
>CANHFG010000097.1 GCA_947459875.1 Ignavibacteria bacterium
GCACTCAGAGACCGGTTTCGACAATGAAGTGCTGATCGCTCAGATGTACTTCAACGGTGATGGCACAAACAATGCCACACGCCGCGTTGCTGCATCGCTCGACCGTGAGTCCGGACGCATCGACTCAGATGTGAATCACACGGGAACGGATAAGACGAACGGTTATGTTGGAAATGCCGCCTTCACATCGGCAACACTGACAACACCAGCCGTCATTGGTCCTGCCAATGTTGCGGTTCTTGGAGCACGCTCCGGATCGATCTACTATGCAACCTGGAACGGAACGGCATCAGTTGACAACACGGTTACAAGTACGGGTCGTTCGCTCTTCTACAATGGTAGCATCGCCGAAGTGCTGATCATGAACACGGCTTCCGAATCCATTCGTGATGCGGCATACTGCTACCTGCGGAATAAGTACTACGGTGGCACGCAGTCGACGCAGAATGGTCTCGACAAGCGCGCTATCGCTGGTGACAATCGTGAAGACATGGAGACGGTCTCTGCATGGCCGAATCCGGCAGATGATCGCGTCTCGATCGAGACAATGATCCCAACCTCCGGCATGGTCACCGTCACTCTCCGCGACGCTCTTGGTCGCGTTGCTCAGGTGCTTCATGAGGACTATGTTTCTGGTGGAACACTCCTGCCAGTAACAGCTGATGTCCGCAATCTTGTCAGTGGTGCTTACGTGATCCACGTCAGCGCGGCCGGAGATGTCAATCACTCGCTTCCGCTGATCATCCGTCACTAAGCTCCCTGAGGGTAGAAACGGATAGTCGACAATAGCTCGAACGTTCAAGCGCCGTCCCAGCGAAAGCAGGGACGGCGCTTTTCGTAATTCCGTACTTCGGTAATTCCGTAATTCCGTACTTCGGTAATTCCGTAATTCCGTAATTGAGTAACTTCTCCCATGCCTCTTCTCCTCGCCATCCTTCTCCTCGCTGCCGCAGACCTCGTGGCACAGGCACCACGTTCCGAACGCATAGAGTCAGTCGATTCTGCACGCGTTGACACCGCATCACCGCGCCTGCGACGTCAGCGCACCCCACGGCCACCGCGGCCGGGGGTCTTCTCCAGCCTTGACTCGGCGCGCACCATGCCCGACTCAGTTATCGTTCTCTCACTGCGTGGGAAGGGGCTTACCACGGTCACGGGTCTTGGCTCATTCAAGAATCTCCAGGTGCTCGACCTGTCCGATAATGCGCTCACGACCTTCCCGGTCGAAGTGCTGAGACTCAGCAAGCTTCTAACACTCGACCTTTCGGGGAATCCGATCAAGACCGTACCGGAAGAAATCGGCAGTCTGACGCAGATGACCAGGCTTAACCTGCGCTCAACATCGATCACGATGCTGCCTGCAGGAATCGGTAAATGCGTATCTCTGTCATCGCTTGATGTCTCGAAGAATGCACTGGTCTCACTCCCGATTAAAGAGCTGAACCGCCTGCCCCTTCTCAGATCCGTTCTGATCGGTGGCATCCAGCAGGGTGAGCCATCGGCAGAGCCTACCGAGGCAAGTCCGCAGCAACCGGACGCCGGTAAGTAAACATCCGATTTCGTACGTTTGAGCACTCGTCAACGGAGAATACATCATGAAGTGCACCACATTCGCGATCTCCCTCCTGCTTGCTTCCTCTGCAGCAATGGCTCAGATTTCCATCGGAGGCAGCGGACCACAGACGTTCCGGGTACAGGGAACGATCGGCATGGGCAATGGCGAGAGTTGTGTAACGATTGCCAATCCCAATAGCACCGGACAGTTCCTTTTTCTGTTTCCGCACATGTCGCAGCTTAAGCCCGGCGAACATGTGCCCCTGCGTCTACATGCTGTCGGCCAGGAGGGTCAGACGGTGTTTGTCTGGAAACTCGATAACACGGTCGATAAACCTCAAGACGTTGTGGCAGGGGGCGAGAAAGCCGCGCCCGCAACCGTGCAGCACTTTACCGCGAACGTCGATATCCCTGCAATGCTCGGCGGCACGTCTCAGATCGTTCGTATCGACATTCCAGGCGTGAAGGCAGGCTCTGCTATTAGCGTCTCTCCCAGCGATGAACTGCCAGGCATGCTCGCCATTGCCCATGCCTCAGCCCCGGTCGATTGCGTGGTGATCATTAAGCTGATCAATCCCGGGCCGTTTGTGCCCGGTATGACGATGAATATGAGCGTCGGAGCTGTTGCTGCTCCGTAGCGGAGGGAAACCGAAGCGGAGGGAAACGCGCTGCGCGCGAGGGAAACCGAAGCGGAGGGAAGCCGAAGCGGAGGGAAACGCGCTGCGCGCGAGGGAAACCTGCGGAGGGAAGCGCGCTTCGCGCGAGGGAAACCGAAGCGGAGGGAAACGCGCTACGCGCGAGGGAAACCTGCGGAGGGAAGCGCGCTACGCGCGAGGATCAACCTTACACCTAACACCTAACACCTAACACCTAACACCTAACACCTAACACCTAACACCTAACACCTCACACCTCACACCTAACAAAAAAGCCCGCGACATATGCCACGGGCTTTGTTTTTTGCGCTATAGGAATCCCGCTTTCGCGGGAATGACAGCCATCGTACCCAGTACCCAGTACCCAGTACCCAGTACCCAGCCTACTTATTCCAATCGATCTTTTCTTGTGAAAGCAGGCGCTGGGCGTCGGCGTAGCCGAGGCGGGCGGCGGCTTTGTAGGAGGCGATCGCGTTATCGCGCTGGTTGGCGCGTAGGTAGGCGTAGGCGAGGTTGTTGTGACCGAGGGCGTAGCTCGGATTGATCTTCGTGGCGTTCTGGAACGCAAGGATTGCACCACCGAGGTTGTTCTGCGTCAGGAAGGCAAGACCCTGGTTATTGTACATCTCTTCATTGCGGCCCTGCAAGCGGCAGATGTTAGCCAGCTCGACATAGCACTGAGAGTAGTTGCTGTTCAAAGCAAGGGCCTTCTTGAACGATGCTGTCGCATCATCCAGACGGTTGAGCTTTACAAGTACCGTTCCGAGGTTGAAATGCGCACTGATGTTGCTGGCATCAAGCTCAACCGACTTTTGGAAGGACTTCACGGCCTCGTCGTTCTGGCCCTTCGCGGAAAGGATCACACCGAGGTTGTTATGGCCGATCGTACTGTCGGGCTTGATCTCGATGGCCCGACGCATGATCTCCATCGCACGGTCGTAGTTGCCCTTTGCCGAAAGGGTGTTCGAGAGTGCGTAGAGCGCATCCATGTTCTCAGGGCCGAGTTCAGCTGCCTTGTCGAATGACGCGATCGCTGAATCGAGGTTGTTCTTGCGCATCCAGACCTCGCCGAGTTGGTACCATGCTCCTGCGTCAGAAGCATCAGCGGCGATTGCCTTGCGTGCCCAGGTTTCAGCCTTGGCTATGTTGTTCATGTCGCGATACAGCTCGCTGCGGAACGCGAGTTCCTCAGAGCTTGGCCCCTTGGCGCAGCCAATGACGGCCAGAGCAATTGTGACCGCACCGGCCAGTTTCGTCAAATTCATCATTCCTCCTGTTGTAAATGCTGGCGTCGAGCCATGGGCCCGACGAAGTGCCAAATATACAACGAAGTTAGCTCGACTCGCCCCCTTCCGTAGAAAACGGTATGCGCTCAGGTTGGTGTGGATATGTTGTTGATAATCGGCCCGATTTTTGCAGATTCGTACCCACAGTCCGTTCATTTCTGCGGTCATTTCCGGCATCGTAGAAATCGGGAGAAGCTACTATCGACGCAGGGGGAATGTTTCAATGGCACACGTACGCGTACTATTCGCAATCGCGGCGACATTTGTCGTGGGGTGGACAGCGGCATTTGCCCAGCCGGCGTCGACGATGTCCTTCCAAGGATTACTGACAACACCGCTGGGCGATCCGGTTCCGGATGCACTCTACTCCGTTACGGTTGCATTGTATACGGACAGCGCCTCCGGCACAGCCGTATGGAGCGAACAGCACTCGGTAACGACAGTTCTCGGCGTGTTCGACGTGGTACTGGGTAAGCGCCAGCCCCTTTCCTTCGACCCGTCGCGCCGCTACTGGGTGGGCGTCACGCTAGGAGCCGATCCGGAGTTTCAACCGCGAGCAGAAGTGACAGCGTCGGCTTTCGCCTTCAGCGCCAATAGCGCGCTTGAAGCAAAGGCGCTTGCCGCCGACGCGACCGGTGCGGTCCTGTCGATCAATTCTCTGCAGGGCAGTCTCAAGATCATTGGCACGCAAGGTATTACAGTAGCCGAAGGTGCCGGTACGCTGACTTTTTCCCTAAACACCGACTCAGTCAATGTGCTTCCACGAGGTCCGGCAGGGGGCGACCTTCGTGATTCATATCCGAATCCTGTCATCAGAGACGGCGCCGTTACCTCCTCCAAGATGTCCATCACGGGCGTTGCGCCGGGTTCGTATGGATCCGATACAACCATACCGGTCATTACCGTGGATGCACAGGGACGTCTTACATCGGCAGCCAGTGCTTCGCTGCGTCTGCCCGGTATCAGCGGTCCGGCAGGGGGCGATCTTACAGGATCGTATCCGAATCCGACGATCGCGGCCACGGCCGGCAACAACATTGTGAATGTCATCAACAGTCCGGCAACAACGCTGAAGATCAACGCAAATCGTGTCGCTGATCCGAAGGATGCTTCAGGATCAGATATCGGGATGACGGGTACGCTCGATAATCTGAATCTGCAGATCAAGCCGGGTGCCGTCGGAAGCTCTGAACTCGCAGACATCTCGGGTCTGCCAACAACGCCGGTGGGCGGTCCAAACTTCATTCCGGTGATCACGGTCGATAACGACGGTCGCGTCACCTCTCTGACAACAACAACCTTCGAGGCACTACGCACGGGCACGACTGCCGGCGGCGATCTAACGGGAACCTATCCGAATCCGACGATCGCCCTCAATGCAGTGAGTACGTCCAAGATCCTCGACGGTGCGGTAACCTCACAGAAGATGAGCACAACTGGAGTTTCTCCGGGAGTTTATGGCTCATCATCGCAGGTCGGCGTCTTTTCGGTCGATGCGCAGGGCCGCATCACCACCGCATCGAACGTCACCATCACGGGCGCGTCACCTACAGGCACGGCAGGGGGCGACCTTACGGGTACGTACCCCGCGCCCCTTATCGCCTCGGATGCGGTTACGTCGGCGAAGATCCGCGACGGATCGATAGCTACGCTTGATATTGCCGATAATGCCATCGTCACTTCCAAGGTGCAGGATGGTGCGATCACGTCGCAGAAGCTTGCAAACACCGGCGTCACGCAGGGAACGTATGGCTCGGCCACCAAGATCGGTGTCTTGACGATCGACGCGCAAGGTCGCGTAACCAATGCCACCCAGGTCGACGTGCAAGGCTCCACAGCAACGGGTCCGGCAGGGGGCGATCTCACGGGCGTATATCCCAATCCCCTCATCGCTCTTGGTGCGGTAACAACCGGGAAGATCGCCGACAACTCGATCACGACAAGTAAACTCGTTGATGGGTCTGTTACGGCGACCAAGCTGGCAAACACCGCCGTCGCTCCGGGATCGTATGGTTCGGCAAGCAACGTTCCTGTCATCACGGTCGACGCTCAGGGACGGATCACTTCGGCAGCTACCACGCCCCTTGCCGGCGGCCCCCCATCGGGGAATGCCGGTGGAGATCTTGCCGGAACGTATCCGAACCCGGTTGTTGCCAATAACGTCATTACCACAGCCAAGCTTGCCGATGGCGCTGTCACAGCACCAAAGCTCGCTAACACAGCAGTTGTTGCCGGTTCCTACGGCTCGGGCACGCAAGTGGCAACCTTCACAGTCGACGCACAAGGTCGGCTTACCGCAGCCGGTAACACCAACATCGCGGGTCTGCCACCAACGGGTGCGGCAGGGGGCGATCTTACGGGAACGTATCCGAATCCAACGATCAATGTTGGTGCAGTGGTCTCGAATCGCCTTGCCGATGCCGCGGTCACAACGCTGAAGCTCGCCGATAACTCCGTGACAAGCTCCAAGATCGCCGACGGTAACGTCACGGCATCAAAGCTTGCCAATACTGCGGTGACGGCCGGTGCGTATGGCTCGGCCTCGCAGGTGCCAACCTTCACAGTAGATGCGCAGGGTCGGCTGATCGCTGCCGCAAACGTGACGATCGCAGGCGTTGCTCCGGGCGGTAGTGCGGGGGGCGATCTGACGGGCACATATCCGAATCCAACGATCGCGGCGGGTGCAGTTGTGACCAACCGTCTTGCCGACGCAGCCGTGACAACAGTGAAGCTTGCCGATGGATCGGTGACCACACCGAAGCTGGCCGACGCTGCAGTAACATCGGCAAAGCTCGGAGATGGAGCTGTGACGACCGCGAAGATTCAGGATGGTAACGTCACGGCAACAAAGCTTGCCAATACCGCAGTAGCGGCCGGCGCGTATGGCTCGGCGAATCAGGTAGCAACCTTTACCGTAGATGCCCAGGGTCGACTCACAAGCGCCTCTAGCGTCGCGATCTCCGGAATTGCGCCTGGTGGTGCTGCCGGAGGTGACCTTGCAGGAACGTACCCAAATCCGACGATCAATGTTGGTGCGGTGATCACGAATCGCATTGCTGATGCTGCCGTCGTAACAGCGAAGCTGGCCGACGCATCCGTCACCACAGCCAAGCTGGCCGATGCATCCGTCGCGACAGCGAAGCTGGCCGACGCGTCCGTTACCACAACCAAGCTGGCCGATGGTGCGGTCACCACAGCGAAGCTGCAGGATGCCAGTGTTACGGCGACGAAGCTCGCAAATACAACCGTCGCTTCAGGGTCGTACGGATCGGCAACCCAGGTTGCAACCTTCACGGTCGACGCTCAAGGCCGGCTTACCAACGCCGGTAGCGTGGCGATCTCAGGCGTCGCTCCCTCCGGTGCCGCCGGTGGCGATCTTGCCGGCACGTATCCGAATCCGACCATTGCACCGGCTGCTGTCGTAACAAATCGCATTGCTGATGCTGCGGTCGTAACGGCAAAGCTCGCTGATGCATCCGTTACCTCAGCTAAGCTTGCGAACACCAGCGTTGCGGCCGGCAGCTACGGTACGGCCACGCAGGTTCCCTCATTCACGGTCGATGCACAGGGTCGCCTTACGACCGCGGCAAATGTGACGATCTCCGGTGTTGCTCCCGGTGGAGCAGCCGGCGGTGATCTGACGGGATCCTATCCGAATCCGACGATCGCTACCGCAGCCGTGGTAACAAACCGATTGGCTGACAA
>CANHFG010000098.1 GCA_947459875.1 Ignavibacteria bacterium
CACGGCGTCCCACGGCGTCCCACGGCTGAAGCCGTGGGCTGTTATGCGGAAACAATATCGATTCAACCCGCGTCGTCCCACTGCGTCCCACGGCGTCCCACGGCGTCCCACGGCGTCCCACGGCTGAAGCCGTGGGCTGTTATGCGGAAACAATATCGATTCAACCCACGTCGTCCCGCGGCGTCCCACGTCTCCAGTTCTATCGAATAATACTCTGTGTCACGTTTTAGGTGGTGCGCGTCACATAGCGGTGTGTCACACTCTCGACCTCGCCTCTGCTACCACATCGTGTTTAGCACGAAACACAGGAATCCGTACATCTCGCAAGAGATCGAACGCGATGTTTGGGGCATTTTATGGGATACGTGCATTGAACATGGGATCCATCCCTACGCCATTGGTGGGGTGGAGGACCATATCCACGTCCTGGCATCGATTCCACCGCACATGACGGTCATTGAAGCGCTCAGACTCATAAAGGGGGCATCGTCACGAGAAATGAGACGCCGATTTCCCAGTCTTTCAAACTTCTCCTGGCAAACCGGGTACTCCATTATGACCTTTGATCATCGCGTCCTTCCGCGTCTTGTTGCATACGTTAAGCGGCAAAGGCAACATCATTCGAAAAAGCGTTAACGCAACACGTGGGCGACAGGCGATGTCATTTCCGCGGTTCGGGCGGTATTGTTTCCGCATAAATGAATCGCATCATTGTGTCCGCACAACAGCCCACGGCTTCAGCCGTGGGACGTTATGGGTATACGTCAGACGATATCGGTCATCGGGCGGTATTGTTTCCGCATAAACGAATCGCATCATTGTTTCCGCACAACAGCCCACGGCTTCAGCCGTGGGACGTTATGGGTATACGTCAGACGATATCGGTCATCGGCGGTATTGTTTCCGCATCCTTCCCTCACTGAGCCCCTACAGGTACGTATCAACCTGAAACCTGAAACCTGAAACCTGAAACCTGTGCGAAGCACCGTTACCAATCTTTGGTATATTAGGTGCGAGGACAACGTCATGGGTAAAAACACATCGGTTTCGCTCGGTTCGCATTTCGAATCATTCATTCACCACTCAGTGCAGGGTGGAAGATTCAGTAATGCAAGCGAGGTGATTCGTGCCGGTCTCCGGCTGCTGGAACAAGAAGAAGCCCGTTTGTATGAATTGAAGCGGGCGATTAGTGAAGGCCTTGAGAGCGGCATAGCATCAGGTTTTGATTCAAATCAGCATCTCTCCTCACTGAAGAAAACGAAGAGACGCAATGCCTAGGTACTTTCTCTCGAAGAAAGCCGTTGAAGACCTGTCATACATTTGGGAATACACTTACGATACTTGGTCGGAAAAGCAACCGGACAGATACTACGGACTACTCATAGATGCTTGCCGAGAGCTGACAAAGTCTCCGCGCAGAGGACGAATATTGATGATCCTTCGCTTTCGCAGGGGTGACATCCATCGGGCGAGACTGCGTCTCGCCCCTACAGGTTCATATCCACCTCACACCTCACACCCCACACCTCACACCCCACACCTCACACCCCACACCTCACACCCCACACCTCACACCTCACACTTGTGCGAAGCACTGGTTTGTCCCAAAGTGATACACCACATCGTGGTAGCGGGGCACGTCGTAGATCACGATGTCGGGGCGTTTGCCCACCTCGATCGAGCCGGTGAGGTGGGAGATGCCGAGGGCAGCAGCACCGTTGAGTGTGGCAGCCGTGATAGCCTCTTCGATGCTCATGTGCATGTTGATGCAGGCCAGCGAGAGGATCGTCTGCATGTTCTCGGTAAAGCAAGAACCGGGGTTGCAGTCTGTGGCGAGGGCAACAATAGCCCCCTGCTGAATCATCATGCGGGCATCAGGGAAGGGCAGGCGCAATGTGTAGGCCGTTCCGGGCAGGAGCGTGCACACAACACCCGCATCGCGCAGAAGCTGCACCTCGCCGATTGTGCTGTGCTCCAGGTGGTCGGCACTGATGCAGCCGAGCTCGGCGGCCATTGCGGACGCGCCGACAAGTGCGATCTCGTCGGCGTGGACCTTGAGCTTTAGGCCGTGCTTGCGGGCAGCAAGAAGGATGCGGGTGCTCTGCTGGCGTGTAAAGAAGCCCTGGTCGGTGAAGACATCGCAGAACTCGGCAATACCCTGCTGCGAAACCGCAGGCAGCATCTCGTTGATGACAAGATCGACATAGCCCTCGGGGTCGTGCTTCCATTCAGGGGGCACGGCATGCGCGCCCAAGAACGTAACGTGAATGTGGGCGCGACCTTCCTGCTTGAGCCGCCCTGCGGCCTCGAGAAGACGCAGCTCGCTGTCGACGTCGAGTCCGTAGCCGCTCTTGATCTCAATAGTTGTGCTTCCGTGACGCACCGCAGATTCCACGAGCCGGCGTCCGACATCGGCAAGCTCGTCGACGCTTGCATGGCGCACGGCCTTCATTGTTGTCAGGATGCCGCCCCCTTCGGCGGCGATCTCGGCGTAGGAAGCACCGGCCAGACGCCGCGCGAACTCGTGCGAGCGGGAACCGGCAAAGACCATGTGCGTGTGCGAGTCGACAAATCCGGGCATGACGGTACGGCCCGTGCAGTCGATGACCGTTGCCCCGTCCAGATAGGCAGGGGGCAGGGCAGAGGCCTGGCCAACCCAGAGAATCTCAGATCCGTCATGCACCACAGCGCCGCAGCGGATCTCACCGACGTCCTGCATCTGTGCGCCAGTATGCGCCAATGCGCCATTGGCACGGACAGTTACAAGGCTGGAGATGTTCGTAAGGATCGTTATCATCGTGGCGTCTATGGCGTGTCCTTGTGCTCGGCGCGTGACCGTGCCTTTGCAAGCTGACGCTCGATGATCAGGTCGGCCAGATGCAGAGGCACCTCGGTCGGGAAGGACTTCGTCATGATCTCGTTGACGCGGCGTTCGCTGACGTCGATACGATAGAGGATCGACATGAGCTTTTCGGGGTTGCGATTCAGCAGCTCCACGATGCGTTCAACCAGCAGTCGTCTGAGATGTTCCAACCGCGCCTCAGGGGCTGCGTCCTGAACCTCCGCCAGATCAAAGACGGTGCTGATGCGCTCGGCGGCGCTGGCCAGGATCAGTTCAGAGGACATCGCTGCGTCCAATGTTGCGGAGCGACTTTACGATGAGCTTCACATCCTGTGCATGCTCCTTCGTGCAGACCATCGTGGCGTCATCGGTGACGACCACGACGACGTCATCAAGACCGACACCGGTCACAACATGCGAGCCTGCGTGGGCATTTACGATCACGCTGTTGTTGGTGTTGACGGTTGTCACAGCCCCCTGCACGACGTTGCCGCTGTCATCACGCGGCTGCATGCGATCAAGCGAGTCCCACGATCCCACGTCGTCCCACGGAAACGAGGCCGGCACTACAAAGACGTTTGAAGCACGCTCCATCACGCCGTAATCGATCGAAATGTCCGGCATTGCGCCGAATGTTGATTCAAGTGCAGTCGGATCTGCGGCCATGATCGCCGAGGTCATGTGGTTGATGTGGAATCCAACTTCCGGCAGCACGCTTTGCATCGCATCTGCCAGCGCATGCGTCCGCCAGAAGAACATGCCGCTGTTCCACACATACTCGCCGCTGCGCAGGTACTGCATGGCAACATCGATCGATGGTTTTTCCCTGAACTCCGCCACGCGGGTCACATGGGAAGGGGCTACCTTCTGCGTCATGCGGATGTATCCATAGCCCGTCTCCGGACGTGTTGGCGGTATCCCAAGAGTCAGCAGCGCATCATGTTGTTCTGCATAAGAGAGTGCCACCTGCACGTCGTGTCGGAATGCTTCAACGGCGCCGATGAAGTGATCCGCCGTCAGCACGGCCATAAGTGCATCGCCCCCTTCACGCGACTCGATCACACTGCAGGCAAGGGCCAGGCAGGGGGCGGTGTTACGCTTGGCCGGTTCGGCGATCACATTCTCCGGCGGCAGGCCAGGCAGGGCATCGATGATCGGCTGACGAAGCACGCGGCTGGTGATGATCAGGATACGTTCCGGCGGAACGATCGGCGCGATGCGGTCGATGGCCTCTTCGATCATCATCCGCTCCGACGTGAGTGCAAGCAGCTGCTTTGGGCGCTGCATGCGTGATAGTGGCCAGAAGCGTTCGCCGGATCCTCCGGCCATGATAACGACGTAGCTGTTCATCGGTGTGCGGCAAGTACTTCAAGAATCTGGATGGCGTTGGTGGCCGCCCCTTTACGCAGGTTGTCGGCCACGACCCATAGGAGGACGCCGTTGGCAACGGACGTATCGGGTCGAATGCGGCCCACATACACCGGGTCCGTGTCATTGGCACGCACTGTTGTCGGGTACTGAGCGTTGGCCGGATCATCCACCAATACAACGCCCGGCGCATTCGAGAGCATCTGGCGCACTTCGTCGGCGGAGCACGGACGTTCGGTCTCCACCGCTACGGATTCGGCATGACCGCCAATGACCGGTACGCGCACGCACGTCACGGCAAGGGGCAGGTTGTCGATGTGCAGGATGCGTCGTGTTTCTCGAGCAACCTTGATCTCTTCCTCGGACGAGTCATTGAGCGCTTCGATGGTATGAAACACCGTATTGCCCGCCAGTTGGTGCGGCGAAATGCGCTCCGCCGGCATGTGGCCTTCGAGCTCGGCTCTCAGCTGATCAATCCCCTTCTGTCCGGCACCGCTTGGCGTCTGGTACGTGCTGACAACAACACGTCGCAGACCGAAGGCCTCGGCAAGGGGCTTCAGGGCCACCACCAGCTGAATGGTGCTGCAGTTCGGATTGGCGATCACGCCGCGGTGGTTCAGGGCATCCAGCGGGTTTACTTCGGGCACAACCAGCGGAACATCAGGGTCCATGCGCCATGCACTCGAGTTGTCGATCACCACGCAGCCCCTTGCCGCGGCAACGGGTGCGTACTGTCGACTCACCGAGCCTCCGGCACTGAACAGGGCATAGTCGATTCCGTCGAACGTTTCCGGACGCAGCTCGACGACTTCAAGGGGCTGATCGCGAAAGGTCATGATCTGTCCGGCCGATCGCTCGGAAGCGGCCAGCACCAGACGGTCGACGTTTACATTGCGCTCCTCCAGGACGCGCAGCATCGTGCGCCCTACGAGTCCGGTGGCCCCAACAATTGCAACATTCATGGTCGGCGAAGATACGCCCCCTCCTACTTTTGCATCATGTCACGACTGCTCATTGTTATTGCGCTGGTCTGCTCCACAACGCTTTGTGCACAGGAGTCCGAGTCCATCCCCTTTGAGGGTCGGATCGTCTATGACCTCAATCACATTGACTCTCCCGGACTGACGTCGGCCTCGATCGCTGTATCGGATGCACTGCTGCCGCTCGGCGTGGGCATTCCGGCGCTGCTCTATGGCACCAGCTTCCTGCTCGAGGAGGGTCCGTCACAGCGTCATGCCGCCGAGTCAGGCGTGCAGATTGGCGTGACGATGGGAGTGACCTATGCGACGATCTTCGTGCTGAAGGCTGCCGTTGGCAGGGACCGACCATACCAGTCGTTTCCCGGACTGATCACAAACCGGCATCCGGATGGTGACCCGCTGGGCTCATCATTTCCCTCCGGACATTCAGCCGGAGCCGCCGCGCTGGCCACCTCACTGAGTCTGTGCTATCCGCACTGGTACGTCATCGCCCCGTCGGTGGGATATGCGCTGTGGACGGGATTTGCGCGCATGAATCTGGGCGTGCACTATCTGACGGATGTACTTGCCGGCTACGCCGTCGGTGCGGGCGTTGCCTACGGCATACACCTGTTGCGCAACGAGCTCTTTGATGCCGCAGAGCCCTTTCTCCCGGGTCAGCCCGGCACTCCCTCGATCGGCCGTATCGGCGTCGGCATGAATGGTTCAACTCCGCTCGTTGCTTTTTCCTTCTCCTTCTGATGCGCATCGCCTGCTCGCAATTCGCTCCGGTATTCGGAGATCTCACAGCTAACACGAACCGGATCGTTGCCGAGATCGCGTCGATCAATGCCGATGTGATCGTTTTCCCGGAGCTGGCCACCTGCGGCTATTTCCACCTGGGACACGATGAAGTTTCGCGCATTGCCGAGCCCCTTGACGGGCCGCACATGCTGCGCATCATCACCGCCGCCTGCGATGCCGGCAAGGTAGTCGTGTGCGGCTTTGCAGAGCGTGCCGGAGAAAGCCTGTACAACTCTGCCCTCATCGCCGGTAAGGGTATCGAACGCCCGTTGACGTATCGGAAGACGCATCTTTTTTACAAAGAGACGCTCGGATTTACATCAGGAGACACGGGATTCTTCACCGTGCACCTGCCGAATCTTGACTGTACGATGGGCATCATGATCTGTTACGACTGGCGCTTCCCGGAAAGCGCACGCACGCTCGCGTTGAAGGGGGCTGACCTGATCGTGTGTCCATCGAACCTCATCACCCATGTCTGGCGCATGGCTATGCCCGTGCGTGCCTTCGAAAACAAGGTCTACCTGGCTGTTGCCAACCGCACCGGCACCGACACGAATGCCGGCGAAGACGTGTCCTTCAACGGACAGTCAGCCATCTACAGCTACAACGGTAGCGTGCTCACCGATGCCCCCGCCGATGGCGACGCGATCATCATCACCGATATCAACCCGTCAGAAACGCGCACCAAATCCTTCAATAGCATCAATGATATTGTGAAGGACAGAAGGCCGGATTTTTATTTCAGGTAGGGGCACGTAGGGGCACGTAGGGGCGAGACGCAGTCTCGCCCGCTTGTGGTCATTCCCGTTCAGCCGCGGGCTGTTGTGTGGACACAATACCGTTTCAACCCACGACGTCCCACGGCGTCCCACGGCGTCCCACGGCTGAAGCCGTGGGCTGTTGTGCGGACACAATACCGTTTCAACCCACGACGTCCCACG
>CANHFG010000099.1 GCA_947459875.1 Ignavibacteria bacterium
ACCTACGATCCGGCGGTCATTGTCGGCCGGGCAAATACGACCGACTGCTGGCTGCCGAACACACCCGGACCATGCTCGATCACGATTCAGGGGACGCGCGGTGCCGACACTGTCGGCACGCTCTTCGCTCTGAACTTCACGGCCGTCCTCGGTTCGATCGACCGCACGGCACTGACGTTGACCGACTTCCAGTGGATCGGCGTCAACGCAGCGGTGATCGAACGCCGCGACGGTGCGGTGACGATCAGCAACATCTGCCGCGAAGGGGGCGACCGGTACCTGATCCCGAAGAAGAATGGTTTCGGCATCGTCGTCTACCCCACACCGGCCTCGTCGGACATTACCATGGACGTCAAGGGGCTGGGCAGCGACGCCCTTGCCTGGACACTCACCAACATGCTCGGCGAAGTGCTGCAAAGCGGCACAGAGCTTGCCGAGGCAGGGGGCGATCTGCGCCGCACTCTTGATGTCAGCGCTTTCGGCGCCGGCACCTACACCATGACCGTCAATGCTCGCGGTGTGGTGACGACCATTCCCGTTCTCATTCAACGCTAATTCCCGAGGATACACGCAATGATGAATCGAATCTTCGCCCTGCTCGCAGTGCTGCTCGTGTCCTCGGCCTCGGCCCTGGCCCAGGAATCGCTCTCAAAGGAACGTCCCAAGCCGGCTCCGAAGAAGGAACCTGCCATGGTCTCCCGTCGCGTGATGTCCGTCGGTCTGCATGCCTCCTACGGCATCATGATGAACGGCGTTACCAACTTCAAGCTGCCAACCGTTCCGTCATGCTGTCCCGGCTATGAGTCGAGCTCGGGCTCCGGCATGGTCTTCGGCGCGGAATTCATGCTGCCGATGTCCCCGACGATCGAGGTGGGCGCGCGCCTGGTGTACCAGTCGTCGGCTACAGACTTTACAGCTTCCGAACCCATAACCGTGCGCGCAGGTAACGGGGCTCTGTCGACGACCATCGACCACACCCTTGCGACCTCGACATCGTTTCTTCTGCTCGAGCCGGTGGCAAACCTCAAACTGGGTGGCAACCTGTCGGTGATCGCCGGTCTTCGGGTGGGCACTACGCTTGGCGGAACCTACGATCAGCGGGAACGTCTGAGCGATCCGTCGTTGCCGTACGACTTCCCTACTGGGTCGGGACTCTACAACGTCTCCAGCGCCGACATTCCCAATACCAGCGGCCTTCAGGCAGGTGCTACCGTTGGACTGCGCTACGCCGCGCCCCTTCCGGGCGGACTCTCCATAGTGCCCGAAGTGACCTACTCGCCGATGTTCACCGATGTCGTCACCGATGCCTCCTGGACCATCGCACCGTTGCGCTTTGGCGTGAGCATCCTGTTCGATATCACCACGAGAGAGGTATCGTCGACGCCCATCGAGCCGTAAGTTTGATGGCTATGGCCAACATTCACGACGAGTGCATGCGGCGACGTACCGTCGCCATCATCAGTCATCCCGATGCCGGGAAGACCACGATGACCGAGAAGCTTCTGCTCTACTCGGGGGCCATCCATCAGGCCGGTGCCGTGACAGGGGGCAAGCACAGTTCGACCACGTCGGACTGGATGGAGATCGAGCAGCAGCGCGGTATCTCCGTGTCCTCCAGTGCCATGCGCGTGGAGTACGACGGCCTGCTGCTGAACATTCTCGACACGCCGGGTCACCAGGACTTTTCCGAAGACACGTATCGGACGTTGATGGCCGTTGACTCGGCCATCATGCTCCTCGATGCCGGCCGCGGCGTTCAGGAGCAGACCATCAAGCTCTTTAAGGTCTGCCGAGATCGGGGTATCCCGATCATCACCTTCATGAACAAGATGGACCGTCCGGCGCGGAACCCTTTGGAACTGCTCGACGAAGTGGAGCAGGTCCTGGGCATTGCCGCCATCCCGCGCACATGGCCCATTGGTGACGGACCGGACTTCCGCGGCATCTTCGACCGCCAGAGCGGTCAGTTCTTCGAGTTCGAACGCACCGTCGGCAACCGCTACAAAGCGCCGGTGAGTGTTGGCGACATTCGAGGCGCTGAGCTGCGCTCGGCCATCGGCGAACACGCCCATGATAAGCTGCTCGAGGACCTGGAGTTTGTCGATCACGTCATCCCTGCCTTCGACGTCGAAGCCTTCCGCAAGGGCGCCTGCACGCCTGTCTTCTGGGGTTCGGCCATTACCAACTTCGGCATCGAGCATTTCCTGCAGTCGATCCTGTCCATGGCTCCTACGCCGCAACCGTATCAGATGTCACAGGGCGTAGTTGAGCCGGAAAAAGAGGAGTTCGTTGGCTTCGTGTACAAGGTTCAGGCCAACATGAACAAGGCGCATCGCGATCGCATCTCCTTTCTGAGAATCGTCAGCGGCACCTTCACACGGGGGATGACGGCCGTGCATCCGCGCAGCGGACGCGAAACCAAACTCACATATCCGTTCGAGATCTTTGGCCGCGAGCGCAAGATCATCGATGAGGCCTTCCCGGGCGACGTGATCGGACTGACAAATCCCGGACTCTTCCAGGTTGGCGATACGCTCACGGAACGCTCTTTATTGGAACTGCCTTCTTTCCCGCGCTTTGCGCCCGAGATCTTCGCCAAGGTCTGGCCGGCCACAGGGTCATTCTCCAAGTCATTCCGCAAGGGCATCGACCAGCTCCGTCAGGAAGGCGTTATCCAGATCTTTATCGAGGCCGACGGGAGCCCCGTTCCGCTTGTGGGAGTTGTGGGCGAACTTCAGCTGGAGCTTTTTGCCTGGCGGATGGAAAACGAGTACAATGAAAAGATCCGCCTTGAGCGACTGCCCTACACCCGCCTGCGCTGGATCATCGGTCAGGCGCGTCCCTCAACGGCTGCGCCGGTAATGTTGGACGATCAGGATCGGTCCGTTGTGCTGTTCAAGAGCGATTGGGAGATCGACTACACGGTTCAGCGGTCCGAAGGTCTGGAGCTGTCCGAAAAGCCCCCTGTCTGAGCCGTTTCACGGCCTGAAAATTGCGTATTGTAGTGCCGTTGTAACGATCGTGACGGGCTATGAAGCGACTACTCTTGAACATGCTTGCCGTCTTCAGCCTTGGCTCCGTGAGTCAGGGTCCTGCCGTTGCGCAGACGATCGTCAATGACTACACACGTGTTCTCAGCGTTGAGACCATCAACTGCGTCTCGCGCATCGTTGTCGACTCGCTGGCATCGTTCCGTATCGGCGACGAGGTGCTGATCATTCAGACGGGCGGCTGCACAGTGAGTGCCGGTTATGACGTGGAAGCCGTCGGACGCTGTGAGTTTGCCAACATTGCTGCGATCCGCGGCACAACGATCGAGCTGACATTTCCCCTGCTGAACACCTACGCCAGCTGCGGTGTGATCCAGCTGGTGCGCGTTCCGGTAACGTTCAACTCCACCATTACGGCCCCGGTCACCGGACGCGCCTGGGACGGCCGCGTCGGCGGCGTGGTGGTGATCGACAACCGCGGCACGCTTACGCTCAGAGCCGGAATCAGCGCCGACGGACTGGGCTTCCGCGGAGGTGTCACCTGGCAAGGGGGCGGAGACTGCTCGCAAATGGTCGACGATGACGTAGCCGGCAGCACGCTCGGCGCGGCAAAGGGCGAGACCTACGTGCGCCCCCTACCGTCGATGGTGGCCGGCGGACGTGCCCTGTACAATGGTGGCGGCGGTGGACGCGGTCATAACTCGGGCGGCGGTGGTGGTGGTAATGGCGGCGTGGGTGGACGCGGTGGAAGCCAGTGGCAGGGATGCGGTTCGTTTTTCGATAACGGCGGCCGACCCGGCAGCATCGTTGCCGTGCAGTCTGGCGGACGTCCCACGCTCGTAATGGGTGGTGGCGGCGGTGCCGGCCACATGAACAACAACAGCGGCACGGCGGGCGCTCGCGGCGGAGGTATCGTCATCATCCGCACGGATACGATCGTCGGCAATCAGAATGTGATCTCTGCCAACGGTCTGGCCCCGGCCCTGGTTGGCGGTAACGACGGCGCCGGCGGCGGCGGTGCCGGCGGCACGGTACATCTTGAGGTCAGTGCGGCCGTCGGGCCCGTGGCGATCGTCGCAAGGGGCGGCAACGGCGGCAACATCAACAACGGCGGACTCCATGGTCCGGGCGGCGCCGGCGGTGGTGGCACGTTGTCGATCTCGCAGAGCGCACCTCCGGCATCGGTGACCTTCGACCTCTCGGGCGGTGTGAGCGGTCGGAACGTGGCCTTTACCGATCCGCGCAATTCCGACTATCTGGCCGAAGGTGGCAAGGCCGGAACGCTCGGCGTGCGCGCCGTCGTCCCGCACAATCAGACGCGGCCAGTGATCCCGAATGTGCGTGCGCTCAACGATTACGTTGTATGCCAGAATGACTCGCTGGTCCTTGACTGCGTTGTCGGCGAGCGCGCCGACTCCGTCCGCTGGTTTGATTCGCGCCAACGCGTGCTCGGTGGTGATACGCGACTCGGTTTCCGTGCCGTACGCACCGATACGTTCGTTGTGCGGGCATACGGCACGCTTGGATGCTTCAGTGCCGATACCCTTATCGTCACGGTTCGCCCCCAATGGAACGTCACGGTGGACCTGCTCGACCTCGGCACAATTCGATGTGACCGGACCATCGATACATCGGTAGTGATCCGCAATCGTGGGGCGCTTACGGCCCGGCTGCGAGCGCTCACGGACTCGGCTTCGGCCGCGCGCTGGACCTCAGCCCTGCCGGACAGTCTGGCCGGCGGCGACATCGCTTTGGCGCGCATTCGTCTGGTGCCCGGTCCGCGTAAGGGTGCTGACACGGCCCTGTTGAAGATCGGTCTTTCTCCCTGCGACAGCATGATCATCGGCAGAGTCATCTGGCGCCGCGAGGACCGGGTGATCGACATCCGGCCTGACACAGTGGTGATGCCGATGCTTGAGACGTGCACCACGCGCAGCAGTAGCGTTGATGTCGATCTGGTCTTTGAGGGGGCTGATGTCATCGTCGAAAAGATCCTCTCCGACGCGGTCGCCTCGGCCGCTCTGGTCACGCCGTTTGCCGCAGCCGATCGTCGCCGGATAAAGACCCGCATCACGTGGACGCCGACAAGGAGTTCTGCGACGGGTCGCATCGGATTCATCGTGCGGGACAGTGCATGCCTTGATACGCTCTGGACGACCGTCTATGGGCCAGTCAAAGCCCCCTTCCTGATCGCTCCGGTGAATGTTCAGGCCGACACGATGGTGCTCTGTAGAGACTCCCTCGTGCGCGTTCCGATCGCTGTCGTCGCCGATACGGCAACACCGTGGGTGCTGGACTCGATCGCAACGACCGGACCCGGCATCGTCGTGAATCCCGTCGGCGATACCCTGCGCGGAAGTGACACGATCATTGTGCATGCACGGCCGACGGCACCCGGACCGTATGAGATCATCGCACGCATCCGGCTTGTTCCATGCGACACGGTCGTAGTCATTCGCATACGAGGAACAGCCATCGATGCTGCCATCCAGTCAACACCCCGCATTGATTACACGGAGCGCTTTATCGGACGTCGGCAGGTGCTGCAAGCCACCTGTACCAATAGCGGCACATCGGCCGCAACGATCCGGGTGGCTTCCCTACCGTCAGCCCCTTTCAGAGTCCTGCGGATAACCCCACCCCCTCCTGTGCGCTTATTGCCGGGCGAGAGTATCGTGATCGATGCCGAGTACCTGCAGACATTCGGCGTGTTTACCGACAGCATCGTTCTTGAACGCGTCGATCCCTGTCCGACACGCATTGTCACGATGCTCCGTGGAGAGGGAGCGGCTATTACGCGGGTTCGTATTCCTGACGTCAACGTTGCGACCGGCAAGACGGTGGACGTGCCGGTACTGCTTGACGGACTACCGGATATCGACACGAGCCTGCTGGACTCCTTCGAGATCCGTTTCGCATGGAAGTCCACCGAGGCATCAGCAGCAGATGGCTCCAGCCTGTCGAACACCTGGCGCGTGGAACGATCGGGAGATTCCAGCCGTATCAGCATCCTCGGTGCGTGGAATGGTACCGACACGCTTGCGGTCGTTCCGGTGCTTTCGCTCCTCTCGGTTGCTGAGTCCACGGACCTTGTGTTCGATAAATCCATCGGTTTCCGATGGCTCGGCCAGTCAAGCGATGTTCTGTATGATGACGGCTTGCTGGTGATCGACGAAGTATGCGCCGGACGTCGGCTCAGGAACGTAGCACTCGGCAGCACACGCCCGCTCATCCAACCTGTTCCGGTTCAGGACGTGATGCACGTTATACTGCCAGGCACCGCCGCCGGCTCGATCACGATCGTGATCAGTGATATGCTCGGACAGACCGTGCTGCAGCACGCAGCCACGGTACACAGGTCAGACCATCAGCATCGACTCGACGTCAACGTCACGGGCATCGCCTCGGGCACGTACATCGTGCACATCGAAACGCCTGACGGAAGCGCCGACATTCCGGCGATCATCAGATAGCGCGACTATTCTTCGAGCCGCCCCATCGCCCCCTGACGGAAGTCAAGGAAGGCCTGACGGATCTCATCTTCGGTATTCATCACGAACGGACCGTAGGCAACCATCGGCTCGTGAAGGGGCTCACCGGCTAGCAGCAGGATGTCGGTCTCTTCGGTGGCTTCAATGGAAATGCTCTGTCCCTGATCGGAGAACACGACCAGCTTGTGCCGGCCCACGGTATGCTCGCCGTTAATGCGCAGCGAACCTCCGAGTACGTACAGCAGGAGCGTCGGCATGGGCGGAACGTTGAGCTCTCCCGAGGCACCGGCCGAGATGTGCCCCATAGCGGCCATGATCGGAGACTGCGTTGTTGTTGGACCACGCAGGCCATCAAGCTCACCGGCAACAAGCCGCAGTTCTCCGCCACC
>CANHFG010000100.1 GCA_947459875.1 Ignavibacteria bacterium
AGCGTCCCGCGCAGCGTCCCGCGCAGCGTCCCGCGAAGCGTCCCGCGCAGCGTCCCGCGCAGCGTCCCGCGAAGCGTCCCGCGCAGCGTCCCGCGAAGCGTCCCGCGAAGCGTCCCGCGAAGCGTCCCGCGAAGCGTCCCGCGAAGCGTCCCGCGCAAGCGTCCCGCGCAAGCGTCCCGCGCAAGCGTCCCGCGCAAGCGTCCCGCGCAGCGTCCCGCGCAAGCGTCCCGCGTAGCGTCCCGCGCAAGCGTCCCGCGCAAGCGTCCCGCGTAGCGTCCCGCGTAGCGTCCCGCGCGGCGTCCCGCGCGGCGTCCCGCGAAGCGCTTACCTCACAACCATCACGGGCACGGTTGTGCTTTCTCCTCCACCCTTTACGCTGAGGGTGTAGGTGCCGGGTGGCAGCGTTGAGACATCAAACGAAGTTTGGTGTGTACCGGCGGCCAGCGAGCCGGCGTCGAACGAAGCAACGGTGCGGCCGGTGACGTCAACCAGATCGACAACGGTGGTGCCCGGCAGGGCGAGCGCGAACTCCACGTTGATCACGTCTGTGGCAGGGTTAGGGGCGATGGTTGCCAGGACCGATGCTCCGGTTTCGACATCATCGGTTACGTGCGTGGTTAGGACGCTTGCCCGCGCGCCACGCCCCATGTCGTAGTATGTTCCGCTGGCACTGGATAGAAGAGCGCAACAGCGGACCATGTACTCGAGAGTTCCGTCGTTGCGCAGCGAGTCCTGATACGACGTAGCTGTTATAGGGCGGGTGGTAAGCGCTGTCCACTTCTTCGTGCCTTCCTTACGACGGTAGACCATGTACGCATCGGCCGTGCCGGAGGGCTTGATCCATGAGAGTTTGACCTTGTTCGGAAACTCCGTCTTGGCCGTCAGCGTGCCGAGTGCAGCGATCTGTTTCGGGTTGGAACGAAGTGTCGGATCACCAAGCAGGGCAATGTGGATCTGACGTTCAAGGCCTCCGGTGAGGGCATAGGACCCGTCAGCGTTGATGTTGATCACCTGCACGTAGTTGCCCAGAACTCCGCCAGAATAGATCTGCGAACTGTTCTGACTCAGTCGGGCGCTGTATCCGATCGTCTCGCCAAGAGCCATGTGGTGGATGTACCAGTGTGGACGTCCGGACCAGGCCGACGTTAGCACGCGCGGATCCGTGGCAAGAGGCGCCCGCAGGAAATTATTCTGCGTGTTCCAGTCACCGAAGTAACTGCCGAACAGGAAGGTGAACACCGCATGAACCGGCTTTGTGGACATGTCGGTTGTGGAGCCGACGCCGCCGGCAGAGACATCCGTTCCGGCTCCGCAGCCGTATCCGAGCAGGTAGGTCGTCGGACCCTTAAGGTCGGTGAAAAAGTCGCCCGCACGTACCGCCGTATCCGGTCCGAACACGCTGAAGCCCCGCCATGCCGATGCGCTGAATGCCTCGGGATAGGATGTGAAATTGTCATCAATGATCCCACCTGCGCGCACGCTCCATGCGCCTGTCCGGTAATCATGGTTCTTCTTGAAGTAGTTCTTCAAAAGATCGGTCTCGCTCGATTTGAACAGCGGCATGTTGAAGAAGTCGATCCGCCCGACCGGTATGTCGACGTCGGTGTTGAACACACTCTGGTCGAACTTCCCGTCGCCCGGGATGTTACTGTTCACTGGACGCGATGTGTTGGGCTGATTGGACGTGCGATCGGTGTAGTTACCGTTGTGGTCGCCGTAGATGCCATCGGCAGGCCAAGCCCCTGATGATCCGGCACATGTCCATCAGGTGCAATGACGCCGGAATATGGCACCGGCACGCGTCCGACCAGGACGATCGCGCCAAGGTCGCGACCGCTGTTCCACTCCTGCTTGATGAGTGCCCGAACGCGGTTGACCTTGCCGGAATCAAAGGTCTCGGCACGCGGCACTGACATGATGGTGACGTCCCAGCCCTCGTTAAGAAGATCCTGCTCGAAGGTGCTCAGCTGCGTTGCCAGCGGCTGACGCATGGTCGAGTCGACGAGAACAAGGACACGTTCCCGCGGGGCAGGGGGCGCTTCGATCCCCGCATTGATGTAACCAACACCGCAGAAATTGACGTTTGCTGCGCCGTTCTTCCGACTGATAACACGAAACACGCGGTATTCGTAGGACTGTCCGGTCTCGATGTCATTGTCGGTCCATTCCAGCCCCTTGCCCACCACCGAGTCATAAATCTCGGGGCTGAACACGGCGTTGTCCTTGAGCTTTCGCCAGATCAGTGCGCCAACCTGATTGTCGTCCTTATTCCAGCGCAACGTGATCGATGGCTTCGTTCCTCCTACAACACGGGCGTTGAGCGAAAGTCCGAAATCGCGCGGAGCAGGGGCCTGTGCTTGTGTTACGACCACCATGGTGAGCGTAAGGATCGCGGCTGTAACCAAAGTGCGGATCAACGACATATTCTTCGTCCTCAGCATTGAGTGTGTAAGGGGCGTGGTGGCATGTTGCCTGCCGACCCAACGCGGAAAAGTTACGACGGGCAGGGATTCCGTGGTATACCTCGTTCCCGTATCTTTCCCGCGCATGCGCGCGCGGGGTGCGCCTGTCTGCGGCCTCTGAGCGCTCGCTGAAGTGCGTGACTTTATCATCGAGTTTGGGATGTAGCATGATCCGTAATCGACTCGTTACAATCGGACTGTTGGCATTGCTCCTTGCCGTCAAGACCTCGGCGCAGTTTCCTGCGTCGTGCGATGGCAGAAAGGACTGCATCTTCAATGCCGTGCAATTCGTAACCACCAGTGGTCGCAGTCAGCACTTCATCGAACTGTTGAAGAATCCCGTGAAGGCACGCCAAAGTGCTCTGACATTCGAGATGTGGGCCAAGATCGAGAAGCAGGCCAATCAGCGTCAATTTCTGGGCGGGCTGTGGGGGCCCAACTCGGACTTCAACGACGTTTTCGTCGTGTACATCGATTCCAACGATGAACTGGTGTTCGAGGTCAACGGCGATGCCGGTCAGCTCAAAGGCGTCGATAACACCATCGTCCGCACACCGGCTGCCGGACTCTACGGAGCATGGCGCCACATCGCCGTGGTATTCGACGGCGCAACGGAAAGTGCCTCGATCTATATCGACGGAAATCTGGCGGCCGGGCCGATCAGAAACACGCAGTACCCAGCCTCATACCTGCGAGGCCTCGACCGTCCGGATCTGCCGTTTCTGATCGGTTCGTGCAACGGCGTTGCCGATAACCAGAATCTTTTCCGCACGATGAAGGGGCTGGTCGATGAGATCCGCGTCTGGGATCGTGCTCTCGACGAGTCATCCATCAAGTGCCAGATGCAGCGCTCGCTGAACGGAAACGAGCAGGGGCTGCGCGCCTATCTGCGCTGTAACGAGTCCGCGGGTAACATCTCCTCGCTTTGCGATGCCACCGGCAACGGCCACTCCGGACTGCTTCGTTCGGGTGCATCGAATCTGCGATCCGACCGGGTAGTGCCACGGTCGCTGAGCGTGACGCCTACGGCCGTCAAGCAGGACATTCTTTGCGACACGGTAGCACAGTGGCAGTTTACGATCGTCGACACGGCAGTCTGCGGAAGTACAGCCAATCTCGTGATGAGGGGTCCGGAAGCAAGCATGTTCACCATCACGCCCTCGTCGGTGAATCTTGCCGGCGGCACTCCGCAGGTGGTAACGGTGACGTTCCGGGGAACGCTTGTCGGCACGTTCATCGACACTCTGGAGATCCGGCCGACCAACCGTTGCGGTCTGCCGAACCAGCAGATCCGCATGGAGCTGAATCGCATCACGGAAACCGGTGTAAATCGTCGGGGTGTGCTGTTCGATACACTCTGGGTGGGCTGCGTGGACAAGACCCAGATCGATTCGACGATTATCGTCTGCAACACCTCCGACCAACTGGGCAGGCCTCGCCCCCTGACGATTCGAAATACGTTTACCAACGAGCCAAAGGGCTTTGCGGTGGTCGGAGTGACCTATCCGATCGTCATCCAGCCTGGTCAGTGCACAACACTTGTCATCCGGTCGTTTGTACGCGACACCACGGCCGACTATCGCGATACTCTGCGGCTTGTGACAGACGATCAGTGTCAGAAGACTCCCGTAACCATTGCCCTTACCGGGCGAACACAGGAGGTCATTTCGGTGCGCAACACGTCGGGGTCGAGACGTATCGATACGATGCGTTTCGAGGCCGTCTGCCCGGGCCTTCTGAGTAACCCGCAGAACTACACGTGGCAGAATCTGACGCTGTCGGACATTGTCATCGACACGATAATCGTTCCGAAGGACTTCACACACTATCGCATACGCTTCCCGTTCACGCTGCTTCCAAAGACCGGGTATCCGTTCAACTCCGTGCGGTTCCTTCCGCGTCAGCCCGGCATCGTGTTCGACTCGATCATCATCAAAACGCGCATCCAGGGATGCAACATCGAGCGCAAGATCTACGTCACGGGGCGCGGTCTGGATAACAAGGTGCAATGGTCTGTCAATGGCCTCGTGGACTTCGGTGACGTGATCGTAGGCCAGCAACGCACGTTGAGCGTGCGCGCAAAGAACACGAGCAAGTTCGATGCTCTAACCGTGTCGCTCTATGTGCAGCGCGGCGAGTCCTTCGCCCTGCTTGGCGGCACGAGCCGCAGCATTCAGCCGGGTGACTCGACAACGATTCCGATCACGTTCCGGCCGACAGATTCGCTGACGTACAACGACAAACTCTGTCTGTTCGAAAACCGCTGCTACGTGTCAGACTGTATCGACCTCAAGGGGCGAGGCATCATGCAGATATTCCGTTTTCAGCCCCTTGTCATGGAGACCCAGAACGTTATCTCGTGTCAGACACGGGAAGACTCGGTCTTCATCGTGAACCTTACCGACTCGCCGCGTCGAATAGACTCTCTACAGTTCGTCGATCAGTCCGGTGGACGCATTTCGATCATCGATCCCCCGGGGCCGGTCACCGGGACCACACGTACGATCCCGCCTCGTGATTCCATTCGTTTCCGCACACGATACACACCTGCCGATCCGACACGTGACCGGGCCGACAGGGCGTACATCCGTTTCCGTGATGAGAGCCGGGCCGAGTGGCAGGTTCAGCTGATCGCCACATCCGTTGCGCCGAAGCTGTTCGTTTCCCAGAATACGGCCTTTGGCACCGTTGAAGTGGGCGACCGCAAGACCATGCAGATGATTGTCGAGAATACCTCCTCGCTGCCGGTACGCGTCGACTCGCTGACGATCAGTCCGGGGTTCCGGATCGTTTCAACCAGTCGAGTGGTGCCCCTTACCCTGGCGCCACGAGATTCGATTCGCGTCGATGTGGAGTTTGCTCCAGATGCAGCGCGCTCATTTGTTGGCGCGCTGACGGCGCATTCTTCCGAACCCTGCACTATCAGCGGCTCCGGACCTCTATCGGGTCGGGGGATCATCGTCAAACTCGAGAGCGCTCTGTCACTCGTCAACTTCGGCTACGTGCGGCCGTGCGAGTGCATTGACCGCACGATCGAGCTTCTGAATGGTTCGCTGAAGTTCGACATGGTGGTCGAACGAGTCTGGATCGACTCGGTGGGAGTACCCGGCGGGAAGCCGCAGTTCTTTAACTGGAAGTCCAAGTATTCACCAACCGGTGTGCTTCCGTACACCGTGCCGCCGGGAGAGCGTGACACGGTTGTGCTGACGTTCTGCCCGCGCACGCCGGCGGATTCAACACTCATGGAATGCCGCGCCGCGCTGCGTATCAAGGCATCGGGCTCGCAGTGGTCGAGCACGCTTGAGACATTCCTCGTCGGCAAGCGATCGCTCACCTTCCGTCCACGCCCCACCTCGGTGCAGTTCCCGTACGGAGTTGTCGATGTCACCAGTCCACAGATCCTCTCGGTGGTGCTGAAGATCCCCGACTTCCGCCTGAACCCTAGTCAGGACCGGGTGGTAGTCGACTCCGTGACGTTCTTCCCGGACGAGCGCATCTTTACCGTCACCGCGCCGACAACCTGGCCGCAGACGATCGATCCCGGAGACTCGCTGGTCGTGCAGCTGCGGCAACGTCCGCGCGCGCCCCGTGACTACCGCACGCGAATGAAGTTCTGGTTCTCCACCCCCTGTGTGGGTTGGGATACGACGGTCCTGGTACGAGGAGGGGGCTTTGCGCAGACACGCGGCTTGCAGTTCAGCTTCGATGCACTGCGCCCGCTGCCGGACACATTCCGCATGATCTCCTGTGATACGCTGAATGTTCCGCTGTACAGTTCGATCAAGATCGATGCTTCGGTGGTTGACATCAAGATGCGCGTCGACTTTGATTCCTCGCAGCTTCGGCTACTGGACATTACCTCGACGCTTACCGGTAACGAATGCGTCTCCCAGACGGGTGGCGTCAAATTCCGTCCGTCGCTGTCCTTTGCTGCTTCGCCCTACGGGGGGCAGGCCGTGACGATGAAGAACTTCTGCGGCATTGATTCGACGAAACCTTTTGCCGTGCTAAGGTTCGTGACCACGAACAACAACAGGGCCAGCAGCAAGCTGACAATCGACAGTATCAACTTCGATACCGAGGATGTGATCCTCTATAAGCTGATCGCCACCGGTGACCGCGGAACGATCCTTGCGCTGAAGTCCGAGATCGCGATCTCGCAACCCGTCGCATTTGATTCGGTGCGCATCCTTGAATGCGCCGAGCGTTCGCTCACGGTGGTCAACACGGGTGACGTTCCGAATGCCGTCACCGAGCTTCTCGACCTTCCGCAGTACACCACACTGGTCGGCTCAGTGCCACCCCTGGGAGACT
>CANHFG010000101.1 GCA_947459875.1 Ignavibacteria bacterium
GCCAAACACGTAGGGGCGAGACGAAGTCTCGCCCGCTGAAGGGGCCAAACACGTAGGGGCGAGACGAAGTCTCGCCCGCTGAAGGGGCCAAACACGTTGGGGCGAGACGAAGTCTCGCCCGCTGAAGGGGCCAAACACGTAGGGGCGAGACGAAGTCTCGCCCGCTGAAGGGGCCAAACACGTAGGGGCGAGACGAAGTCTCGCCCGCTGAAGGTGCCAAACACGTAGGGGCGAGACGAAGTCTCGCCCGCTGAAGGGGCCAAACACGTTGGGGCGAGACTGCGTCTCGCCCCTAAATGTTACACGGGCGAGACTGCGTCTCGCCCCTACATGGAACTCCGTAACTTGCTTGGTGCGCATCCCCCAGCAAATCATCGAGCAGGTTCGTCAGCAGTCGGACATTGTTGACGTGATCGGCGAGCACGTAAAGCTGCGGAAGAACAACCGCAACTACGTCGGGTTGTGCCCCTTTCACAAGGAGAAGACTCCGTCGTTCAACGTCAATGCCGAAAAGGGCATCTTCAAGTGTTTCGGGTGCGGCAAGGCCGGCAACGTCATCACGTTTGTCGAGCAGCACATGCACATGGGCTTTGTTGATGCCGTCCGACATCTGGCGCAACGGGCGGGTATTGAGATCCCTGATGAACAGCGTGATGACCCGACGGGTGAGTTTGCGCGCCAGGACAATGCGATGCGTGCACTGCGCGAGGTGGCAGAGTTTTATCAGCAGGTACTTGAATCATCGGATGGTGCTCCGGCGCGTGCGTTTTTCAAGCGACGCGGATTTACCGAGCAGACCTGCAAGGATTTCCGCCTGGGTGCTGCACCGGCAGCCTGGGACGCCACGATGCAGCACCTGCTCTCAAGGGGCTTTGCCATCGAACACCTCGTTGATGCCGGCCTGGTGATCACCCGCGAGGACGGTAAGACATACGATCGGTTCCGCGGACGTGCCATGTTTGCGATCGCCGATTCCGGCGGTCGCGTCGTTGGCTTCAGCGCGCGCATGCTCACGGATGATCCGGGTCAGCCCAAGTACGTCAACTCTCCGCAATCGATCGTTTTTGAAAAAAGCAAACTTCTTTATGGTCTGGACCGTGCAAAGAGGCCCATCCAGGCCGAGCGTACGGCGGTCCTTGTCGAGGGTCAGGCCGACGTTATCACGCTCCACCAGGCGGGCATTACCAACGTGGTTGCCAGCTCCGGCACAGCGCTGACTCCGGAGCACCTGCGCATCCTTAAGCGCTTTGCCGATGCGATCATTCTGGTGTTTGACAGTGACGAGGCCGGACAAAAGGCAATCACGCGGGGGATCGAACTTGGCCTTGCTGCCGGCTTCGACGTGCGCTGCGTGGTGCTGCCGGCCGGGACGGACCCCGATTCGCTTGTTCGCGACAAAGGGGCTGATGCACTTCGCCCCTTGATCGCTGATGCAAAAACGTGGCTGGCATATCAGATCGACCGGCTGCGTCTGACGGGTCAGCTCGATGACGCAACACAGCAGGCAAAGGCCGTACGTACGATGCTCGAATGGATAGCCTCAGTACCCGATGCTCTGCGCCACCCATTTCTGCTGCGTGATGTTGCCGAGGCATTTCGACTGAACGAGCAGGTGCTTTCGCAAGAACTTCAGCGCATTGTCGGCGGATCCACGCAGCGTGCCGCGGGTCGGCCCGCCGTCCGGACAGAGACACCCTCGACAGATGCTCCAGCCCCCTCCGCTGCGACCAGTGCGGACAGACGAACAACGTACGTGGCAGCCCTGCTGCCGTCTGAGCGGGAGCTTATCCGCGTTGTTCTGATGGTGCCGGACGCGTTGTCCATTGCCCTGCATGAGTACCATATCACGACGGCCAGTTTCTGGAGCGAGGGTGGACGCGCCATCTTTCGCAGCATTCTGGTCGGAACCGAAGAACGTGCCGACGCGTCCTATCATGTGTTGCATGACTCTACGCTCACGGCCGATCAGCAGCGTGAGGTGGCCGACATCATGTTTGCCGCCTCCGCGCCGAGCACTTCTTGGAAACAGTTCGACGTGGAAGTGCCGGGCTATGACGTCCATCGCACGATCCGTGACGCGATGCTCGGCATCGAGATCCATCGCGTGCATCAGCGCATTGACGGGGCAACGCAGACGCTTGAAGTAACGGCCGATGCGGATGAGCGCAAGCGCATCATGTTCCGCATCTCTCATATGATCCAGCATCGTGAACGTCTGCGCGGTGCGTTTTCCTCCGACCCTCGAGATCTGTCATGGCTGCACGCCGATCAAACGTCCTGACGCTGCTCGTCTCGGTCCTCATGGCATGTACGCTGTGGGCGTATGTCACGCTTACCCGGACGTACGAGGACGACATCGACGTGCCGATCGCCGTCGTGCCCCCTGCCGGACAGACCATCATCTCGGGCGTTCCGTCCAGCGTGACGGTGCGCGTGCGCACCAGCGGGCTGAACATTGCCAACCTGCGTCTGTACAACCGACCAAAGGTCTGCACGCTGTCGCTGGCAGAGCAGGCCCCGGATGAGCCGAGTGCCTTTCGTGTGGCCAATGCCACGATGCTCAAGCGCATCGCCGAAGATCTTGGCGTGCGCGTGCTGAGCGTTTCTCCGGCCGACATTACACTGCGCACCGGCACGCCCGAACTCAAGAGCGTGCCGCTTGTGGTGGCGCACAGCATCGAGTGCCGACCGGGCTTTATGATCACCTCCGAGCCCACGGCTGACCGGGCAAGTGTTACCCTGAAGGGCATTGCCGGTGTGCTTGCTCCTCTTACTTCGTGGTCGACCAAGAAGATCCTCCTTGGCGATGTCCATGAGGGCATGACGATCGACGTGCCTCTGAGTGATTCGCTCCGGTCACTGGTCGACGTCATGCCGAAATCCGTGCGCGTTCATATTCCTGTGCAGCAGGTTGCCGACGCAACCATAGAGGACGTGGAAGTGACTCTCGAAAAGGGGCTTGCCGGCATGGGCTACACGACGCGGCCGAACCGACTTCGTGTGACCGTGCGAGGAGGCGTCAACGATCTGGCAGAGCTTACGCGGCTCGACCTGCGATGTCAGATCAGCGGGGTCACGGCAAACGGCGTAGTGATTCCCACGGTGATGTGCCCGCGCGGCATGCGCGTGATCGCCTGCTCGCCCCGTACAGTGCGGCTTGTGCGACGTCAGGTCGCGTCACTGCGGAACAGCAGAGACGAGTCTCCGTAACTCAAAAAGCGATATCCTCCGCCCAGCGCTGCTTCGTAGATCGAGCGCCAGTTGTTCTCACCAACGAATCCGGCTATGAGTGCCAGCAGCGTATTGCCCGGCTGATGAAAGTTCGTGATGAGCGCATCGGTAGAGCGGATCGAACAGCCGGGGGCGATCATCAGCTGCGTCGAGCCCCATACGGTGGTCAGGCTCCGCTCATCCATCCAGCGTCCCACCCGGTCAAAGGCCTCGTGCCGAGATGCCTTGTGCAGCGACGGGTCGAAGGCATCCCACTGCTCAACCGTGAGCTGGGAAGCCCCCTGATCACCATCTCGTAGAAGACGCGCACCCCAGAGGTAGATCGACTCCATGGTGCGGATCGATGTCGTTCCGACACATGTGAACAGCACGCCACGGGCGGCAGCGTCGCAGATACGCGCGACTTCCGAGCGCGAGACACCGAGACGTTCGCTGTGCATGACGTGGTCTCGCAGGTCCTGGGCATCCACCGGCCGAAACGTACCTAGGCCCACGTGCAGCGTCACGCGCGCAATGTCTACACTGCGCGCGGCAATGTCGGCCATCACTCTGTCGGTAAAATGCAGTCCCGCCGTCGGGGCAGCCACCGACCCCTGATCGCGTGCATAGATCGTCTGGTAGCGCTCTTCGTCGGCATGTTCCACCTCGCGCTGAATGTAGGGCGGTAGCGGGATCGTGCCAAGATGCTCGATCACCTCCGATAGCGTCTGCCCCCCCTGCCATGAAAGATCCACCAGACCTTCCGTTGAGGCACGGTCCACAACGCTGATTCGCAGCAATCCGTCGTCGCTCACGAGTTCCATCCCCGGAAGCACGTTGCGACCACCAATGAGGCAGCGCCAGCGGGATCCCTCACGCGTAGCAAGCACCACGGCTGGATCGGTCGAGGGGGCTACAGGATCGGTGATGAGCACTTCGACCATTCCGCCTGACGGCTTGCGCACGTACAGGCGTGCAGCGATCACACGCGTCTGGTTCACCACCAGCAGCGATCCCTCCGGAAGCAGGTTCGCCACACGACGAAATGTCGTGTGCTCTATCGGCTCGTCGGCATTGCGCCAGACGAGCAGTTTGCTGGCATCCCGCTCCGCCAGCGGATGCATGGCAATGCGGTCGGCCGGCAAGTCATACGTCAACATCGTTGAGGTGGGAAGTGAAACCTTCCCCAATTGCGAACTGTCCAACGAGCGATTCACAAGAACTTCAACCACTTTCAAGTGTCAGGAAAAAGAAAATGCAAGATACACAGTCACCCATCCCGCCTCCCCCGGGCGGAGGTCCTCAAGGAATCCCCCCACAGGGTACGGCCTATCCCGTCCCACCACGCAAGAGCCGCTGGTGGATCCCCTTTGCCGTCATCGGCGGCATTCTCGTGGCAGGACTGGTCGTGTTCATGATCGTGACGTTCGTCTTCATCGGTGGCATCATGGCCGGACTGGAGAGTTCGGACACACCAAAGAGCATCAAGGACAACACCGTGCTGGTCATCGACATGTCAGGCGGCTTGCAGGAATCCTCTACGCACGATCCTTTTGCCTTCCTCTCGGGAGGATCTCAAGGCGGCGCATCGCTCTATGATGTGCTGGAGGCCATACGCAAGGCAAAGAGCGACGACAAGATCAAGGGGCTGTACATCACAGGCGGTGCCTCCGGTGCCGGCATGGCCAAGCTGGCGGAGGTGCGTGAAGCCATCGAAGACTTCAAGACATCGCGCAAGTTCGTCTATGCCTATATGGACATGGGAACCAAGTCACAGTACTACATGGCCTCGGTGGCCGACTCGGTCTTCATGCCGCACGAGGGCCTTCTGGAATTCACGGCGTTTGGCGCATCAGCCCCCTTCATGAAGGGACTCTACGACAAGCTGGGCGTGTCGTGGAACGTTGAGCAGTTCGAAGAATACAAGTCCGCAGCCGAATCCATGACGCGTGACAAGTGGTCAGAACCGGCAAAGGAAGAGGTTCGTGCTCTGCTCGAGCAGCGCAGCAGCATGTTCATCCAGGCTGTGGCCGAATCACGTCGACTGGAGCCTTCCTACGTGCGCGCCGTGATGGACCACGGCGTCTATCTGCCGGACTCGCTCAAGCACTACCGACTGGTCGACGCACTTGCTCACGAAGAAGATGTCCGGCGTCGCATCCACGCACGCATGAACCCCAAGGACACCAACGAATACACTAAACTGCGAACGGTATCTGTGTCGAGCTACGTACAGCAGCTCGACGAAGAAAAAGCGACCAGCGACAAGGGCATTGCCATTGTCTACGCAAGCGGCGTGATCAGTTCCGGCAAGCAGGATAGCCCCTTTCAGGAATCCGGCATCTATGCCAAGACCTTCATCAAGAACCTGAAGAAGGCCGCTAAGGACGACGACGTCAAAGGCATCATCATTCGCATCGACAGTCCAGGGGGCTCGGCATTTGCATCGGATGAAATGTGGACCGCTATTCGCGAAGTACGCAAGACCAAGCCCGTCTATGCATCGATGAGCGACGTGGCTGCATCGGGTGGTTACTACATGGCGATGGCCTGCGATACGATCATCGCACATCCGGCCACCATCACCGGATCGATCGGCGTGATCATGGCAATGCCAAACCTTACCGGCACAATCGCCAAGGTCGGCGTCACGGTTGACACGATCAACCTTGGACCATCCGCCGCATTCATGAATCCTCTGCTGCCACTGACGGAGGCCGAGCGCGCACGTCTGCATGACTACGGCGAAAACACCTACCGCCGCTTCGTCCAGAAGGTCGCCGATTCACGTGGCAAGGACTTCGAATCAACCCGCCTGCTGGCTCGCGGTCGCGTCTGGACCGGCGCTGCTGCCAAGGAAAGGGGCCTCGTGGATATCGAAGGCGGTCTGGACGTCGCTATCAAGGCGATGAAGAATCGCCTCAAGGTTGGCAAGAACGAAACCGTTGAGATCTATCGCTTCCCACGGCAGGAAGATGGATTGGAAGCCTTCCTTTCGATCTTCAACCAGGATGATGAAGCCAACTCCGACGATGAATCATCGCCGGGTGCTTCCGCCAGCACGATCGTCGAAGCCATCATGGCTCGGGTCTCGGCCGACCCAACCGGCGCCCGCCAGGTCTATGCAGCCATGCCTCGTCCTATCCGCCAACAGGTCGACCATACGGCATCTATAACAAAGCTCGCCATGCAGGAACACGCACTCATGGTGCTGCCGGTCAGCTTTCCGTTGGATTGAACTATTTCCATCGCCTGCTCGTTTTCACCTAACCTTTCAAATCACGTCGTGGCCCGCGGGTCTTCACCACGGACCCGGTAACACCGAGCACCACGACGCACAATGGCAACGCCGGCCCGCTCCATGGTCGGCGTTGTTTTTTTCAGGTTTGAGGTTTGAGGTGTGAGGTCACTCGTCACTGGTCACTCGTCACTGGTCACTCGTCACTCGTCACTCGTCACTGGTCACTCGTCACTGGTCACTGGTCACTGGTCACTCGTCACTGGTCACTCGTCACTCGTCA
>CANHFG010000102.1 GCA_947459875.1 Ignavibacteria bacterium
GTTCAGTATCGGGTACCAATCAAGAACATTGGCGACAAGACCCTCGTGATCACGTCCGTTCGTCCACAATGCGGATGTACCACTGCACCCCTGGAACGTGACACGCTGCAGCCGGGAGAAGAGACCGGGATGAACATTACGCTCACACTTCCGGCCGGAAGCGGAGTGATCGATAAGTACGTTACGATCTATGCCAACGACTCGGCGGGGGCGCATGTCGTAAAGCTTCGCGCCGAAGTGCAACGCCCTCTGCAGCTCTCATCAAGCTTCCTGGGTTTCAATCAGGGACGCGTTGGCGAGCCCACTCGCTCGAAGATCTCGCTGACGTCGTTTGTTGATGAACCTGTGACGCTGACGCTTCAGCCACAGACACCCGGGCTGAAGGTTGTTGGACCGACAACCGTGGTTGCTCAGAAAAGTGTGCCGGTTCCGATCGAAGTCGAATACACACCGCAGAAGTCGGGCGTCTTCAATGTGCAGATGAAGATCGCAACAACCCTTACCGACTACGACACCATCGAACTCACGGGGTATGGGGTTGCGGACGCGCCGAAGAAGTGATGCGCTCGTAGATGATAAAGCCCCCGTCGCGATACTTCTCGCGCAAGGTGGCCACACCTGACCAATTGGCTGCATCGTTCACGCGGCAGATAAATGTTGCCGGACGGTCGATATCACCACTGATCAGCCATGGCTCCCAGGCGTCCACCGCAATGCCCTTGGCTGCCGAACTCAGGTGAAATGGCTTCTGGGTATAGAACAGATGGGCATAGCTCTTCATGGTAAGGGGCTTGGTGTAGACATCCTTGCCACGGATGGATGTGTAGTAGTCCAGAGCAGCCCCCTGCGAATACGCCTCAATTCGAGGCGCCACCAGTGGAAGAAACACAGCGATGAACATCGCTACGCTACCGAAAAGAAGGATCATGGCCGACCGCATGGAGCGACGCGAGATGATCAGCGCACTGATGAGGCCGAGAAGCAGGATCAGTCCGACAAGGTGCTCTATGCCGATCCACTCGACTTTGCGTGACATGGCTTGACGCAGGAACGCATCGCGGAATGAAGGCAGTGATAACATCCACTCGCTGTTCATGAAGGCCCACGGAACGATCACGGAAACCGACGTCAGCACAAGACCAATGATCAGCACTGAAGTCTTGAGTCCACGTCCCCACGCACGTGTGCCACGGATCATCGCCTGAATCTGCGTCGCCGCCAGATACGTCAGCGGGATGTACGTCATGGAGCTGTAGTGCACGATCTTGGTGGTTACCGCCGAGAAGACCACCAGCACCACAAAGAACAGCACCGTCATCCAGCGTCGCATTGCGCGGTGCGTGTCATCCTCATCATGCGCTGAGGAAAGCCCCCTGAACAAGAACAGCGACGCCGGGTAGCATCCGATCAGCAGGATCACGCTGTGGTAGTACCACGGCTGGGCATGTCCGGCCTCACCGGTCGTAAGAAGTCGCCACTGATACGCAAGGTTTTCGACGAGAAACCTCGGTCCGTTCTGCATGGCATCAATGCCCAGCCAGAATGCCGGAAGTGACATAGCCACGAGTATGATCACAAGGAGGTTCCGCGCTGGAAAGGCGGCATGAGCGCGGCGCCGCTGCCAGACCCACGTTACCAGCGTGGTCAGAACTACCAGACCAAGGCCAACCGGACCCTTTGTCATCACGGCCAGGCCGGCGTAGAGTCCTGCCTGCAGGGGGCGCCCCTTACCGTCCATCTCACCGCGGATGATCTGCCAGACGGAGAGGAAGATGAAGAGGTTGAAGAGTGGATCGATGATCCCGGAGCGTGCATAGAAGTGGGGTAGTAATGTGCCGAGATAGATCATCGGCCAGAGCAGTCCGAACTCGTTACCGCGCACGCGACGTCCGATGTGATGCAGTACCAGCAGCGTGATGATGCCAACGATGGCATTCGGCAGGCGTGCGGCAAACTCGTTGATGCCGAAGAGGTGCATCGACGCTGCCTGACACCATACGAACAGAGGGGGCTTTTCCGTGAACGGGCGGTAGTCGATCTGCATATGCAGATAGTCGCCCGTGACGATCATTTCGCGAGCACACTCGGCAAAGTTGATCTCATCCCAGTCGAACAGGCGAACCGATCCCAGGAAAGGGATAAAGAAGATCAACCCGACGGCGATGATCAGGATTCGCTGACGCCAGAGGTCAGGCGTGGTGGTGGCGTTGCTCACGGGGCAAAAATACCCACGGCACGGCGCTGAGAAGTCCGATCATTGCCGAGGCAGCAAGGGTCGGCAATAGCTCCCAACCAGCACCGCCGATCTCGTAATAGATCTGCATCAAGCTCACGATGGGTATGGTCGTTGGCAACATCATGAGCAGCGCAAGGATCCCCAGTGAAGTGGCAGCGATCACCACCAGATATGCACGCTCCTTTCGGATCATGCTGTCAATAACAACAAAGCGCCCAAGCAGCGATGCCACAAGTGTCATCACCAGCAGCGAAGCGATGTGGGGATGTCCGGCAAACAATGTACCGACGAGCATGTAGGCCACGATCATTTCGGTGGCTGTCAGGAGAAACTTCCCGACGAGTTCGACAAAGAAGTTCCTCGTAGCGGAGGTCATGGAAGAGCGCGTGGCCAGCACGAGTGATGGAATAGCCACACCCACAAGGCTTAGCAGTGCGCCGCGGCGTGGACTAAGATGATAGGGGGCTGCAGCGATCGCCGTCAATGCACTGAGCGCTATCAGGACAACGTTCTTGCTCATAAACAGCACAGCCACGGCCATCACCGTTCGCACCGAGCGACGTCCTTCGGTGATCATCGCCGGGAAGTCGGCAAACGATGCATTTTCCAGAACAATGTCGGCTGCAAGCTTCGTTGACGGGGCGCTCTCGGGCATGGCGATGCCCACATCCGCCTCTTTGATGGCCGGCAGGTCGTTAACGCCATCCCCGATCATCACCACTGTGGAGGTCGTGGCAAGCCCCCTGATTGTCTCCCGCTTGTCAAGGGGTGAGCAGCGCGCATGAACGTCTATGTCGCTCGGGTTCCGCAGGTTCAACTGCGCCAGGGTCTGCCGGACAGGGGGCTCGGCATCACCCGAAAGGATGACGCGGCGCATGTCCATCTCGGCAAACATGTTTAACGTGGCAGCGGCATCGTCGCGAACGGCATCGCCCAGCACGATGATAAACCTCGGAACAACATGTGTGCCCACCGGTTGTGCGTGTTCCGTTGAGCATGCTACGACCATGCGGTGTGAGGCATATCCGGATTCCCGGATCTCATGCTGTGTATGCTCCCACAAAGGGTGCTTTGAAGTCATAACGATGTCCATCGCCCCAATGGTCCACCAGCCCCTTTCAGAGATTCGGCAGCCACTGTACTTGCGTGACGAGGAGAAGGAAATCACTTCCACCGGATGCAATACTGTGTTCGCGACGGCGCATGAGCGAAACGCGTCGGCCATGCGCCCGTGATCGCCGATCGCATGGGCGATGCTTGCGATCATGCGTCGCCCTTCATCTTGGGTTGAACCGTCCAGCGGCAGAACCCGTATGACCTCGAGCTGGTTTGTTGTGAGCGTACCGGTCTTATCGAAGCAGACCACTGAGGCACTAGCCAGTCCCTCCATGGCTGCCAGCTTCTGAACGATCACTCCGCGGCGGGCAATGCGGACTATACCGGCGATGAGCGTGATCGTGGAAAAGAACACTAATCCCTCGGGGATCATCCCGAGCACCAGTGTTGCCACACGACGGATCGAATCGACGTCTGAGAGAGCCGAGGTTCCCTGCCGAAAAAGGTCCGCTGCGGCAAGAAGGATGGCGACGACGAAGCTGCCGGTGAACAGGATGTTGACGCGACGCTGCAGGGGCGAGGGTCGCAGGTCCACTCGGCGCGACAGGAGTTCGATATGCGCCGCCTCGGTATTGTCGGCGATCGCTGTCACGCGCATGGTAAAGCTGCCGGCAACGCACCAGGTGCCGGCATGAACCGGGCTGTCGGCCGTCACATGCACAGGGTCAGACTCGCCGGTCAGAAGGGACACATCTAGTTCAGCCCCCTGAGAGGAGATCGCCACGCCGTCTGCCGGAACAACGTCTCCGCGATGGATCGTCACAATGTCCCCGACGATCACCTCGTCGATCCCAATCATACCGTCTTGCTCGTTACGGCGCACGGTTACCAGCGGCGGACGCAGTGACGAGATCCTCTCAAGTGAGCGGTGGGCGCGTATCTCCTGAACGATTGCCAGCGTGGTATTGGCGATAACCACAGTTACGACGCCCAGCGAATCCCATACCAGACGCTGGTCATTCGTCGAGACGTATGCCCCCGTCAGCAGGCCAATGATCAGTGCATTGACGATGTTAAAGGGGGTGAAGATATTCTCGATGACAATGGTGCCGGCTGACTTCGTCATGGACACAAAGCTATTACCGGCAATGTTGCGGTTGCGAAACACCTCACAGATATGACCATGTGGTAACACCCTCCTTCGCAACTTTCTTCCATGCCGGATACACTGGGGATGATCTTGCTTGTTGCCGTGCTAGGCAGCGCACTGTTCCGACTGTTACGGTGGATCACGACCCCGCTACTGCGGTACCTGGGGTTCTATCGGTATTACGCCCCTCTGTTCTTTATCCAGCCTTTTGGCAACAACCGCGTTGAGCTTCACCTTGGCACGACTTGGGACCTCATGAAGGCCCGGAAATTGTCGCCTCAGGCGATAATGTCGTCACTGGTGATGGGAATCTCCGGCCTTGTTGCCGATGCAAAGCGTGGACGTCTGCAGCCTACACTCAAGGTTCGTGCAACAACCTATTTCCTGTCGGACTCTACACTTCAGCGATTTGGATTTGACGTTCGCCGTCCAAACGTCCTTGAGTACCTTGCGTTTATTGGCAATTACGCGGAGGTGTGCCTATTGCGCAGCGTGGTGGCAGGACGGCTGCAGCTTGTTGATCTGCGGCGGGTACGCATGGCTGAAACCACTGTACAAACACTCGTCGAGCGAGAAACACTTGTTGGCCCGCTCATGCTGCGTGCAGCACGGTCGCAGGGACAGTATTTTTAGGTGTAACCGCAACGATTAAACTCGGGTTCTTGCGTGTGCGTCAACGCGGTTCGTCGTTTCGGTGCGTCCGACACGGGACGCCAAATGCGGGAAAAGAACGTTTTTGCTTCAGCTAAAGGGGACCTGTATGGCTTCATTAGTCCCGTACAAGGGAACATGGACACGGCGCGAGGCAGCACATCTGCTGCGTCGGGCAACTTTCGGTGCGAGTATCGCCGAGATCGATGCTGCCGTGAAGGCAGGACTTGGCAATACTGTTAATTCACTCTTCACGCCACTGCCAATACCCAAGCTGCCGGTGAATACAGCCGACGGGTCGAAGTGGATCCCAGATGCCGGAAAAGTGTGGACCTCCACTGCCGTGTTCGGCGATCCGAACGACTCTTCAACATCCACGGCATACGACATCCGCAAGGGTCCAGGTTTCTATAACGGGATCACCAAAACGTGGTGGTCGCAGCTCATGATCCTGAATCCTCCGTCGATTCAGGAAAAACTCACGCTGTTCTGGTCGAACCACTTTGCCACCGAAATGAGTGCGGTTCAGCACTCGATCCTGTCGTTTGAGCTGCTGGCCTATCTCCGTGCGAACGCATTTGGCAGCTTCAAGACCTTGGCCCGACGTGTGACCTTTGACGGCGCCATGCTGCGATACCTCAACGGTAACGTCAACACAAAGGGCAGTCCTAACGAGAACTACGGCCGGGAGCTACAGGAACTCTTCACCATCGGTAAGGGGCCAGAGATCTCGCAAGGGGATTACACGACATACACCGAGCAGGATGTGCGGGCAGCGGCTCGTGTCCTTACAGGGTGGAGAGATTTTGGTCCGCGTGACCTGGTTCTGACGGCCAATGATCAGGATCTACGCGATAACAAGCCAAAGAACGCACCGGTGTTCCCGGACAATCCCAATGCCGTCTTCGTGCTCACACAGCACGACACCGGTGATAAGCAGTTCTCTCAGCGCTACGGTAACGGCGTCATCAAGGGGCGCAATACTGTTCAGGGGGCTATTGCAGAGGTTGATGAGCTGCTCGATATGATCTTCGGGCAGGACGCCACGGCGGAGTACCTGGTTCTGCGTCTCTACCGCTGGTTCGTAAACAGTGACGTCAGCGACGAGGTACGCGGCGATATCATCAAGCCCCTTGCCAATCAGCTCCGCAACAACGGTTACAATGTCGGACCTGTGCTCGAAACGCTTCTCTCGTCGGAGCACTTTTTCGATGCTATTCTTAGGGGCTGCCAGCTGCGTTCGCCGGCTGATATGGTGATCGGTCTGTTGAGGGCCGTACCGGGATGGAAGCCCCTTGTCGACCCTGCACTCGAGTCGCGTTTCTACGGTGGTATCGCCACGTCCCTTGCCGCCCAGCAAATGGATCTCAACGACCCTGCCAGTGTGGCCGGTTGGGAGGCGTACTATCAGTCGCCGGACTTCGACCGCATGTGGCTGACAACGGCAACCCTACCGCTGCGAAACGGCTTTACGGATGCGTTGCTCGTCAACAACAATGCGCTTGGTAGAAAGCCGATCCTGGATACGGTCGCCTTCGTCAAGCAGCTACA
>CANHFG010000103.1 GCA_947459875.1 Ignavibacteria bacterium
ACCAGACGCAGAGCATTGCCAGGGATGGTCCGATCGACCACGAGCGCATGAACCACGATGGGCGTTTTGCCATTGGTCCGATACTCGATGTAGCGAGCCCCCTGACCGATCAACGAGTCCTTGATCTGCATAAGCGATGTGACGACAAGGGGGCGGGCGGGGCGGGACCTTCGCACTCGACGTCTTCGCGCAGTCCGCTTTACGTGTTTTGCGGCCTGCTTGACCGTCGCCTTCGAGCGACGTGCCTTCTGCGCCGCCTCAAGGTCAACACCCAATACACTGATCTCGAGGATCATCAGCACCGCCGTGATGATCCTGCACCAGCCCGGGTATTGTCGTGTCAGAACGCGAAGCATAGCAGGGAAAGTTATGGCACCTCGCCGAGCCGAAAGCGCGGAGTTATTCACATGCACCCGTCAAAGCGGAACACATGGCGGGCAGTCATCGTAGTTTCGCGACATGATCAATGACACTATACTCCTTGCCCAGCATGATGGTGTGGCAACCATCACGCTCAATCGTCCGGATAAGCTCAACGCGCTCAATGCGGATTTGTTGGATGCCCTTGAGCACACGCTGCGGCATCTGCAGGCCGACGTCAGCACGCACGTAGTGGTGATCACGGGTTCGGGCAGCAAGGCTTTCGCTGCGGGAGCAGATATCGCGCAGCTTCACGCGCAGGATGCCTACCGTGGGCGTCTGTTTGCCGAACGCGGGCAACGTGTGTTCTCTCTTATCGAGCGCCTCGGCAAGCCTGTCATCGCAGCGGTGAATGGCTTCGCCCTTGGCGGAGGATGTGAACTTGCCATGGCATGCCATATGCGGTTCGCGGCCGAGAGCGCTAAGTTCGGTCAGCCGGAGATCAATCTTGGCATCATCCCGGGGTACGGAGGCACGCAGCGATTGCCACGTCTTGTCGGCATGGCAAAGGCCCTTGAGATGATCCTATCGGGCGAAATGGTCACCGCACAGGAGGCTCATCGTCTCGGCCTGGTCAACCGCGTCTATCCAGCCGCAGACCTTGTCGAGTCAACAATGACCTTCGCAGCCGCACTGTCGGCCAAAGCTCCTCTGGCGCTGAGTGCATGTCTGGAGGCTACCCTGGCCGCTGCTGACACTTCCTCCCTGGAGGGTATGCATGTAGAGGCGAGCGTGTTCGGCCGCACCTGCGGCACCGAGGACTTCTCGGAGGGTACGGCAGCGTTCCTCGAAAAGCGGCCGGCCGTCTTTACCGGACGTTAAGGCATTGCACCCTATGGGGCCGCTGACATCGACTCTCTACCGCGGCCTCGTGGTGCCTCTGATACGACTGGGGCTCGTCGTGCTGGCCCCCTTCAACGAGAAGCTTGCAAGGCGACGTCGTGACGAGACGCGTCTTCTGCAGCAGGCCAAAGGCGCACTGTTGCTCGAAACACGTCCGCGAGTGTGGTTCCACGCAGCATCAATGGGAGAGCTTGAGCAGCTGATTCCCGTCATTGAGCAGTTGCGCGCTTCCTCGGACGAAGTGTGCATTGTTAGCACCTGCACATCGGCTTCAGGACGTGAGCATGCGGAACGTCAGGCATGCATTGATCACGCACTATACCTTCCGGTAGACCAACAACGTGCAATGAGCGACCTGGTCGATATCATCAAACCATCGGTGGTGGTGATCGATCGTTATGATCTCTGGCCCGTCATGATCAGCACGTTGCATCATCGACGGATCATTACGATGCTTGTCAACGCCACGATGCCGTCCACGGGCCGCAACGCCGTTCTTCGCGGGTTCACCCGCCGGCTCTACCGGATGATCGACACGGTCATCGCCGTGAGTCAGCAGGACGCTCATGACCTTGCAGCACTGCTCGGACGAGAGATCGAATGGAAGCCCGACACTCGCATGGATCGCATTCTGCAGCGTCGAGATGCCGCAAAGCATGCTCCACGTGAGCTTCCGCCTTGGCATGGGCGCACACTGGTGCTTGGCAGCACGTGGCCTGCAGATGAAGCACTGTTGCTCGGGGCATGGCATCGGGTGTCGGCCAGTGACTGGCGTCTTGTTTTGGTTCCGCACGAGCCCACAGAGCAGGCTGTGTCAGCGATCGAGCAGCAGATTGCCTGCCGGCGTTTGTCAGACATTGGTCTCGACGAAGAGGCCTCAGCCTCGCCCCATATCGTCGTCGACTCTGTCGGCAAGCTCCTTCAACTCTATGCAGCGGCCGATGCGGCCTACGTCGGCGGAGGATTCGGTGTCGGCGTCCACTCTCTTGCCGAGCCGGCGGGTTTCGGTCTTCCCGTGGCGTGCGGTCCGGCCATTGAGCGCTCACGTGATGCAAGGGGGCTTTTGCTGCACGAGGCACTTACGGTCGTTCGCACCCAGACGGATGCCGCAGAATGGCTCACCGCGATCCAAGGCGACCAGATGCGGGCGCTCGCACGCGGACACTGCAACCGGTTCGTGAGTGCTAACACGGGTTCTTCAGGTCAGATCACACAGCTCGTTTCAGACACGCTCCGGCGGGTAACGATCAGCGGGTAGCAATCAGCGGGCGAGGTGGATCGTCGCGCTCGAAACCGATGCGTCAGATTGCGTCCGCACCAAAAAGATACCAGCCGGCCACGATGATGTATCGATCAACTGCTCGCCCCCTGCCAGAGTGGCAGAATAGACGACGCGGCCGCTGATATCGCTCACGGTGACGTTTGCATTTTCGCCGGAGATCCACAGACGCAAACGCTCGTCGGCCCACCGGGCAAAGTCGCGTCGCATGCCTTCGTTTTCGAGGACGGATGTGGGCTTGGTCGGCGGCGTAAACTTTAGAATACACTGTTTACCCTCATCCAGTGACAGGTAGACCGAACCATCTGCCGCCAGAGCAAGACCAACGGGACGAGCCCACCGCGTTGCCTGGTTATTTGTGTCACGGATGAATCCCGTGCAGAAGTCCTCAACGCTGTTGGCAATGGTATCGATGTCTGAGTCGAATCGCAGGAACACGACCTTTGCACCACTGGGAGGTGTCCTGTTCCATGAGCCGCGCATCACCATAAAGAGCCCATTTTCGTATCCATTTCCAAAGCCCGACGGTGTGAACTCGAGAGCCATGGGCGCACAATGTGCATCAACGAGAGCAGCAGGGGGCGACATGGATCGCACACGAGCCGAGTCGGCTGAAGTGATCGGGAGCAAGTCCGCATAATCACCCCCGAAGCTGAAGAATCGTTGGTGATGATAGGCATACGGATAGCCATAAAAGCCTCCATCACGCACAATATCAATCCACTCTGGTGGGATGTTGTTACCCTGAAGATCACTGCCATTGTTGTTTGCCCACAGCTTGCCGGTTCGTGGATGCAAGGTCATGCCAACACTGTTGCGTGCTCCTGAGGCAAAGACGCGTCGGCCCGTTCCGGAATAGTCATACTCTTCGATGAGTGCTCGCTCGGACTCACGATCGGCGTTGCCCCGCGAACCTACGCTGAAGTAGATCTTGCCTTTGTTCGTGTCGAGCACGACCGTGCGGGTTCGGTGGTTTCCACCCATCTGATTGCCTTGAGCCGCCTTGTCAATGATCGTAAGTCGCTGATCATAAATGAGACTCTGCGGGTTACTGCGCCACAGTCGCACGAGTGAAGCCTCCTGAGCAACGTACATGGTGTCGCGAACAAATCGTACGTCATGTCCGTAGGAAAACCCTCTAGCCGCAACGATCACCGTATCGGCAATGCCGTCCTTGTCGCGATCAGGAAGAGCAAGGACATTGTTGCCATTCATGTTCGCAACGAAGAGCGTTGAATCGGGTCCCCAGGCCATGAACCGTGCCTTGTTGAGTCCCGTAGCCGCAAAGACACTAACCTTCCATCCCACTGGTACAGACACCCCATTGGCAACTGGGTCAAGACCAAGTGATGAGAACCGTGTCGGCACGGATATGCTGACACGTTCCATCGGAGGGTTGATCTTCGGTGTCCACGGAATAGTGCCCGGTTCCTGTGCTGACAAGCCGACGCAGGTCAGGATGAAACAGATGCCGCAAAGGACCGAACGGAATGGAGGCTTGTTGATCATGGGTGATCGAAATGAATGGAACACAACGACACTCGCACATATAAAACACAACACCCTCTCTCAGTTCCCCGAGAGAGGGTGTCGTGAAAGTTTCGACGTGTCTTACTTGACGATCGTCAGCGTCTGCGGCTCGCTCGTGAACGGACCGGACAGAACTTGGAAGTAATACGTTCCAGCTGGCAGCATGTTCGCGTCAACTGTGAGGTCATACGTTCCTACTTCGAGCTTCTGATCAACGAGGGTTGCAACCTTCTCGCCCATCGCGTTGAAAAGATCAATGCGTGTTGGAGCTGCGATACCGACGCCATACGTGATCACACCAGTGCTTACCACTGGATTTGGACGGACCGGAGCTACCGAGAAGCGAGTGCCGCTGACACCAACAAGGCGCTTCACGTTGGCGCATGGGAGCGTCAGTGTGATCTTGCCAGGAATGTCACGGAAGAGCACGTAGCGCTCGTCGTTGCCAGAGCGATCATGGTCATTCCAGTAGGTGTACACGCTGATCGGTGTCGAGAACGTACCCTGCTTGGACTGGTTCAGGAAGACATCAAACTTGACCTTGAAGGCGGCCACGTTGATGTTGCGAAGTGGCGACTTCGTGGCGCGCTGATCGGCCAGATCGATTTCGATCGAGTTGAAGTCGTCGCTTGGCTTTCCGAATGGAACCGGATCGTTAACGACTGTCCAGCCTTCCATCTGTGTACCGGCCAGAATGATGTCTGCCTTACCCGAGCGAGGCTTGACGATGCGCGGATCGTACGAGAGACGAACGCGGAGTTCCGTCAGATCAGCCTTGTCAAGCGTCTCTGGATCTGCCTTCAGCTCCACAGCGACGTCAACCGAACCACCCGGAGCGGCCTGATAGCCTTCACCGATCATGTTCGTTGTTTCGAGGTACAGACCATTACCAGAGACCGGTGCTTCCTTCTCGATCTTCGTCAGCTCATCGGTGATCTTCAGAGTTCCCTTGAACTCGTCGTTGCGGCTGATCAGGCTCTGAGCAGCAGCCTTCGGAGTGGCAATGTCACGCTGACCGTTTGTCATGAGAGTGACATGGTCAGGTGAGAAGCGAACTTCAATGACACCCGTTTCACCAGGAGCTACGTCGAGATAGTAAGCGCCCGTTGCCTTGTTCGGAAGAACCGTGAAGCGAGCTGCATCAGCACCGTCAACCATGTCCGCAAACTGGAATCGACGCGTCACATTCTCGTCATGCTTGACTGTGACGTTGATCATGGCATCCTTGTGGACGTACTGATTGACGCTGCCACCGGTTGGGTAGAAGTCGCCACCCTGTACTTGTGCCTTGATCGTGTACTGCGGCTGGTAAGGGGCTTGACCATTCGTACCGACATTCGTCTCGATGACAAATGGCGTTGAGTACGTGCCGGAAAGCTTAGGATCAAAGCGCACCTGGAGTTCCGTCGGAACTTCACCTGGCTTGATCATCCATGGGCTTTGAGGCGTTGGAGCGTTGAGCAGTTCAAACGGAGAGTTCGGATCCAAAAGACGGATACCGGTAACGATCACGTTAGCCGTCCCCGAGGTATTGCCCGTGGTAGGATTGGACTCGTCATCCTTGCTGATGTTGGCGATCTGGATGTTCTTCACAATCGCTGCTTCGCCACGGTTGAACTGACCGAAGTCGAGATCAGCACCCTTGACGTGCGGCTGCCATGCTGTAGCGACGAGCTCAGCTGTGACTTCCTTCTGCTCCGTTGAGCTTGTTGGGAAGACAAGCTCGGCCTTGTAGTTGTTGCGCTCGGCACCACGACCAGGCAGTTCGTTCGGAATGAACGCCACGGTGATCGTGCGCGATTGACCGTCACCCTTGCCAACAAGCTGAATCGGGAATGAACCAGCCGTGCCGTTATCAACGATACGGAAGGCGGCAGCATCAGTTCCACGAATGCTAGGAGCGTTGAACGAGATCGGCTGATCACCGAAGTTTGAGAACGTAACCGTCTTGCGATACTCATTGATGCTCAGTCCACGCTGAATGTTATCGATCACGCGCTCATTCCATGGCTCAGTAACGACGGCGAGATTGAACGTGACGCCCGTACCAGTCAGGACAGCGATCGAATCCACTTGCGTTGCGTTCGAGTAGAATGGCACCGAAACGGTGTGAGGCACATTCGCCTCGCCCTTTGGCGAGTATGACACGAAGAATTCGTACTTGCCATTGCCTGGGATGGTCATCGGGAATGCAGAAGCAAGCGGCTTACCATCGAGGGTGGTTGGCTCAAAGAACTTGCCAGT
>CANHFG010000104.1 GCA_947459875.1 Ignavibacteria bacterium
AAGGCCATTCGTGCCGGCTGGTTTACCTTCACGATCGACGGGCGCAAGCTGAAGCTTTCTGCATATACGTTTGACGGCAGCGAAGGCACGTCATACTTCGTGCCGTTCACGGACAGGACTACCGGACACGAGACCTACTATGCGGGTCGGTATCTAGACATTCCGAAGATCGACGGCGATCAGTACATCATCGAATTTAACGATGCGTACAATCCCTACTGCGCCTACAGCGAGGCGTATTCATGTCCGCTGGTGCCATCCGAGAACGAACTTTCCATAGCGATCCGCGCCGGAGAGAAGAAGTGAGGTTCGTGCTTGTCTTCGTGGCGGCATTGGTGATGCTCGTTCCGTCATGTCTGTTTGTGAAGGCCCCCGACGAAAAGATCGACGTGCAGAACGTTGCCCTCAGTCCGCAGCCGGAGATTCCGATGAGCGACGAACTGGTGCGCACGCGTGCCGGTGACCTCATTGCGCTTCTTCCGAAGTCATGGGTCTTCCTCGATACCAAGAATGAGGCCTCAGCCGAGATCATCTCCGTGGCCGTTAATCCCGAGTACACTCTGTCGATGGTCGTCTCGGCCATACCGGGTGCGGAGTCATCAAAGGAATCAATCGAGTCCGACGGTCTGCTGGGTCTGGCACGGGCCACCTTCCAGAAGCACGTCCGCAAAACCGGCGGACTGGCCAAGCTGATCGGCTCCTATCGTGTGGCCCAACTTGGTGCGCGACGTTTTGCAGCGTTTGACTTCAGCACGAACGGCGGCAGTCTGCGCTCGCGTTGTGCCGTATGCGTTTCCTCGCTAGGCAACAGCTACGAGATCGCTCTCGTGCCCCTTACCGTTACCGGCAAAGACGTGCCCGACCCATTGGAGCAGGAACGTATCTTTCGCTCCATTCTCGCCACTGTCCAGTACTGACCATGGAACCCTCACCCGAAACGGAAGCCGTCATAAACTTCCTTAACGATTCCGTGGAAGGGGGCCTCCGCAAGCGCAATGATGTAGCCATCATTCTCGAGCTTGCCATGCGTGCCGACAATGCCGAGACGTTCAATGCCATCACCCTTACCGGCACCGGTGCGTGGAAGGTCTACGGAACCCTTCGCCGCGTGCGTCCGGGCGACGAAGGATATCGCCTGCTTGAAGAGGAGTTTGCCCGTCAGCTCAACGCCCTTCGCGAACATATCGCCCAGCTGATGACGGAAGCCAGCGACGAAACACTCCGCCGCTTTGATGACGTGTACTTCGGCATGTCGCAAGGCGTTATGCGCAACCTTGTTGATCTGTCGCATGATCTGTCGAAGATCAAGGAGATGCAGAGATAGGTTTCAGGTTTCAGGTGTGAGGTGTGGGGTGTGGGGTGTGGGGTTGTCAATTCTCCATGCGCTGGCATGGTATGACGGGCGCGTACCAACACCAGATGCGGGGAGTATTATTAGTATTGTGCAGGCACATATTGAGCTTACTTTTCCAACGTTGTCCGTAACTACGGGGCTATTTTTCAGTCTTTGTGGGCATTTAATGCCAGACATTGTTTTTCACATATTCTTGCGAGGACGTCATGAGCGTGTATGGATTCACGTTACTAATGGGGACAGTATTCATGTCCCTGGTCACTACGATAGTTAGTTGGGGCCAATGTGTGCCGCCGCAGGCTCCGCCCAATTGTGAAGATTGCGTGCAATGGAAGGAGTTAGAATTAACAGTTTGCCATGCCGGCACCAACTATCTTGCTACGATAGAGGTGTGTACACAGTTCGCTGTGCCCCCTAGTCCTATTGACAATCCTTGCACACCCGGGTGCCAGCGAGCACTTGATGCGATCACTTGGGTCAGGAAGATCTGTGTAGACCAAAGTCTTAAGGACATTGGAGAGCCTGCTTTACTCCAGGCAATAGTTAAGGCGACGAATCTCTGTTGTCCCAAGGGGAACTTCCTCGGTATAACAATACCCGATTGCATGTCCGGAACTACTTGTGCTACTTCAATAACCGCCTATTGCCACGTATTGGCAATGCCTCGGTGCATGAAAAAGAACTTCTCAACAGGATGCTATGATAAGTGCCTCGACTGTAAGGACTTCTGTATGATTGAACGGCGTTACTGTAAGCCAACACCGACTTCATGTTGCAAGCAGTACTTTGCTACATGTTCTTACAACCGCGACGAAAAAAGCTGCGCAACGAAATGCGACCGCGAATGGGATTGTGGCGCAGATTATTTCAAGGGTATTAGTGAGGTGTGCTGTGATTAGTATCATTCATTTTTGTTTGATAATGATTCTGGTGTCATTCAGCGCGGCAGCCCAGGACTGGTCTTGGTTGGTCAATCCCATTCGTAACATTGGCATTCAGCACGCGGTGTTGAGCGGAGCGTCCGACACGGTGATCGTAAGTGCGAAGGACAACGTGTACATCGGAAGCGGCTCGGCGCCGGGACGCGAGGTCCTTACGGCGGCTGACTTTGTCCTTATCGAGGACCGACCTCGGCTTTATGTCTTTCCTAGTGGACCTTTCATCGCAGCAGGCAGCAGCCTTGATCAGACCCGCTCGGCTGGATTTCGCTTCAGTCGCCGTCCAGGGGGTGATTACGGCTATGAGAAGACAACCTTCGATGGTGCAGCATTCTCGGTTGGATTCTCTGCCGGGGACCTTAGCGTACTTGGTAACACCACCATGCGTCTGCGCAACGCCTACACATTTGATGCCGGTGCAACATGGTACAACATGACCAACGAACCTCAGCTTGGTTCTTCAGGGGCAGCCTCTCTGATCAATGGCAAGGGAGTCTATGTGTACAAGAAGGAGGAAAGCCGGTGGTTCTTCGTTGACACGGCCAGCCGAACCTACACACCAACGGCCGACATCGCCACGGACATCTGCCACATCTGCGTGTTGCCTTCAGGGGCGGCCATGGGCATACGTTGCAACGGGGGAGATGAGACCGATCTCGTCATCCGGCGTTCGTCGTCGGGCCCCTGGGAATCCGTACCGCGGCTGGCTGCGCCAAATGGGAACTTCGTCAATCCGAAATCTCAGGTGTACCTGCGTGGCAGTTGGCTTACCACTTTGTCATCAGGACGTGCGCTGTTTGTCATCGATTCCGGAAGAGCCATTGAGTTCGATGGTGATTCCGTCACGCTCCGCCTGCTTGGTGACGATATGATTGCGGGTAAGCTGGCCTCGGTGCTCACGGTTCGGCCTCGTGGAGAGGATCTACTGCGTGCGGTATACGAGGTCCGAACTACTTCTGGACGTACCTATACGACGGTCGACATCTCACTCGTGACCGGCCAAACGCAGGTTCGACGCGGCATGCGCTTCCAGCCCCTTGACATGAACGAGCAGGGTTACCTTAGCGGTGGCCCTTACTTTACCGATTGGGCCACCGGGACGAGCCGTCCAGCTCTACGCTATTCACCCGGCAATCGTAGCATTCGCGATGTGCAGGACCTGCTACCATCTCTGCGTCAGGTCGTCGCCCTAGGGACGACGCCGCTTACCGTCACGGGTGAAGGAGAGGTCCTCGTGCTTGATCAGTTTCAACGCCTGCCGTTTCTGTATCCAGGTTCGTTTTCAAGCCGCATGGATACGAAAGCTGGTTCAGTGGTCCTGAATCGGGTGTCCATACACGTTGTTGACGATACCAGCTTCGTGTATCCCAGTCTCTACCCAACGCGCAACTCCAAGAGCGGGCAGAACTTCCGCATGCCAGGCATTGACATTCTTCGATCAAACGCGCGGCTGACGTGCGGCGCTACCGATGGGCAGGGGCGTCAGCTCCTTGCTGGTTCTGCGATCATCCGCCTCAATGGTGCAACGTGGGATAGTATCCCGTTCCCGGATCGTTTTCGCGACTCTGCCGTGACGATATCATCGATCGCCGTGTACGGTACTGACACGATCATTGGTGCGGGAAGGGGATATGGAATCGGATCATCGACGGAGGGCACGTTCGCTGAACGCCGAGGGGGCATTGTCATGTCAACAAATGGTGGGCGTGACTGGAGCAATCTCAACCTTCCGCAGCAGGAGCAGTGGGTTGAGTCTTTGACAAAAGGTCCGGACGGTGCTCTCTACTGCTGGGCTACCTCAATGATCTTCGATACAGACAATGGGACGTTCGCAAGCGTCCAGCCACGGTATGGTTCGGCCCGTGTGTACCGTAGTTCTGACAAGGGGCTGACCTGGACCGAGCTTTTCATCGACGAAGCCGATGACAACCTGCGACGTCCGGCGGTCGACCATCAATGGTCAATCAGCTTTTCGCCTTCCAGTGTCATTGCCATCAGCACGCCGACTGCGATCTACGTCGCTCCGGGGGTTGGCGATCCTTTTGTTAAGGTCCTGTCACTCCCGGCGAATGCATCGTTCGGTGGCTGTGCCCTGGATGCCGACGGATACCTTTGGGTTGCCGGTTCGCATGGGCTTCATCGTCGAGAGTCTATCACAAGCAGCATCAATGCAGGCCAGGCACCGCGTGCCGGTGTAACGGTCTCGCCCAATCCTACCCTAGATCGTTGCATAATCATGATTTCATCCGGAGAAAGCCTCTGGCGCCTACCCGAACACGTAACGATCACCTCTGTTGACGGCAGTGTTGTCCAACATGTGCCCGGCGTTGATGGCGAGTACTCTACCGCAACAACGCATCTCCCAGCTGGCGCATACGTGGTGCATGCTGTCGTCGGTGCGGACGTCGTCTCAACACTGTTCACGGTTGTCCGATGATATCCTGTGTGCGTAACGCCGATACTCATCCACCTCGAGGCCATAGCTGACGGCGTTATTCTCATGCAGAGTGCGAAACACCTCGATGAGGATCCGGACCACGCGCGAGATTTCTCTCGTGGGGATCTGTTCCTTTGCCAGTTCCCGGAGGGTCTCCTGTGTAGGAAGGAGTAAGCCCCTTACCACCTGGCACACAATGGAATTGATCTCCTTGTCATATCGCATCCATGTCGGATCGGGGTCTACGCCCACCTGTTTCAGTGCCATGTACCGGCGGCAGGACATGGCATAGGCCCAGACATAGACATCACGCAGTAGTTCGATGCGATTGAGTTCATAGACGCCAAGAAGTCCCTCTACATAGGCCCTTTCCGGAACGTTGATAAAGGAAAGTGGACAGAGGTTCTTGGCGATCAGTGGAATGTTTGCAGCCAGCCGCGACACCCTCTTGTTCACGTCCACAAACGGCTGCAGATATGGCAGGTGCACCATCAGGAAGAATGACTGTTCAAACGGATCCTCAATAAGCCGGGCTTTCGACAGCACCTCATTGAAGAGCTCTTCAATCTGCTGTGGCACATCAAGCGGGAGGTACGTCGTACCGCTGATTTCAACAGACATCTGCCGCAGACGTCCGCAGTTGGCTGTATCGGCTAGGAGCCTCTTTGACAGGATGGCATGCAGATGCAGGATCGTAGCATTATCACATTCAATTCGATCGGCCATCCTGACAATGAACTCGATGGCTGCCTTATGATTGAGAATCATGTTCGCTTCGCGTCGGTCTTTTCCCACGGCAACCTGACCGTGCTCAATAAGTTTCTGCGTATCGAGCAATGAGTAGGTGTTCCCCTCAAGTCGACTCGAAGCCCAAGACAGATCGATCAGTAGTCGCGGCAGAATACTTCGAGCATACGTACCGGCAGGTCGATCCAGCAGATGTGACCGGCCCATCTGGAACAGATCCGCACGGAGCGCCTCCGGTAGATAGAACGTCTCGTTCGGATGATACTCCGCCAGGAACCTGCGGTTGTACGAACTATACTCTCGCATATGCAGAGGACGTCGAACGCTATCGAGCACCTCCTGCCCCTCATCCGATATCGGAACGTAGGACAGTTCGCCGTGCACCTCTGCGACTCGTAGCGTCACATCCCGTCCAGAACCCACACTGTCATAGGTTCGATAGCGGCACGACCTCCCCTTTCCGATCCGGATGATCCGCTCGCTTTGCGCCATCTCCGTTACGCGCCTCTGCAAGGTGCGCCTGCTCATCACGGAACTCAATACGTTCGACAGCAGATCAACGCCAACCCCATCAGGAAAGGCTGCTATCTCCGCCAGAATGACGGTCTCAATATCATCAATGAGCTTTTTTGGCACGATTAGAGCGTCTTATTGGCGCAATATGGGGAAGGTTTCAGGTTTCAGGTTTCAGGTTTCAGGTTTCAGGTTTCAGGTTTCAGGTTTCAGGTGTGAGGTTTGAGGTCACTTGTCACTCGTCACTTGTCACTCGTCACTTGTCACTCGTCACTTGTCACTCGTCACTTGTCACTCGTCACTTGTCACTCGTCA
>CANHFG010000105.1 GCA_947459875.1 Ignavibacteria bacterium
CCCTCTCCGTTCGATGCAGGCACAGCCTATGCCGCCGTGAACCGCTACAAGCATGGCGATGATGGCGTGTACATCTTCATCACAACGGACTTCGGTGCGACGTGGAAGAAGTCGACAAACGGCATTCCACAAGGAGCCTTTGCCCGCGTGGTGCGTGAAGATCCATTTCGGAAGGGGCTTCTGTATGCGGGTACCGAGCGTGGACTCTACATCTCGCTCGATGCCGGCACATCGTGGAGTCGGCTGCGTCTGAACATGCCCCTTACTCCGATCCACGACCTTGTAGTGCACCCCTCGGAGAAGGACCTCGTGATCGGCACGCATGGACGTTCGTTCTGGATCATCGATGATTTGTCGCCACTGCACCAGTACACGCCGACGCCGCGCAAGGGCCTGACGGCGCACGCGCCACGTCACGCGTATCGCGTCTCAGGGGGCTCATGGTCATCCCCAACCATGGACGTTGGTGAGAATGCTCCCAACGGCGTGCTTCTTCATTACACACTCTCAGATACAGCATCCAGCGAACTGAAGCTGACGATCCGAACCGAGAAGGGTGATAGCGTTATCACGTTCTCGAGTAAGGTCGACCCAAAGGGCGAGCCCTTCAAGGTGGAGAAGGACTTCCATCTCGACTCCCTGCATCGTCCGTCATCGGACGCACTGACGCTCTTCAAGGGGCTCAACCGCTTTGTGTGGGATATGCGCTGGCCCGGTGCCGAACCACTTGAGGGCGCGCTCCTCTGGGGTGGCGGCACAGAGGGTCCAACCGCCGTGCCGGGCTGGTACACTGCCACATTCGCGCTTGGTGCCGATACGCAGACCGTGCGCTTTGAGATTCGTAAGGACCCTCGGTTGAAGACCTCGGTGGATGACTTCCAGGCTCAGTTCGATCTGCATTCGAAGATCAACGTCAAACTCAGCGAAGTTCACAAAGCCATCAAGCGTCTGCGCGAAGTCCGTACAACACTCAGTGGACTCTCCTCTCGCTGGAAGGATCTGGACACCAACACAACCAAGGACGTCAACAAGCTGAGCAAGGCCATCACCGACTCGCTCACGTCGATCGAAGACAACCTCATTCAGACCAAGGCCAAGGCCTTCCAGGATCTCCTCAACTATCCGGTGAAGCTCAACAACAAGATCGCCTCACTGGCATCCGTTGCATCGAGTGCCGACCGGCGTCCGACGCAGCAGACGTTTGATCTGTTTGCCACGCTGGGTGCCAAGGCCGACGAGTATCTGAGCGCGCTGAAGTCCATCGAGTCGAAAGAGATCTCAGATCTCAACGCGAAGATCAAGGACCTGAACCTTCCGGCGGTACCGGCCCCTTCCAAGGACAAGTGATAGAGGACTCGATAGTGAGGAATGCGGCTCTGTCCTATCTGCGCTGGTTACTACCGGTATTTACACTCATCACCTGCAGCATCATGTGGGTTGACGTTCCCGTCGCGCAGTGGATGCATGCCAACTCCACCACGTGGTCACATGCCATTGGCACGGCGCTCGACTATGCAGGCCAGTCACACTGGGTGCTTGGCTACTCTGCCCTTGTTGGCATTGCACTCTGGCGCAAGCGCAATGCCATAGCGCGCAACCACCTACTCTGGTTTGCCAGTGTTGCTATTTCCGGCATCATCGCGAACATCATCAAGGTCATTGCCGGACGTCCACGTCCACCCCTTGCCATCGAAAGTGGCATCGTCTCCTGGGAGCCCCTGAACTGGCACATGGAATTCCTGTGGCATTCATTCCCCAGCGGCCATGCAACAACGGGGCTCTGCATTGCCGTCATGGGTTCGGCCCTCTACCCGCGCCTTGCCCCTCTCATGTGGACGCTTGGCATCGGCATTGCCATCTCCCGCATCGTCCTCAACGTCCACTACGTCAGCGATGTGATGGTCGGTAGCATGATCGGGGCGTCCGTCGCGTTCGCGATGAAAAAACGATTGACGCCCATTGATTCCCACGGTTCCCCGGGCTGAAGCCCGGGGCTATTATTGATCGTTCGGGATGCCGCATCGCCCATTGCTTCCCACGGTTCCCCGGGCTGAAGCCCGGGGCTGTTGTGCATCATGGGATGCCATATGACGGTTTTTGCATGTCATCTGTCATCCGTCATTGCATTTCCGTGCACTGGTCTTTGTTCAGTCCGCATATAACAAAGCTCACAAATATCAAGCCGATCAGTTACTTCAAGGCGCATGCTTCTGAGATGCTGCAGACGCTGCGCAAAAGGCTGGCCCCCCAATGTTATCACGCAGAATGGTGAGGCTGCGGCGGTGCTTGTCGATCCCACGGAATACGAGCGGCTACTTGAGGTAATTGAGATGCTCAAGATCATTCGACAGTCTGAGGATGACGTGCAGAAGAGTCGCGTGCACAGCGTGGAGGACGCACGCAAGAAGCTTGTACGGGCACGCACTGAAGTAGTTGGTCGCGCCCACATAATAGTCGACGCACTTCTGAAGCGCATCGAACGACTGAAGCGTCTGCCACTTCGCGGTTCACCTGTTCCGGAAATCGACGACATTGGTTTTCAGGACTTTCGTCAGACAATCCATCAAGGCTATCGGATCATCTACCGCTCAGACACATCAACCGTGTACGTTCTTGCTGTGCTTTACCAGCGTCGAGACATTCGTACCGTGATGATGGTGCGGGCGGTGAGAAAGTAATGGTTAAGCGATGATCAATATTCGCCTCGGGCTGTGTCGATCATGAGGAATTCAGGCCAATCTGCTCCAATCTGAGATGCTATCCGTGGCATCGTCATACGAATACTCATACTTTAGCTCCCCCGCAATCACTTGTCTGAATTCAATTGCATAATTGAGACCAAAGCCGATTCGCTATGGCAGCTTTGAACATACTCGGCCTTGTTTGCCTACTGCTTTTTTGCTTCTTGGCCCCCATCACCCTCATTATCAACACGTTGAAAGATGATGGTACGCTCCGGAGGAGAGTTCAGACGACGGGCGAGGCTCACAAAAGCCATGTCCATTGGGGGGACTATCTTTTAATAGGATTACTGATCGCACTTCTGCTCATTGGAGTGTTCACAAATGATCGGGAAGAGCGATTAACTAGCTATTCACTGCTTGGTCTGGGTTATGCCTACTTTCTTCTCGTAGGGTATAGCAATCGGTTGGACATACGGTGGGTCAATCGTGCCGTGTGCCTTTCAACTCTGACAATTGCATCTGCTTCCGGCCTGCTTTCTCTCACCAACGATAACTTCCAGACTGACTCCGGTGACAACGTACTCATAGCGTTGCTACTACCTCTTACCATGTATGCGTATATCTCGGCAGCACGGTCAACTATCAAGCGTTACTTCAATACTTATCCGCTGACCCTAGATAGATACTTTGGTGTCGGAGATTATCATGTCAGGTACAACCGAAATGCGACGAGGTGGGACATGCTGTGGACGATCTGGAATTCACTGTGTGTTCCCCTTGTGGTGTTCTTCGCGCACTGGGCCTTCAAACGGTGTTGAGATCTTCAACTTAGCTGCTCATGTATGCATTGAATGGCACGCGGCATCCAATCGATCGCAACCGGCCCCAAGGCCTTGGTCAATGCGCTGTATCCACGATTGAAGCGTGAGTTTTCGGTGTGAGCCGTTTCATCTCACAGTAGCCCACGGCTATAGCCGTGGGCTACTATTGATCGTTCGGGATGCCGCATCGCTCATTGCGTTCCCACGATTCCCCGGGCCAAGGCCCGGGGCTATTATTGATCGTTCGTGATGCCGCATCGCCCATTGCGTTCCCACGGTTCCCCGGGCCAAGGCCCGGGGCTATTATAGATCGTTCGGGATGCCGCATCGCCCACTGCGTTCCCACGATTCCCCGGGCCAAGGCCCGGGGCTATTATTGATCGTTCGGGATGCCGCATCGCCCATTGCTTCCCACGATTCCCCGGGCCAAGGCCCGGGGCTATTATTGATCGTTCGTGATGCCGCATCGCCCATTGCGTTCCCACGGCTAAAGCCGTGGGCTATTATTGATCGTTCGTGATGCCACATCGCCCATTGCGTTCCCACGGCTAAAGCCGTGGGCTATTATGCTTCGCAATATGCCATTTGACGTATATTTGCACGTCATTTGTCACACATCACTCCGTAATTCCGTAATTCCGTAATTCCGTAATCCCGTAATTCCGTAATCCCGTAATTACTCCTATGGTCTCCATCTCCTCCACCTACGGCATCATGAAGCTGAAGATGTCGTCGATGGCTTCGCATTCCTACACGTTGCTGGACGTTCATCGTGACATTCAGAAAGGGTATCGTCTGTCGTGTGCGATGGCCGTGGCTGAAAGGCTTGGCATCACGGACATTCAGCTGGCTGAGCTGCTTGGTGTAAGCATCCGCACGTTGCAGCGTGTGCCCGATGCAAAGAGCCCCTTGAATGCACAGATGAGTGATCGACTCTATCGACTGGCGCGCATTGTTGCTATGGCCGAGTATGTTCTGGAGGGGGCTAATTCGGCCCGCACGTGGATGCATGAGCATCTGCGGGCATTGGGTGGTGCAAAGCCCCTTGACGTGATCTCCAGCGAAGCCGGATATCGGGAGGTTGAGGATCTGCTTGGACGCATCGAATACGGAGTCTATTCCTGATGATCTGCTGGCGACTGGTAAAGTCACGTCGGGCGGATCAAGTTCTTAGCGGCGATGGCGCCCGATTGTTCGGTGGACGATGGAACCACCCGGGGTCGAGCATCGTGTATGCGTCCTCGTCGCTTTCCCTCGCAGCATTGGAGGTCTTTGTGCATCTGCACGGACACGAGGCCAACATGAGATTTGCTGCCGTTCAGCTCAGCATTCCGGATGACGGAGTCGAGGTTCTTCCAAGATCCGATCTGCCCCACGGCTGGCGCTCGTCACCCGCACCTGACGCGTGTAAGGACATAGGAAGCACGTGGGCACGGTCACAGCGGTCGCTCGCGCTCGTAGTTCCATCCATCATTGTTCCGCAGGAAACCAACATTCTCATTTGCGTCGATCACCCGCTGTTTAAGCGTATCAAGGTGTCGTCAACAGAAGAGTTTGTGTTTGATGAGAGGATGTGGGGCGGTTAACGCAATTACTGAGTTACCGAATGACGAAATGATGGTGGTGCGGATGGATGACGGGCACGGGCGAGCACATAGGCTCGCCCCTACATATTCTCCGGGCGAGACTTCGTCTCGCCCCTACGATGTCACTCTCTTCTTCAGCTCGTCCAGCCCGGGATTGCCGACGCTGCCGAGGGCGCTGCCGTCGATGAGGGTTGCGGGGCGGACGAAGCTACCGTTCTTTAGCTCTTCGGCGACCATGCGATAGGCGTCGCGGAAGGGCACGCCGGCGCGGACGAGCTCTTCGACGCGGGCGACGCTGAAGACGGGGTCGTAGGATGGGTCCTGCAGGAGGTTGTGTACGGGTGTGATGTGCGGCACAACATGCAGCGCAACATCGAGCAGGAGCTGCGTTTCGTCGATGGCATCGACGATGGTGTCCTTCATGAACTGCAGGTCGCGGTGGTAGCCCGACGGAAGATTGGTGAGCATGAGCGATAGCTCCTGCGGGAGCGACTGCAATCGGTTGCAGCGGGCGCGCAGCACCTCGAACACATCGGGGTTGCGCTTGTGCGGCATGATGCTCGAGCCGGTGGTGAACTCCTCGGGCAACGTGATGAAGCCGTAGTTCTGACTGGCATACTGCACAACGTCAGCAGCAAAGCGACCAAGTGTTGAAAGGGGCTGGGCAAGCGCGATGGCAGCGAGCTTTTCGGTGCGTCCGCGCGACATCTGCGCAAATGTGCTGGTAACGTGCACGCGGTCGAAGTTGAGCGCACGCGTAGTGAGCTCCCGGTCGAGCGGCAGCGACGTGCCATAGCCGGCAGCACTGCCAAGCGGGTTGGCATTGGCCGCATCAATACCCATGTCGAGCACACGCAGGTCCTCGATGAGGGCTTCTGCATAGCCCCCTAGCCAGAGACCAAAGCTCGATGGCATGGCGATCTGAAAGTGCGTGTAGCCGGGGAGTTCAACGCTGGCATACTTCTCGGCCATTGAGATGAGCAGTTGCGCGAGTTCCTTCACGCGCAGGCGCGTGCTGCGGAGTTCGTGACGCAGAAAGAGCTTGAG
>CANHFG010000106.1 GCA_947459875.1 Ignavibacteria bacterium
GACGGATGACGAAACGTTCGATCGTCAAGGGCCAAAGGCCCGCCCCATACCAGCCTAGGCCGTAGGCCTAGGGACGGATGACCGATGACGGATGACGAAACGTTCGATCGTCAAGGGCCAAAGGCCCGCCCCATACCAGCCTAGGCCGTAGGCCTAGGGACGGATGACCGATGACGGATGACCGATGACCGATGACCGATGACGGATGACGAAACGTACGATCGTCAAGGGCAAAAGGCCCGCCCCATACCAGCCTAGGCCATAGGCCTCGGTACGCGTGGTGCAGATCGATTACGTAATGTATTGATTGATATCATCACGCATTCATCGTTACTCGTTGTCCCGACGTGACGTTCCGTAATCAGTCATCTCGTGATTATGCGCAGCACAATGTATTTTCCGATATGAACACATACGCAGGAATCGACGTCGGCGGAACGGGCATCAAGTATGGTGTGGTCGACGAGAAGGGGCAGACTGTCTGGGAGGAGAGCGTGCCGACGCAGGCCGAGGAAGGTCGTGATGCGGTTGTTGAGCGCATCTGCGGCATTGTGCGAAGGATACAGCAGCGTTCACAGGACGTTCTTTCTGTAGGTCTGGGTGTGCCGGGGATCGTTGACCCTGAGACCAAGCACGTGCAGGCGCCCCCTAACCTCCCGGGATGGGATGACGTGGACCTTCTGTCGCGTATCCGTGAGATCACGTTCAAGCCGGTAGACCTTGAGAACGACGCCAATGCCGCAGCGCTGGCCGAGGCGCACATGGGCGCCGGAACTGAGCATCCGAACTTCCTTTATGCAACGCTCGGGACCGGCATCGGCGGCGGTATCATTCTCGGTGGCAGACTCTATCGTGGACCCCATGGCGATGCCGGTGAGATCGGCCACATCATCATGGATGCATGGGCCAGGGAGGGGGCCAGAGATCCGCGTCCGTTCCGCACGGCCGTGCTTGAGGACCATGTCGGCAACGCCGGCATTGTGCAGATGGCACGCCAGGCCGGACATGACGTGCACTCGGTGGCGGAGATCACCGATGAGAATGTGCTCCGCGAGGCCGGACGTGTGATCGGCCTTGGCATGTGCACGGCCATGGCCGTTCTCGGCATGCGAGTGCTCATCGTCGGCGGAGGAGTGTCGCAGGCCCCCTACATCATCGAATCCATCGAGCAAACGATAAAACATCGTGCCATCCCGACCATTGCCGCTCATGCTGTGGTGCTTCCGGCACGCTTCGGAGCTCACGCCGGACTGGTCGGTGCTGCGGCCGTCGGACGTGCTGTCGTGGCTCGGTGATGTCGTAACTTTACGTTCTTTCCACCACCATCGTTCCGTAGGTCCATGCAGAATTCAAATAGGACGCTTCATTACGCGTTCGCGAGCATTGCCTTCGCTGTTTCGCTGATCACCTATCTCCTGACTGTGCAACCGACGGTTCCGTTCTGGGACTGCGGCGAGTTCACTGCCGCTGCCGTGCAGCAGCAGGTTCCGCACCCACCGGGAGCCCCGTTGTTCCTGATGATCGGCAAGGTGTTCCACCTTCTGCCATTCGGCGATCCAGGCTGGCGCGTGAACCTCGTTTCGGTGCTGTCGAGCGCATTTACCGTCCTGCTTCTGTACTTCATCACCGTCCGGGTGATCCGAAACTTCTTTACCGAGAGTCTCGACGATCTGGGTAATGCCCTGTCGGTGTATGGAGGGGGCTTTGTGGCTGCGCTCACATTCACGTTCACGGACACGTTCTGGTTCAACGCTGTTGAGTCAGAGGTGTATGCCGCATCATCGCTGTTCGTGGCCATCATTGTCCATCTGATGATGATATGGAATGAGAAGGCCGATGAGGCCGGACACGAGAAGTACCTGCTGTTGATCACCTATCTGATCGGCCTGTCCATCGGTGTGCACCTTCTGTCGATCCTTACGGTGTTCTCGCTGGTCCTGCTGGTCTACCTTCGCAAGTACCCGTTCTCGGTCAAGAGTCTGCTCATCACGATGGGCGTTGGCCTTGTGCTGTTCGTGCTGATCTACAACGTCATCATCATGAAGTTCCCGGCGCTGTTTGCCGGCAACCTGCCGTTCTTCAAGACCGAAGGTGGTGAGTTCCGCATCGAAGACAACATGCTCTTCCGTCTGGTGGGCTTCGGACTCATTGCCCTTGGCGCATACGGTACGTGGTATGGAACACGCAATAAGAAGGGCGTTCTGACGCTTGCTTCGTCGGCATTTCTTCTTCTGATTCTCGGGTACTCCACCTACGGACATATCCTGGTGCGCGCGAACTCGAATCCGCCGATGAACGAAAACAAGCCGGAGAATTTCTCAAAGCTTGTCAGCTACCTCGGTCGTGAGCAGTACGGCGAGGCCCCAATGTGGCCGAGACGTTACCAGAGCGAGTCGCGCTTTGTGAACAACTACCTCAAGTACGGCAACTGGGTGCAGCCACCGATCAAAGCGGTAGAACGCAAGGATGGGGCTCGCTATTCCCGTCCGGACTTCGGTAACTGGAAGACCGACGGCCGCTCACGCTACAACTCGGCCGAGTTTGAGTACATGTGGGATTATCAGATCGATCAGATGTACCTGCGGTACTTCCTCTGGAACTTCATGGGGCGGGTGAGCGACGTTCAGGATGCGCCGGCTGCAAGCCCCCTGACGTCGAAGGCAACCATCGAATCGTATTCCTACAAGACGGGTTTTTCTGATCATTATCCGATCAACTACTTCGCCCTGCCGCTTCTGTTGGGTCTGTTCGGGCTGGTCTTCCACTTCGTGCGTGACAAGCGCATGGCGTGGGTGTACCTCGTGCTGTTCCTCATGACGGGTGTGCTGGCAGCCATTCAGCAGAATCAGCAGAACCCTCAGCCGCGTGAGCGTGACTACTTCTATGTGTCGTCGTTCATGGTGTTCGCCATGTGGGCCGGCATGGGCGCCTTCTTCCTGATGGAACGACTGCGACAGAACGTTGCCGTCGTCGGCGCATCCATGGCCGCAGTGATCGCGCTGGTCCCGGTGAACATGGCACGGCTGAACTGGTTCACGCACTCACGGGCGGGTAATTACCTGGCCTTTGACTATGCGTATAACATTCTGCAGTCGCTCGAGCCCAATGCCATTGTGTTCACCAACGGTGACAACGACACCTTCCCGGTGTGGTACCTGCAGGACGTGGCTGGCGTGCGACGCGACGTGCGCGTGGTGAACCTGTCGCTGGGACAGACAACATGGTACATCGAGCAGCTGAAGAATCAAGCCCCATGGGGCGCACAGAAGATACCGCTGACGTTCAGCGACGAGCAGCTGACGGTGCCGGAGGATGATCCGCGGGCACTCTCGTATGACTTTGGTCCCGCTACCATCATTACCATCCCGGTGGATAAGGCGATCCTGGCCAAGTTCACCACCGATACGGCTCTGATCAATCGCGGCTCGATGACGTGGCAATTCAAGGGCACCTCCCGTGGTCCTGATGAAACAACGGGTCAGACCACCTACTTCATTGGTGTGCAGCACAAGCTGGTGGCCGATATTCTCAAGACCACCAAGTTCACACGTCCGATCTACTTCTCAACCTCGGTTGGTGATCCGCAGTATGCCGATGAGTTCTGCGGTCTTGATGGCTACGTGCGCCTTGAGGGCATGGCCTATCGCGTGTGCCCAACTCCGCAGAGGTCGGCTATCGGAGAAGGTGTCAACGAAGAGGTGATGGAAAAGACCATCATCAAGGACATGGGGCACGATGAGGTGCACACCGAGCCGCATCTTGGTCTGAAGTTTCGCAATCTCAACAACCCGAATGTGTACTACGATGACGTGAACCGTGGCTACATCCTGAGCTATCGTAACGTCTTTTACAAATACGCAACGTGGCTGCTCTACGAGAAGAAGGATACTGCCCGAGCCGGTGCAGTTCTCAAGCGGATGAACACGGTACTGTCGCTGGACATGTTCCCGATGAGCATGATGTTCGAGCTGCAGACGGCCCGTTTCTACGAGACGTGTGGAATGAATGTCGAGGCAGCGGCCATGGCCGATCGTGCGATCACCAATGCCGGACGTCTGATCGCGAACCCGCGACTGTACACGGCCGAACAAGGGTTCCCTGTGCCGCGCGAAGGAAGCGACGCCGAGATCCTGGAAGCCGTCATCCGAATGTCGCGCGTGCTTGCTGCCGACGCAGCCAAGATCGCCGGCAAATGGGATGTCTCGGCCCGGTATCTGAAGGAAGTTGGGGCTGGACAGGGAGTCTCCGCCGAGCTCGACTATCAGCTGGACGAGATCCCGATCGCACAGGCAATTCGAGCAAAGGATTATCAGAAGGCCCTGAAGATCGCCGAAGGTCTGCAAGGCAAGTACAATCTGGCCACCGCGCGTGACCGTGGAATGCAGCAGGCCGCTAATGACCTGCAGCAGACGATCATGGGGCTGCGCGAGAAGCTCGGCCTGGCCCCGCAAATGACGATGATGCTGGCGCCGTGAGCGAGCTGTTTTTATCGCCGCTGACAGTAACGATCGTGATCGCCACCGTGGCGGTCACGATCGTTTCGTTTCGGAATCGGGCTCTGTATGGTCGATTGCTTTTCAGCGTCGACGAAGTGCTTGGTCCACGCACTGAATGGTGGCGTATCGCTTCGTCCGCGCTCGTCCATGCCGACTACATGCACCTTGCACTGAACATGTTCTCTCTGTTCATGTTCGGACGCTGGTTCGAACACATCATCGGTTCGTGGCGCTTCGGCCTGCTGTACCTGCTGGGAGCCGTGGTCGGCTCATTTGCATCTCTGATTGTGCACCGCAGCGCCCCCTCCTACAGAGCCGTGGGCGCTTCGGGTGCCGTATGTGCCGTGATCGCCGCATCGACGGTTCTTCTGCCGGATCTGCCGATGATGTTTCTCTTTATTCCCGTGCCCTTGCCGGCTTGGATCATGGGAAGCCTGTTTGTGTTCTACTCGGCCTATGTCTCCGGCAGGGGGTATGATAACATCGGACACGAGGCGCATCTTGGCGGGACCGTTGCCGGCATCGGGATGATGATCGCCTTCTATCCATCGCTGGCGCTGGAGAACGTCTACGCGATCGCTGCGATGATGGCGGCAGGTGGCTTGGCGTGGCTGCTGCGTCGGCGCTCTATGCGTTCGTAGCCCCGCAGGCGAGCTTACATCACGAAGCTCATACCGGCGTTGATCATGCCGCGGTAGCCGTAACCAAGCTCAAGGCGAAAGCCAACATCGCCCGTTACGCGCATCGATACCACACCGAGATGGTAGGCAATATCCGTCGAGGCAAGGGGCAGGTTGTTTCCAGAATGACCCGTCAGGGCAATGCCGAGCGAACCAGAGCTTGCAAGGGTGATCCACCGTCCATGAAACCAAACCAGCTCGGCGCAGGCCGCAAGGTGCACCGTGTGCTTTTTGTAGGGGACCGGTATGGCACGTACGCCCGGCGGCGGATCAGTATCATTCGACAGCCATCGCCCCTTTGCTTCATGATACCCGACCTCAGCTCCAACGCTCCATACGCTGTCGAGAGTCACCATGTAACTGGCCCAGAGCGGACCCAGAAAGCTCAGCGTCGAATCTTCCAGCACGTTGCGCGCTACCATGTTTTGCACACCGCCCCACCCTGCACCGACCGTCATCCGCTGGTCGCGATGGCCGATGTATCCATGACGAACGGTGTAATCCTGTGCCGCAATTGTGGTGGCAGCGAGCATGGTAATGAAAATGATTTGGAGTATCGGCACGCGCCAATTTATGATCCCCTGGGGCCGTTTGCCTACCCCGGGCCGTTTGCCAACCCCGGGCCGTTTGCCAACCCCGGGCCATTTGCCTACCCCGGGCCGTTTGCCAACCCCGGGCCGTTTGCCAACCCCGGGCCATTTGCCTACCCCGGGCCATTTGCCTACC
>CANHFG010000107.1 GCA_947459875.1 Ignavibacteria bacterium
GAACACTTTGCTGTTGACCTTATAGACGATCACGTCTGGACCGAAGGGGAAGGTCTCTTCTGTGCCGGGCAGGCTGAGGCAGTGATTGCAAACATCGACGATATCCATGGGCGCAAAGTAAACGAAAAAGCCCCCTGACCGGGTGATCAGGGGGCTTATATCATTCAGTTCTTAGCGGGTTGTTACTTGCCTGAGCCTTGGGCGGCCTTGACCGACTCGTTAAGGGCATTCATGATGTCTTTGAACGTGTCGGCTTCCGAGCCCTTGAGTGTTCCACGCTGCATCAGCAGGGCGAGGTTCTGGATCTGGTCGCCGCGCATTTCGACGGTGATGACATCATCGGTGGTCTTCTTGGCCTTCGTGGCATCGTCGATGGCATCGCTGAGGACCTTACGGACGTCGAGGAAGGCATCGACTTCGTTGCCGCGGATCTCGATGCCGCCCAGGAACTGGACAGCGCCCTGGATGTAGGCAAGCTTGAGCTTTGGCTTCAGAACGACCGGTGCTTGTGCAGCCGGAGCAAGTGAGCCTTGAGCGAAAGAGTCCGTGCTGCCCAGGAAGAGGACGCCGGCGACTGCGATCATTGCGAAGATTTTCATGGTGTACGTCAGTTGTGGTGTGAAAAAGAGTGCAAAGGTACGGTTTGTGCGGGGTGCGAAGCAAGACAGTCGGGGCGTGAACCAGCCGCGCCGGAGGTCTTACTTTTTCTTTGTGGCAGGGGCTGACGCGGCCTTGTTCAGGGCTGCGCGCATGGAGCTGACCGTTACCGAGTCCGCCCCGGAGACCTTGCTGCGCTGCAACAGCAGATCAAGGTTGACCGTCTGGTCGGGCGTGAGCTCTACTTTCAGAACGTCCGTGTCGGCTTTGCCATTCGTAGCCCGGGAAAGCAGATTGCGGACGTCGAGAAACACGTCGACTTCGATGGCACGAATATCGACGTTGTTGAGGATCCGAAGGGTCTCCTTGATCTGGGAGGCCTGGAGTTGCGGTGTATATGGCCCCTTGTTTTCACCTTGGGTCGTGATGCGGTCAAGTGTTCCGGAGCCGCGGGATGATTGCGCCCGGGCGTCAGGGGTTACTGTCATGGTCACGGCAGCTAGCAGGGCAAGGAAAAACTTCATGATGATCTCGCTGTTGAAAGGAATGGGGATTCCCAAATCTACGGCGCATGATCGCCCCGACGCAAGACTGTGTATAGGCCGCGCGCGACGCGTTCGACGCTAGCTCGGAGATACTATTGTGATGGGAAGGGGGCTGATCGACTATTGTCCGGCAGCAATAGAGTTTGTAGCCCCTGACAGTAGATGTTCCAGCGACTGAAGTGTCTTGAACGCCTAACAAACCCCGATATGACTGTGTTGTGGATGCTTCATGTGCTGAGAAAGTCGATTCAGCCTCGAAGAAATGAATAAACGCTTCGTAGTAAATCAAAAAAAAGTTCCATACCTGTCTTGCATGTGGTGCAAACTCAGTTATATTTGTCGTGTTGTTTGATCAGCGCAGACGAAACTCGGCAGGCATGCAGCATAAGTCTTAGTTAACCGGTGCTTCGGGGAATTCGCAAGAGATGTCACGACGGACAACCATCAGGGTGACGCACAAGGTCCTCATGCAGGATCAGGAAGTGGCGCAGGCCGTCCTGAACCTGAAGGATTACAGCCCATCCAACAAGGAGTTCACGTCGGACAAACTGCGAGAAGCATTGGAGAGGGTGAAGGCAGCCGAACAGGCCGAGCAGGCAGCCAGCGAGGCGGCCGCGAAGGCGCGTGACGAGGCGATTCGTATTGAAAGTGCCTTTCACGATCTGGTGCTGGGCGTCAAGCGGCAGGTCATCGCGCAGTACGGCGATGATTCCGACGAGATCACGGCTCTTGGCCTTAAGAAGAAATCGGAGCGTCGATACGGGCGCCCCAAGAAAGCAGCGCAGACAACCTAACGTAACGGTTCCCACGGAAAACATGACTTTGGGGGAAGGCATGTAGCATAAAGAGGATGCAGTCCTCGTGGGAAGAGCGCTAAGCAGAACGGCCATCCTTTGGATGGCCGTTTCTGTTTACGCGATGTGATAGCAGCAGACGACGTCTGCCGAGGCAGCGAGGTCTTACGCGCCGATGGCAGCGTAGAGCGCGTCGAAGTCTGGCAAGACGCCAGGGTTGGCCGTCACCTCTGAATATGTGATCGTGCCGTCCGGACCCACAACAAAGACCGCGCGGTGTGAGCGCGTCAGACCCGGAATGCCGGCAAAGTTCTCAAACGCAACGTCATAGGCATTGATCGTCGAGAGCGTGAAGTCCGACAGGATCGGAAATTCCAAACCGTTGGCGTCGGCAAAGGCCTTGTTCGCAAATGGAATGTCGGCCGTGATGGCAACAACGGCAGCGTTGACGCCGTTCAGGCGCTGAAGAGCCCCCTGAAACGTGCACAGCTCGTCCTTGCAGACGCCTGTAAAGGCGGCTGGGAAGAAGGCAACGACAACGCTCTTGCCGGCATGCGCCGAAAGTGACACCGGGTTTTTGTCGGCATCGAGAAGGGTGAAATCTGGTGCAGGGGTACCGACGGCAACGGCCATGGTGTTCTCCGATTGAAAGAATGTGTGCAAAAATGTCCCGTACGAGCATCGTTGTGCTCGGCGCGATATAACGAACTCGGGGCAGGAATCGTTCATTCCGGCGCGTATATTGTCCTCCTAGTTCTCAACGACATGATCAATTCTTTATGAGGGGTTGAATGCTCTTTACGAAGAAGAGTGTGACGGATCTGCAGTCGGACGCGCATGGGGAGACATCCGGTCTTCACCGGACGCTTGGCGCGCTGAATCTGACGTCACTCGGGGTTGGTGCCATTATCGGTGCCGGCATCTTTTCCATCACCGGCGTTGCCGCGGCTCAGTATGCCGGACCGGCGCTGGTGGTCTCTTTCATCATTTCTGCGATCGCCTGCGGCTTTGCCGGACTCTGCTATGCGGAGTTTGCGTCGATGCTGCCGATCGCCGGCAGCGCCTACACGTACTCCTACGCCACCGTCGGAGAGATGTTCGCCTGGATCATCGGATGGGATCTGATCATTGAATATCTGTTTGCCTCGTCGACGGTAGCGGTGGCATGGAGCGGTTACGTCATCAGCTTCCTGGAGAAGAATCTCGGATTTGCCGTTCCTGAGGCGTTTCGTGCCGCGCCCCTTGCCTTCGATCCAGCGACCGGTTTTGTGGCCACGTCGTCGGTGATCAATCTTCCGGCGATGCTGATCATCCTGCTCATTACGATCCTCCTGATCAAGGGTATCCGTGAGTCGGCAACGTTCAATAACGTGATCGTCGTGATCAAGCTGATCGTGATCCTGTTGTTCATCGGCTTCGGATTTCAGTATGTGAACGCAGAGAACTGGACGCCATTCATTCCGGAGAACACCGGAAACTTCGGTGAGTATGGCTGGAGCGGCATTTTCCGGGCTGCCGGCGTCATCTTCTTTGCCTACATCGGGTTCGACGCGGTGTCGACCGCAGCGCAGGAGGCCAAGAATCCGCAGCGCGACATGCCGATCGGAATTCTTGCGTCGCTGGCCGTTTGCACGGTGCTGTACATTCTGGTCTCGCTGGTGCTCACGGGTATTGTTCCCTACACCATGCTGAACGTTCCTGATCCGATCGCTGTGGCCGTGGATGCAGCGCGTCTTCCCGATGGGTCGCTCGCACTCGGATGGCTTTCGCCCCTTGTCAAGATCGGCGCGATTGCCGGCCTGAGTTCCGTGATCCTGGTGATGCTTATGGGTCAGCCACGCATCTTCTTCACGATGTCGCGTGACGGACTGCTGCCGCCCGTTTTCGGCAAGGTTCACCCGACGTTCAAGACACCGATCGTTTCGACGCTTATCACCGGTGTCGTGGCGATGGTCATTGCCGGTCTGTTCCCGATCAACGTTCTGTCCGAGCTTGTATCCATTGGAACGCTGCTGGCCTTTATTCTCGTCTGTGCTGCCGTGCTGGTGCTTCGCCGAACGCATCCCGACATCGAGCGTCCGTTCCGCACGCCATGGGTTCCGTTCGTACCGATCGCCGGTATTGTGATCTGCCTGATGCAGATGCTGCCGCTGCCGCTGCCCACGTGGGAACGTCTGGGTGCGTGGCTGGCCATTGGACTTCTGATCTACTTCTTCTACGGAATCAACCACTCTGTGGTCAACAAGGGCAAGTCCTGGGGTGCTCTCGGCAACGTGCGCATGATCGTTGGCATTGGTTCGCTTGCCTTTCTTGCCTACGTTATCTGGGCACACTTTCTGAAGTAAGGTATCTGCACCATGAGTTTCAAACGTGAGCTCGGACTTTTTGATGCTACGATGATCGTCGCCGGATCCATGATTGGGTCCGGCGTTTTCATTGTGAGTGCCGACATCGCACGCATGGTTGGTTCACCGGGCATGCTACTGCTGGTGTGGCTGCTGACGGGTGTGCTGACGCTGATCGCCGCGCTGTCCTACGGTGAGCTGGCGGGACTTCTTCCGCATGCCGGCGGACAGTACGTGTACCTGCGTGAGGCATTTGGTCCGCTTGCCGGATTCCTCTACGGCTGGACGTTGTTTACGGTCATCCAGACCGGTACGATCGCCGCCGTTGCGATGGCGTTTGCCAAGTACACGTCGGCCATACTTCCCGGGGTGGGTGAGGCGCATGCACTCTTCACGGTAGGGGGCTTTTCGGTGAACGCTGCACAGGTGTTTGCCATCGCTTCCATTCTCGTTCTGACGTTTATCAATTCGCGTGGCGTCAGTCTCGGCAAGCTCATCCAGAACACCTTCACATCCACCAAGATCATCAGCGTGGTTGCGCTGGCCGCCGCCGGCATCATCTACGGTCTGTCCAACGGCTCACTTGCCGCGGCGATCGATTCGCTCTGGATCGACGGCGTGACACCGCATGTGGCGGACCTTTCGGCCGTGCAGCAGGATTCGTACGGTTTTGCCTCGCGCATCGGAATGCCTCTTCTTGCTGTCATTGCCGTGTCGATGGTTGGCTCGATCTTTTCCAGCGATGCCTGGAACAACATCACGTTTGCCTCGGCAGAAGTGAAGAACCCCGAGCGCACGATCCCTCGCGCCCTCGTCATCGGCGTTAGCCTTGTGACGCTACTGTACATGCTGACGAATCTGTCGTACATCGCCATTATGCCGATAGGGGGCTCACCGGATTCATCGCTGGCTCTGGAGCGCGGCATTGCCTTTGCAGCCAACGACCGAGTTGGCGCGGCGGCAGCCGACGTCATCTTCGGCGCTTCCGGCGCAGTGATCATGGCTGTTCTCATCATGATCTCCACCTTCGGCTGCAACAACGGCATCATCCTCAGCGGATCGCGCGCCTACTATGCCATGGCTAATGATGGCATGTTTTTCAAGAAGGCAGCCACGCTCAACAGCAACGGGGCTCCTGCGGCCTCCCTCTGGATGCAGGCCGTGTGGGCCAGCGTTCTCTGCCTCAGCGGTAAGTATGGCGACCTTCTGGACTATGTCGTCTTTGCCGTCCTGATCTTCTACGTGCTGACGATCCTCGGCATCTTCCGCCTTCGCGCTACGCGTCCCGATGCGCCCCGTCCCATCAAGGCCTTCGGCTATCCGTTCCTGCCGGCCATCTATATCCTGCTGGCACTGTCTATTTGCATCTGCCTGCTGATCTACAAACCCAACTACAGCTGGCCCGGCCTGATCATCGTTGCCAGCGGCGTGCCGGTGTACGCGCTCTGGCGCCGCTGAGGTGCTTCGCACAGGTTTGAGGTTTAAGGTGTGGGGTGTGAGGTTCACCCTCC
>CANHFG010000108.1 GCA_947459875.1 Ignavibacteria bacterium
GATCCTGCTGCAGCGAAGGTTGACGTGTATGTAGACGGAGCGTTGACGGTTAACGATTTCGCTTTCCGTTCTGCAACGTCAGTTCTTGAACTCGAACCTGGTAAGTCGTACGCCATCGGTGTTGCACCGGGAACAAGCGCTTCGGCAGCAGATACACTGAAGAACTTCAACGTTGCACTCCCGGCTGGCAACTACGTCGTCTTTGCCAATGGAGTCATCCAGCAGGGTTTTGCTGCTAATCCATCAGGTTCATCAATTGGATTCACCATCTATCCAATCACGAATGTTCGGACCAAGGCCTCGTCGGACAACAACATCGACTTCGTGGTCTTCCACGGCGTGACCGATGCTCCTGCCGTCGACGTCCGTGTAGCTGGCAACAACATCGTTTCGGCACTGGCCTATGGTAAGTCCTCCGAGTACATCTCCGTACCAGCTGCTGATTACGTCGTTGATGTTGCACCCGCTGGTGGGGCAACGCTGGTATCGTACAATGTTCCGGGAGTAGCACTCAAGGGCCAGAGCACGATCGTCTTTGCAAGTGGCTTCCTGAATCCAGCGGCAAACCTGAATGGTCCTGCATTCGGACTGTTTGCTCTCGTTGGAAACAATGTTGTGCCCCTCACGCAGGCCACGACCAGTGTCAATGAGCTCCCTGAGCTGCCAGACGCATCGATTGTTCCAAACCCGGCTACGGCTGACGCCATGGCGCGCTTCACCATGCCTGTTGACGGTTCGGTATCGATCCGCGTCTTTGACGTCTCGGGTACACTTGTCGCCGAAACGGCCATGCGTAATCTCGTTAGCGGTGCACACGCCGTACCGGTATCGCTCAACTCGCTGACATCGGGAGGCTACATGATGGTCATCGATGCAAACACGCATCGTTCCGTCGTGCCGTTCTCGATCACACGCTAAGCGCAAGACCCCTTACGCTAACATCAGTCGCTACAGACGGGCGGTTCACCTCGGGTGAGTCGCCCGTTTTTTTTCATACGTTCAAAGTTCTTCCATACACTTCTGAAGCTGACGCTTCATATCCCGCAGTTCCTTGATACGGGCGTCGAGAACAAGGATCTTACCCAACATGATCTGCCGTTTTTGACTCTTCGTATACGTGTTGCCATACCACGCGTCAAGTAACTCGGCGATCTCCTGCAGAGTGAATCCAACGCTCTTTGCATCTGCAACGAGTTCGAGGCGCTGAACAGCCTCCTCGTCGTAATGGAAATAGTTATTTCGTGCGGCTTCATTGCGTGTGCCCTTTACGAATCCATAACGCTCGTAGAATCGGATCGTATGCACAGACAGTCCAGTGCGCTTCGCCAGTTCGTTGATCAGCATATGAGGAGTGTGTGTGGAAAACTATACGTCAACCATAGACTATACTCTACTGTTGACGGTGATGCAATATCCGCATAGCTTCGAACAGAAACAACCAAGGCATATCTGCACACCAAACGGAGTTGACATAATGAAACAGAAAGTTGTCTTGATCACCGGAGCCGGTGGAGGAATTGGTCGAGTAACGGCACTACACTTCGCTAAACTTGGCTGGAAGGTAGCGGCAACGGTTCGTTCGTCGTCAGATGGCGATGACATGCGTGGAATCGACAACATTCACGTGTATCCCCTTGACGTCACGAGTGCCGAGTCAGCTGCTTCGGCCTTTGAATCGGTCATCCGCGACCTGGGTACGATCGATGTGGTTGTGAACAATGCAGGATATGGACTTTCCGGAGTGTTTGAAGCGATTTCCGATGAATCGCTACGCCGTCAGTTTGAAACAAATGTTCTCGGTCTGATGCGCATTACAAGACTTGCCATTGAACACATGAGGCCCAAGCGCAATGGTGTCATCATCCAGATTTCCAGCATGGGCGGAAGGATCACGTTTCCTCTGTACGCCCCTTATCATGCCACCAAATGGGCAGTTGAAGGATTCACCGAATCGCTGCATTACGAACTTGAGCAGTTCAATATTCGTCTGAAGCTTATCGAACCGGGTCTGATAAAAACCAATTTCGCCGGGTCAAGTCTGGAAATGGTCATGCCAACGCATACCACAGACTATGACGAGTATGTCCGGAAGTTCACCGCTGCCTCCGATGCAGCCCTTAAGGATGCGGTCAGTCCGCAGTTCGTTGCAGAAGCGGTCTTTACAGCTGCAACGGATGGCAGCGCAAAACTGCGTTACCCGGCAGGGAAGCCGGCTCCCATGATCTTGCGTCTTCGACAGCTGATCTCCGACTCCATGTTCTTCCGGCTCATCAACAGGACGTATGGCATGTCGTAGAAGCTTGACATATGGAGCTTTATTGGGGTATGTAGCCGAATCACGATCGGCGACGTCTCGGTGTATCGTTACCGGCCAGCGTGCCGGAAACGATTTCTCGGGGAAAGACGTTGTAAGGGTCTCTTCAAACACGTTTGTTGCACGATTCTGCTCCGTCTATGAACACCCTCGTCATCTTGACCCTGATATCTACGATCATCTCTGCGAATACCCAAGAGTTCCGTATCAACTTCGGCAATACTGCTGATCAGACGAAAGAATGGGTGATGATCTCCGACGACGTCATGGGTGGCATTACTCGATCGAAGCTCGAATACACGGAGACCTCCCTGGTTCTTTCCGGCGACATTTCTCTCGAGAACTATGGCGGCTTTTCATCCGTAAAGACACGCTTCAAAAGTGTCGACCTGTCAGAGTACAAGGGGCTGAAGATTCGGTACCGCTCGGCGAACCAGCGGTTTGCCTTTACGCTGGAGGATAGCCGCAACTGGACACAGCCGAACTTCAAGGGAGATCTGCCCCCTACCAAGGATAATGCGTGGAGCGAGAGCACGATCTACTTCAAGGACTTCAAGGAGTATCAGATCGGCGAGCCCACAGGAGAGAAGCTCAATCCCGCCAGTCTAAAGAACATCGTACGACTCGGGATTATCACCACCGAAAAGAAGGAAGGCCCCTTCTCGCTCGAGGTCGACTACGTTGAGTTTATCAAGTAGGCGACAACGTACGCTTTAGACTCTACGCGGTGCGTCGTGGTGCGGTACGTGCAAGACCGCCATCACATGAGCACCACGCCAACGCGCTGAATATGCTCACGTGATCTTCCCCCGCATTAGTTGACAGCAGGGGTGTTAGAATTCGCCAGATTAGCTGGCAATGAGACACTCATGGGAACAACATCGAATCATGGTCGGCGCAACGACGACGAATTCATAAAGAAGAGCATTGAAGGGCTCATGCGCCAGGAGGGTCTCTTTGTTAGGCCAAAGCGGCGATTCCGTCCGACGACGGACTCTTCGAAGACGTTGGCTCCGGCCCCAAACAGGTTGGAGCGAAGTTTTGACACGAGCGTAGTTAATCAAGTATGGCTGAGTGACTTCACGGAGCTACCGTGTCGTGAGGGAAAGGCCTACGCGGTAGCAATCATGGATATGGCATCAAGACGAGTCATCGGCTTGAATGTCTTTCACCGCATGCACACCGGTTCGCTCATGATCGCACTCCACCGGGCGTGTAAGCTCCGAAAGACCTTCCCACGAATCCCTGATTCAAAACCAATCATCTTTCATTCAGATCGTGGCACGCAATACAACTCACAAGCTTTTCGAGACGCGCTGGCTCGCCAAGACATCCTTCAGAGTTTGAGCGGGGTTGGCAACTGCTATGACAACGCACCGATGGAATCTCTCTGGGCTCGTATGAAGACCGAGCTAGCCTTTTACATGCCCTTCCGAGACCCTGATGACGCAGCGTGTCAGGTCTACAGGTATTTTCACATCTACTACAACAGGAAACGGCGGCATTCGGGAATCGGCAACATTTCCCCGGTTGAATTTGAGGGCCGCTATATTCGTTCAATACGACACTCTCTCTGACAACGAAAACGGGGGAAGATCAGGTTCACTTTTGTCATCAAACAAACCCGTGTCAAAAAACCCGTATCAACTTTTGTGATTCGTCTCTGTAAGTCTTTATGAATCGTTGAGTGGTCAGAAACGAAAAAGTCCTACCACAGCGACTGTGATGGGACTCAGTGTTGTTTGTTTTAGGTGATGGTTTCAAGTGAGTGGCTATACGCCCGCAACCTGTAACCCGCAACCTGTAACCTGTAACCTGTTCTAAGTACACCGTACGGGAATTGAACCCGTGTTACCGCTGTGAAAGAGCGGTGTCCTAACCCCTAGACGAACGGTGCATTCTGGAAATCAGAGCCGCAAATATATGAAGAATGGGGAATACAGTAGCTTTGCCTTATGGTACTCATTGGAATTACAGGTGGAATTGGCACCGGAAAGTCGACGGTAACGCAGCTTTTGAAGGAACGAGGCTGGACCGTCTATGCTTCCGATGAGACGGCGAAGGCAATCATGGCAGCCGATCCGGACGTGCGGCGGGAGCTGTCCGAGGCGTTTGGAGAGCACGTGCTGACCCCGAACGGCGTGAACGCCCCCTTGCTCTCGACGCTGGTGTTTGGCGCTGACCCTGAGTGCGGAAAGCGTTTGGCTACGCTCAATGGCATCGTCCATCCCCGGGTTCTGGAGGCGCATATGACGGCGATCCAACAGGAGGAGGAGAGGGGAACAAGGTTCGTAGCGATTGAAAGCGCGCTGATCTACGAGATCGACCTTGAAGAGGGCTTCGACTACATCATCGTGGTCGATGCGCCACACGAGGCCTGCGTCGAACGCGTCATAGGGCGCTCGAAACTCACCCGCGATGACGTAGAACGTCGGATGGCCGAGCAGATCCCCATGGAGGAGAAGCGCGGACTGGCCGATTTTGTGATCGACAACTCTGGCAGTCTCGAGGATCTGAAGGGGGCTACCCAGACCGTTGCGATGCTGATCGAGGCCATGGCAGGATGACGTTACGAGTCCGTAACTTTGCGCACTTCAATCTTCACTTCGTTCAAGGATCTGATTCTCATGGCACACGCCACGCATCTCACCGATGAGTCATTCCACACCGAGATCAACTCGGGTCGCGTTGTCCTCGTTGATTTCTGGGCCGCATGGTGCGGACCATGCCGCGCGATCGCTCCGATCGTTGATGAACTTGCTCTGGAGTACTCCGGCAAGGCAACGATCGCCAAGGTCGACGTTGACAACAACCCACGCACGGCAATGGAGTTCGGCATCCGCTCAATTCCGGCGCTGCTGATCTTCAAGGGCGGCAAGGTTGTCGATACGATCGTCGGCGCCGTACCGAAGGCCTACATCACCGAAAAGCTCAACGCTCAACTCAACTGATCGGTAGCGCCATGCCGCGTCCAACACCGCTCAGCGAACACGAGCTCAACGATCATCTTGCGGACATTCCACTGTGGCGCCTCGATGGCGCCACACTCGTTCGTGAGATACCAACATCTGACTTCGCTGCCGCCATCGGCCTTGTCAACGCTGTTGCTGTGATCGCCGAACGCATGGATCACCACCCGGATATCCTCGTATTCGGATGGAATAAAGTGCGCTTCACCCTCAGCACCCACGACCAGGGTGGCATCACAATCCTCGACATTCAGCTCGCCAAACACATTGATGAGTTGAAGTTTGATACTCTCAAGTACGGAAGTACCTAATTACAGGAGGTACGGAAGTACGGAAGTACCTAAGTACAGGAAGTACGGAAGTACGTAATTACAGGAAGTACGGAAGTACCTAATTACAGGAAGTACGGAAGTACGTAATTACAGGAAGTACGGAAGTACGGAAGTACCTAATTACAGGAAGTACGGAAGTACGGAAGTACCTAAGTACAGGAA
>CANHFG010000109.1 GCA_947459875.1 Ignavibacteria bacterium
AGCACGGACTCTTTCGCTCAAGGCTCACTTGCTCCGGCTGCACAAGCACCGGTCGTTCTGAAGCCAAAGCTCAAGCTTGCCTACATCCAGGGCGCTGTCCAGTTCCTGGGCGGCATCGAGATCCGCGGCAACGAAGTTGATGCCTTCCTCGACGTGCGCAAGGTCCTGACAGATGCCATCGACGACGCAGCAAAGGCCAAGAAGGCCGCTGAGGACGTCATCACGGTGGAAATGCGTGGCGATCAGATCCAGAACCTGGCTCTGCTGATGCAGCGCGGCACGCTCAAAGGCTCCGAAGCCGACACGTTCAAGGACATCATGAATGCCCTGAACGAATCTGTCAAGGCCGCCCAAGGCTCAGGCAAGTAACAACCCGCTAAGAACTGAATGATATAAGCCCCCTGATCACCCGGTCAGGGGGCTTTTTCGTTTACTTTGCATCCATGGATATCGTCGATGTTTGCAATCACTGCCTCAGCCTCCCCGGCACAGAAGAGACCTTCCCCTTCGGTCCCGACGTGATCGTCTATAAGGTCAACAGCAAAGTGTTCTGTCTGGTCCCGCTCGATGCCCCCACACAACAATTCAACGTCAAATGCGACCCGGAAACCGCCGTTGAACTCCGCGAACGCCACGCCTGCGTCCAGCCCGGCTTCCACATGAACAAGAAGCACTGGAACACCATCACCATCGATGGCTCACTCACCCCAACCGAGATCCGCCACTGGATCGATCATTCGTACGGGCTGGTGAAGAAGAAGGTGTGAGGTTTCAGGTTTCAGGTTTCAGGTTTCAGGTTTCAGGTTTCAGGTTTCAGGTGTGAGGTTGATCCTCGCGCGAAGCGCGTTTCCCTCCGTTTCGGCTTCCCTCGCGCGCAGCGCGCTTCCCTCCGTTTCGGTTTCCCTCGCGCGAAGCGCGTTTTCCTCCGTTTCGGCTTCCCTCGCGCGCAGCGCGCTTCCCTCCGTTTCGGTTTCCCTCGCGCGTAGCGCGTTTCCCTCCGCTTCGGCTTCCCTCGCGCGAAGCGCGTTTCCCTCCGCAGGTTTCCCTCCGCAGGTTTCCCTCCGCCTCGGCTTCCCTCGCGCGCAGCGCGCTTCCCTCCGTAGGTTTCCCTCCGTTTCGGCTTCCCTCGCGCGTAGCGCGTTTCCCTCGCGCGTAGCGCGTTTCCCTCCGCTTCGGCTTCCCTCCGCTTCGGCTTCCCTCCGCTTCGGCTTCCCTCGCGCGTAGCGCGTTTCCCTCGCGCGTAGCGCGTTTCCCTCGCGCGTAGCGCGTTTCCCTCCGCTTCGGCGCTAGAAGCGCAAGCCGACCCACCTCACGTTCGGCGTGATCTCCACGGCCGGTGCGGGCAGGTGATACATGTGCAGGTACTCAAAGGTTTGCCGCAGCCAGTCTGGCAGGAAGGGCAGTCGTTTGAGGTTCCAGTCGAGTGAAAGCACAAAGACGTGCTGTGGGGTTGATGATCCGACGAGCCCCCTGACGGAGTGGCCGAGGGCGAGATTGATCCACGGAGGATACCAAGCCCGCGCGGCTTTGGGAAGCAGCTGATGCACGTCAACGCTCAGCCAGTGCGTGGTGCTTTCATAGTCGTCGATGATCGCATTATAAAATCCATTACGGAATGGCTCTGACGGGTAGAACGAGATCTGAAAGGTGATGGCCTTCAGTTCCGGCACGTAGTGCTGAGCAAGGGGCCATGCGGCGCCGAGAAGATTCCCTGCCATGTCGCCGGGAGAGAAACCGTAGTTCTGACTGAATCCATCGCGGATCTCGTTGTAGGTCTGATAGGCCATGGCGATCGACGAGCCCCACCAGAGCGACGAGGCGGTGTCCAGTCCGGACCAGCGAAGCGAACCGGCGATGAGCGTTGCCGATGTTGCGGCGAAGTAGGCGTGGCCGACCTTGTCGGCTCCGAGCGCATACGTCCAATCCTGCTGCACGTTCACATGGAAGTCGGCAGGAGCCCCCTTCCACCAGAGGTTGTTAAGCCAGCCGTGCCCCACGGTAAATGCGCCAACTCCCACAGTGGTGAGGGCGCCGAGTCGCCATGGGTCGATTGCCGCCTGCGGCACGACGGAATCCTGCTGCTGCGCTGATGTCTGCCACGAAAAAGAAATGCCTGACGCGCCCATGGAGGGGGCGTGCCAGGCAATGATGAGCAGGATGAGAAGCTGACGTATCACAACGTCTGGAGAGCACGCCACGGCGACGCGACTCCCGTGTGGAATCAGGCGCCGATCAGGGCCTTGTAGGCGTCAACCTTCAGGAGGCCTTCAAGCTCTGACGGGTCAGAGATCTTGATCTTTACCAGCCAGCCTTCGCCATACGGGTCTTTGTTAACCGAGTCGGGAGCGGCATTGACGTTGTTCACCTCAAGCAGCTGACCGCTGACGGGGGCGTAGAGATCGGCGACTGTCTTAACGGCCTCGATCGACCCGAAGGTTCCACCCTTGGCGACCGTTGCAGAGGCATCCGGAATGTCGACGTATACAACGTCGCCCAGTTCACCTTGAGCATGGTCTGTCACGCCGATCGTTCCGACGTCACCTTCAACACGGATCCATTCGTGATCGCTGGTATAGAGCAGGTCAGCAGGGAAATTCATGGCTTAGGCCTTCCAATCATGAGTGTCGAGATACTTTGTGTCGAACGTACCGGCGATGAAATCCGGGTTGTCCATCATCTTTCGGTGGAATGGGATCGTGGTCTGGATGCCCTCGATCACGAATTCGTCCAGTGCACGGCGCATCTTGGCGATAGCCCCGTCGCGGGTTGGAGCAAAGGTGATGAGCTTGGCGACCATCGAATCGTAGTATGGCGGGATGACATATCCCTGGTAGATGTGCGAGTCCACTCGAACGCCCGGACCTCCGGGGAAGTTCAGGGACTGGATCACACCCGGAGATGGACGGAAATCGTGATAAGGATCTTCGGCATTGATGCGGCACTCGATCGAATGCATCAGCGGATCGCGCTGCTGCAGAGTGAGCTTCTCTCCCGAGGCAACCAGAAGCTGCTCGCGGATCAGGTCAACAGCCGATGACTGTTCCGTCACCGGATGCTCAACCTGGATGCGCGTGTTCATTTCCATGAAGTAGAAATTGCGATGCTTGTCGACAAGGTATTCGATGGTGCCTGCGCCGACGTAATCGACACTCGCAGCCCCCTTCACGCTGGCATCGCCCATGGCCTTGCGAAGCTCCGGCGTCATGATCGGAGAAGGGGCTTCTTCAATGAGCTTCTGATGCCGACGCTGAATGCTGCACTCGCGTTCGTTCAGGTGTACCACGTTGCCAAACTTGTCGGCAAACACCTGTATCTCGATGTGACGGGGCTCTTCGATGAACTTTTCAATGTAGATATCACCGTTGCCGAACGAGGCCTCTGCCTCACCACGCGCCGTTGCATAGGCGCGATCAAGTTCGGCTGGCGTTTCGACGTACCGCATGCCCTTGCCGCCACCACCGGCCACGGCCTTGATCATCAGCGGGTAGCCTACTTCTTCAGCAATACGTCGTGCGTCTTCGATCGTCGGCACGATACCGTCGGATCCCGGCACGACCGGCACGCCGGCGGCACGCATCGTATCCTTGGCGATGGACTTATTCCCCATGCGAACGATCGCATCCGGCGTCGGTCCAACGAACGTGATCCCACAGTCGTGGCAGATCTCGGCAAACGTTGCGTTCTCAGCCAGGAAGCCATATCCGGGATGGATCGCATCAGCGCCAGTTACATCGGCGGCGGCGATGATCGACGGAATGTTCAGATAGGAAAGCTTGCCCTGTGCGGGGCCGATGCAGACAGCCTCGTCGGCAAAGCGCACGTGCAATGACGCGCGATCCGCCTCCGAATACACGGCAACGGTGCGTATGCCAAGTTCCTTGGCGGCGCGAATGATCCGCAGGGCGATCTCGCCGCGGTTGGCGATCAACAGTTTCTTGATCATGCGAAGCCGGGCCGTTGTTTAGTCTGGCTTGACGAGGAAGATCGGCTGGTTGTATTCAACCGGCTGACCGTTCTCGACGAGGATCTTGATGATGGTGCCCGTTGCGTCGGACTCGATCTCGTTCATGAGCTTCATCGCCTCAACGATGCAGAGCGTGTCGCCCACTTTGACGTGCTGGCCCACCTGCACAAAGGAATCAGCATCCGGTGAGGGGGCTCGGTAGAACGTCCCGACGATCGGAGAGACAACCTTATGTGCTGTTTCGACAGCAGCGACTGGCTCGGCAGCCGCGGCCGGCGCAGCACTGGCAGCCGGTGCGGCAACTGCCGCCGGGGCCGGAGCGGCCTGCGGCATGGCATACGTTGGCATCATCATCGGCGCCTGGGCCGACGGCTTCGACATGTGCACGGTCATGCCTTCTTCTTCGATCGACAGTTCGGATGCGCCACTTTCATCGAAGATGCGCAGAAGTCGACGGAGATAGTTTAGATCCATGTTCCCTCCAACACGTTTTGGAAGCCCCTTACCTTATTCCTTCACGCGATCCATGTAGTCACCCGTCGTGGTATCCACGCGGATAAGATCGCCTTCATTGACAAACAACGGCACCATGACCGTTGCCGCCGTCTCGACCGTTGCTGGCTTGAGAACGTTGGTAGCTGTATCGCCACGCACGCCTGGCTCGGTATGCGTAACGCGAAGTGCCACGTGCTGCGGCATGGTTACCTGAACCACGTTCTCGGCCTCGTCGCGCGCGATCTGAACCTCCATGCCTTCCTTCATGAACTTCGCCGAGTCGCCAACGATGTCGGCGTTGACCGGGATCTGATCATAGGAATCCGTGTCCATGAACGTGAACATGTCCGCGTCACGGAACAGATACTGGAAGTTGCGGGTTTCGACGCGCACAAACTCGATGGTTTCGCCCGAACGGAATCGCTCCTCACGGAGCTTGCCTGTCTTGATGACGCGCATCTTGACCTGGTAGAACGCCCGAAGGTTACCCGGAGTGCGGTGGATGGATTCGAGGACGACGCAGAGTTCGCCGTTGTGGCGAATCACGGCACCCACCCGGAGGTCAGCTGTTGTTGCCATGAAAGACAGGGATAGTCAAGAAAAACAACTCAGAGGTCCCGACCGGATTCGAACCGATGTACAAGCTTTTGCAGAGCTCTGTATAGCCACTCTACCACGGGACCGCGTGGGCGGCGAATATACGAAAAGGGGGCTACTCGGGCGTGTTTTTGCCCACTTTCGACCGAATTTCGGCCGAAAATGCCCGGATTTCTTCAATGAGGCGCATTGCCTCCTCCCGTGCCCGGAGAACTCGCTCGTCTGCCTGCGACGGTTCAGCCGCCGGTACTTCGACAGGCACGGCATCCACGTGGCCCTCCACCGATGCATCCGGTTCAACCTCAGCAACAACCCCGGCGTTGCTCGGGAGAACAAAGTCCAGATTCTCCGGCACGCCGTTGTGCTTCAAATACTCCTTGGCCCCGGCCACCGTATAGCGCTGTTCGCGCAGAAGATTCCGGATAAGCATCAGCACGGCCATGTCCCGCTGCGAGTACACCCGGTTGCCCGCCCTGTTCTTCTGCGGGCGCAGCTGCGAAAACTCCCTCTCCCAGTACCGCAGCACATGCTGCTCCTCCGAAACGATCTTCGCCGCCTCGGTGATGGAGTAATAGAGTTTTTTGATGGACTCCTGCATGACGCAAGATAGTAGAAGTCGGGGTACTGGGTACTGGGGACTGGGTACTGGGTACTGGGTACTGGGTACTGGGTACTGGGGACTGGGTACTGGGTACTGGGTACTGGGTACTG
>CANHFG010000110.1 GCA_947459875.1 Ignavibacteria bacterium
CTGCATGGCCATGCGAAGGACGCTCAGCAGACGGTCTTCGCGCGCTCGGTCCGCCGCAGGGTCTCCATACCCCAGATGCACATCCGACAGAAAGGTGACGGACGAGCCCTTCGGGACCTTCAGATCGAGGCTGGTGAGCGAAACCACGGGCGAAAGCATGACGATAAGATAACGCCATGTGGGGGCAAGACGGCTATCTTTGCCAGTCAAAGTCGCCCCTTCACATGTCCGTAACACCAACCACCAGAAAACGCGTAACAACGCGGCGCCTGATCGATATGAAGGCCGCCGGCAAGGCCATCGCTTGCCTGACGGCATATGATGCGATCACGGCCGGCATCCTTGATGGTGCCGGAGTGGATGTGCTGCTGGTGGGCGACTCCGTAGGCAACGTCGTACAAGGTCACGACACCACCATCCCGGTTACCCTCGAGCACATGATCTACCACACACAGGCCGTGGTTCGCGCCGTCGAACACGCCCTGGTGGTTACCGACATGCCGTTCATGACCTATCAGGTAACGCCGCAGGAGGCCTTCCGTAACGCCGGACGCCTGATGAAAGAGGCCGGAAGTGGCGCCGTCAAGCTTGAAGGGGGCCAGCGCGTTATCGAAGCCGTTCACATGATGACCGACGCCGGAATCCCGGTGATGGCGCATCTTGGCCTGACGCCGCAGAGCATCCATCAGTTTGGCTCCTACAAGGAGCGTGGTCTCGATCCTTCGGAGGCCGATGCCATCAAGCGCGACGCTGTGGCGCTCCAGCAGGCCGGAGCCTTCGCGATCGTTCTCGAGAAGATCCCCTCGGCACTTGCCGCAGAGGTCACTAAACTCGTGGACGTTCCAACGATCGGCATCGGCGCAGGTCCGGATTGCGACGGACAGATCCTGGTGTGGACCGATATGATGGGCATGTCCACCGAGTTTCGACCTCGCTTCGTGCGCCGATACGCAGAGATCCACGATGTGATGACCTCTGCAGTGCAGGCCTATGTGGCCGATGTCAAGGGGCGAACCTTCCCGACACAGGAGGAGAGCTACTGATGAGCTCCCTGTGGTCGACACTGATCGTTGCCGCAATGGCCGTCTCGTGCATAGCCCTGGCCGCTTGCGGTGATAACGTGGTGACCGATCCGGCCGACATCATCTTTCCTGATACGAACGTGAGCTTCCGAGCACACGTCCTGCCTTTCATTGCCCTGTCTTGCGGCGTCGGTGGGTGCCATGCCGATATCAATCCGGCAGCGGGCATACGACTGACGTCCTACTCGACGCTGATGTTCGACCGCGGCAACCTTATCGTGCCGGGCAAGCCGGACGAGAGTCTTGTCATCCAGGTTCTCAATGGCACCTTCTCTCACCCGTGGGGACTGCTGCAGGAACGCGTCTCGGCAAACCATCGCAGCGGCATGGTGCAGTGGGTTCGGGAAGGGGCTCTCAACAACTGAAATCGATGATTAACACAACGGAGAATCGCAACATGTCCACACTTCGCTACGTCACGCTCGCCATGGTCCTTGTCATGACCCTGGCAAGCTGCTCGCGCAAAGCCACACCGGTGCCGATCGAGGGTCTTGAACTCCGTAAGGACGAGGTCCGCAAATTCGAGATCAAGGTGCCCAAGAACTGGTTCGTTCAGCAGCGTCGCGGCGACCTTGTTCTGGCTATCTCGTCAAAGGCCCACAGCTCACGCTTTCTCTCGTTCGGCAAGGGCAAGGGTGGTGCGAAGATCGAACTGCGTGCCTTCCCGCTTGACTCAGCCACAACGATCGACTCTTTGGTCAAGCGCTCCAAGCTGGAGTTTGAAGACAACCTCGATCGCTACGAGCGCTCGGTGGCAACCCTTGGTGGCAAGCCGGCACAGAAGCTGGCCGTCAAGTTCGATCAGGAAGACGGAGAGTACCGCTCGGAGATCTACTTTGCGGAGAACGACTCGGTTATAACGATCGTTACATTGGCAGCTTTTGGCAATACCTTTGGCGATTATGAGAAGGAGTTTGCCGAGGTTCTCTCGAGCGTCAAGCTCGCTCAACGTCCTGTCATTGCTGCTCCTGCCCCTTCGGGTCCGGCTGCCCCAGAGCCCCCTTCCGATACTCTGCGCAATTACAATGCTCCGGACTTTACGATCCAGATCCCACAGAACTTCCAGGGAACAAAGGGTCAGGCCTCGGGTCTGTCCTCGATGAGCTTCGCCGGTTCGCGCCTGGACTGTACGATTCAGGTTGACGTGTTCGACGCGAAGGACCAGAAGAACCTCGATAAGATCATCGAGCAGAACAAGGGCAAGTATGGTGGCGGAAGCGCAACGGCAACGTCACTGTCGGGTGTGAAGGCCTACTACTTCACCTACAATCCGGCTGCCAACATCCAGTCAAGGGCATATTTCATGGTCAAGGGCGACCGGATGGTGCGCGTGACGATGAACTGGTTCAAGCCCGAGCAGGCAGTCTATCTGCCGATCTTCGAAAAGTCCCTTGCAACCTTTAAACTGAAGTAGGATTCTTCTGCGCATGCAAGCGCTACTCATATCGATCATCATGGGGATCGCCACGGCTACGGCTGCGGCGATCCCTCAGTTTTCGGCCATCTCCGGCAACCGCTGCTCAAACTGCCACGTCGCACCGTCGGGCGGCGGAATCCGTAACGATCTGGGCTGGTATAGCTGGTATGACGTCGGGCTTATCAGCCGCGACTCTTCGTTCCTTGCCCCGATGTATGCCATCGACAAGGAGAACACGTTCTTCGACGGAATGCTGACGCTTGGCATGGATGCGCGTGTGCAGAGCACGCGTGCGTTCACGAGTCCGGACTCCAGGCGCGCTACGTTCCCGATGCAGGCCTCGCTGTATGCAGCACTCACGCCGATCAAAGCGGTCACCGTCGAAGGCATGTTCAACCTTGCAGCGTTGCGTCAGGGCCCGAATAGCGATCAGCGTATCGTCTATGCCGGGCAGCGCATGGGATCGGCCTCGGTCATCATCGCCCCCTCCCTGAGTCTGCCCCAGCTGCGTGCCGGTCTGTTTCGTCCGTCCATCGGCATGCGCTATGACGACCACACGATGGGCGCCTACAGCTATATGACGTCAACCACGCGGCAGACCCTTGTGGCTCCCGACTGGTCGGAGTATGGTGCGGAGATCACCTATGAGGGACTGAAGTGGTTGACCTTGCAGACCGGTGTCTTCGGCTCCGAAGGTCTTTCACAGGTTCGCATCAGTGACGGGGCCACACAGAGCTATTCTCCCATTAGTGGCGATCAGCCTACGATCACGGCACGCGCCGTTGTCTGGCCGCGCGCATTTGAAGGCAATCTCAACATGTGGTTTGGCGGGTCTGTTCTTCGCAATGGCAGCTTCATGCTCACCAGCGCCTTTGCCGGTATCGGTCTGAGCGATCACCTGTCGCTGTTGATTGACCGCACCGCGATGGACCTGGATGATGTGATCGAGACCGAGAACTGGTCGGCCGAACTCATGTATCAGGCAACAACCTGGGCTTTCCCGTACATTCGAGCCGAGCGCTACTGGACGGATCAGGCAAATGCCGGCGGTACGGTCCAGACTAACACGGCCATTATCGGTGCGCAGATATTTCTTCTGCCATACGTGGAGCTTCGACCGGAGTATCGCGTGCTCGACACGTGGAGGGAAGGCTACTCGTCGCGCTGGAACTTCCAATTGCACATTTTCTACTGACACCTACTGCACGGAGTCTGCATGCTCAATCGCCTGCTCATCATCCTCGGAATCGTCGGTATTCTGGCAGGGGGCTATGTTTGGCACCAGGATGGACATCAGGTCTTCTCAAAAGACCGTGAGGAAGTCGTCAAGGAAGTCAAAGACGAGCTCTTCGGCACCATCACGCGTACGACCGAGTATGTACCGGCGTTCAAGTTCGGGTTGCTGCCGCTCAACAGCACCGTGGCGGACATCCCTCGCTGTTACGTGTTTGTTCTGGGTGTATGCGGAACCTTGATCATCCTTGGTGTGGTTCGTATGCGGAAGTCTTCTTAACAACATCTGAGGAGCCCCCTGACATGTCAACACAATCACGTCGAGACTTTTTGCGCCGGGCCACCTCATCCGTCGGTCTCGTCCTTTCAGCGCCGGTCATCGCCGGCATCGTTACAGGATGCGAGCAGGATGAGGCCAACCCTACAACACCGACCGGGCAGACTTTTACGGTCGACGTTTCAAAGATCCCTGAACTTGCCTCCATCGGCGGGATCACGCTCCAGGCGGTGACGGGTCTTAATGCCAACGAACCCGTGTTCATCTCGAGGATTGGTGCTTCTACCTTCGCTGTCTTCAGTTCTACGTGCACACACCAGGGCTGCCCTGTGGACCTGCCGGCAACGCCTCAGGCCAACTGCGTCTGCCCGTGCCATCGTGCGGAGTTCTCCCGTACGGATGGTTCGGTTACACGGCAGCCCCTCAGCGGATCGGCCACGAACCTCAAGCGCTATACCGCCACGTTCGATGATCAGACAGCAATCCTGACGATCACGACCTAACGTGATGGCAATACCAACCTCTCTTCACGGGGCCGTGCGCGACTGTGTCTATGACACTCTTGCTCAGGGCAGACATCTGACGTCCTCGATCGAACGTCTCTTCCGCGACGTTTCACCGTCGGAGGAACTCGCCTCGGAGCTGCGACGCGTGGTGTTCCAAGCGGTCCGCTACGACAACATCGAAGCCGCCCTTGAGGGTGAACTCGACGGCGTTGTCGATCCTCACCGTGGTGCCTTCCCGGAGTGGTTGCGCGAGCGCATCGGCCTGGCGTATGGTGAACGCCGCGATGAAGTTCTGGCCCGTATGCTGTCAGATGCTCCGGTTTTTGTTCGCGTAAACACCCTTCGCAGCACGCTCGATGCCTGCCGCACGGCCCTTCACGAACATGCACCGCACCCGGTCAGCGACATCATGCTTCGCATTGATCGTCCGTTCGGACTGTTCGCAACGGAGGCCTTTGCAGCAGGCTGGTTCGAACAGCAGGATATCACATCCGTGCGCGCCGGACAGGAACTGAATGCTGCGGCCGGCGAACGCATTGTTGATTCCTGCGCTGGCTCGGGAGGTAAGACTCTACTGTTCGCGGCATCAATGATGAACAAGGGGCGCATCATTGCCGTTGATGTCGTCGCGTCGAAACTCCTGGCGCTGCGGCAACGATCCACACGCGCCGGCATCGACATTATCGAGACGCGCCTGGCAACATCAACGAAGGTTATCAAGCGACTCTTCGAAACTGCCGACGGAGTCTTCATCGACGCCCCATGTACCGGCACGGGCGTGGTTCGGCGCAACCCCGACATTCTGTATCACCGCACCGAGGAGGGCTTTGCAGAGCTCCTTGCCCTGCAGCTACAGTTGCTTCGCCACGGCGCAAAGGTCGCCAAAGTCGGTGGACGTGTCGTGTACGCCGTCTGCAGCATTCTGCCTGAAGAGGGGGCTCATCAGATCGCCTCCTTCCTTGCATCGATCCCGGGCGCTGGCTTCGTCCTCGAGCGCGAATGGACCACCCTTCCCGGCGACGACGGTGGCGACGGTTTCTACGTGGCACATCTTACTCGTACAGCCTGATATGCCGGCCGGTGCACCGATCACGGTCATCTTTGACGGCGTCTGCAATCTCTGCGATATCGTTGTGCGCTATCTCCATCGCTTCGATACCCGAGGTCAGCTTCACTACCTCTCCTTCCAATCCGACGAAGGCGCTGCGCTTCTGCAAGCTCATGGCATCA
>CANHFG010000111.1 GCA_947459875.1 Ignavibacteria bacterium
ATAGTTCTTTACGTTTTTTTTGAGGTTCATATGAAACCTGCAATCATTCTAACGGCGTGCGGCGTCGGACTTGCCTTGACGGTCGCACTTACAAGTTGTAGCACAGAAACTCAGGTCGTGACACCTGAGCAAAAGGTGGAGGTGGCCGGGAAAGGCACCATGCAAGTATCTGCAGCAAAAGCTGGTAGAATAACTCAGAAACATTACAAAGGCGAGTTTTGCAAGCCACCGAAGTGGAATTGCTACGAGACCATTGTTGTCGAAGCCGAACGCCCACGCTTGATTGAGCAGATTGAACATTTAGATCAAGCGATCATTCAGGGCACGACCGCAAACTATTTCGCTACTCCCGCAAACTACAGCGAGATCTGGACCTCTATGTCGCCACAGATCCTGGCGGACGTTCAGAGCGGCAGAGCTCATCTCAAACGTGTTGCAAACTTCCCCGCAAGCCAGCGACAGTACTATCTCGTTGATTCACTAGGTGAAGATCTGGATTACTCCGGAGTGGACTGATGTTGCGACTCGCATGGTGGGCTGCTATCACATTGTTGATTGTTGAATCGTGCGCAAACAAGCCGGTAGCCTCGCTAGAGGCTGCCGGTTCGTTTGTTATCACGTTGCCGGATGAAGTATTGCGACTTCATAAATTCTATCGTGTGGTACCGTTGTCAACGGAAGAATCTAATTCTTCTCGGCAGATGATCGCTGTTTGCGGACTGGGGTCAAGTTGGATCTGGCTCTATCGGATTGAATTTCCTCTTGCTCAAGATTCCTTGTGTCTCGACAGTACCGGTGCATTTAAGATTGATTTAGTATACTACGATAGATACGAAAAATCACTCTACCTGACTGGCCACAACGATCGACGAGTATATCGTTTGAGTCGGGATCTTGAGATATTGTCGGTCGATACTCTAGGAGAACTCCGAGACAATGGTGGAGTGGAGTACTTTCTGGGAACGGGAATGAGTGTTGGGAAGGATGTGCTCTACTTTTCAGTTGGTGCAAACACTGATGTTGACTCGTTTCTCATACGACCATGCTTAGCGGCCTACGACTTGAAGTTTAAGCGATGGCGATTCCTTCATCGACACCCCATTGAAATTCAAAAGGATGCGAAGAGAACGTTTTGGTATCCCTTGCTCGCTTCGTTTGATATAACTACCTCCACACAGTATCATCGTTTTCAATTCTCGGACTCTGTCTATAGTACCAGTTCGGAAGGTATAGTAAAACCGAAGGTACACTCGAAGCCTGTGGGTGTTGATTTCCATCGTCCATATCCGGCGAGCACCTCATCAACTTGGGATCTGGAAGTAACAGAGCCACGGATCACATTCTACGAATACTTGCCCAAAATCTCTGCCCATGTGTCTGTGTTGGTTTGCGGTCAATCACCTCGCATGCCTGACGGGCGCTTAGCAACGGATGGCACATCAGAGAAGATGCTGATTGTATCCAGGCACAACAAAACAACTGCATTGCCACTACCTCGAAACATCCGATTGTACAGCCCTAGCCCGAGTGTTATCGGTGATCAGATTATGTTCGCACGAGACTCAGACTCGGATCGACAAGCCGGTAGGGCAACTTTCACAACCTATCGATTGCGCTTGAATTGAAAGGAGAATTCACATGAATACTATTGGAATATCTCCCATTGCTCGAGTCATCGTTTCTCTGGCACTGATCGTTGAATCGTGCGCAAACAAGCCGGTAGCCTCACTAGAGGCTGCCGGTTCGTTTGTTATCACTCTGCCAATGGTGATTGGAAACGACACCTACTTTCGATTGGTGACTGGTAAGGCTGAAATGACTCGGGACAATGAAAATCTCTTGTACCTGATGATTCGTCCTGTCGACTCCGTCTGGGTTTACAGATTAGGCGGTCCTTTACCGATTAGACGACTCCGGCTCCCAATAGCCGGTCTCACATTGGAGGACATGACGTTCGATGTGTTCTCAAAGCGTCTATGCATCGTCTGCGAGCCACCGTCTTCGAGTGGATTGTTTCGCATTCTTTTGCGATACAATGTCGATCTCTCATTGTGTCAAGTTGATACTCTTCCACCTCTTCGGGATGGGCGTGATGTCGAGTATGTTCCCCTGCCGCCGACCAGAGTTATCGGAAACACCTATCGGACATCGGTTGCAGCAGTAGGCGAGTATCGACAGTTCGTAACGTCCGCCAGTATTGCTCAGTATGATCTGACATCGAAAAAATGGAGCTTCATTCATCGACGGCCGAGTGAGATACAAGAAGATACCATACGCCCATTCCTATTTCCACTCTTGGCTGATAGACATGGAGCAGACAGGATACAATACTTGAGATATGAGGCATCCGATTCGCTGTATCGCGTAAATCTGAACGGAAGAATAGAGAAAGTCACTCCTTCTGCGCCTTCAATTGTAGATTTTCACACGCGACTCCCAGAGCGGCAGTACACGTCATCGTTGCTGTATGCAACAGAGCCTCACTTGGTCTATTACAACTATCTTCCCGAGAAGGATATCCATGTTTCCATAGCCATGAATCGTCAGTCTGAACGAATTCTGGATGGACGATTGGCTGATGAGGGCACAGCGAAGTACGTAGTACAGTTCTTCAATGATGATCTGGCGGAAGTGCTGCAGCTTCCATCTGGATTGGTTTATGAATTCCCGAGTCCTCTTGTTCTCGGTGATAGGATGGCTTTTCTTCGTCGATCACGAAAAGACAAGCAGGAGGGTCGGATGACGTTTGCCATGTACCGTATCGCAATGAAGTAACGTATTGGAGAAGATGATGAAGTCCGTGAGATGTACTTCTGGTATTGGTTTGATTTTTCTCTGCATGTTCATGCTGGTTTCGTGTCAGGAACAGCGAACCGAATTAATGGGCGGTGCAGACAACAGCACACAGAGCGGAACGATCTCATTTGCCCGCTGGATGCAGGAAGCATCGCTGGACCGCGCCGAATACGATGCCGTGGCTTTCATCATGGATGGTACCTGTCACGGCTGTCAGGTAACGTTCGATCAAATGCTCACAAAGGCATCAAGGCGTATCCTGGTTGTATCATGTGATCCTGCCACCGTATCGCGCTACAAACAGACGGGAGCGAACGTTCACTACGATTCCACCTGCCGTATGGAGTACATCGATTCACTAAAAACTCAGACGACGGTATTCTTCACGTCGGCCGACTCCGGGCAACCGGCTGTTGTAGCACTCGATCCCGGCACCGTTGGCAAGGTAGTGGATAGATTGAGGTAAGGCGCGCAGCGCGTTACCCTCCGTTTCGGCTTCCCTCCGCAGGTTTCCCTCCGTTTCGGCTTCCCTCGCGCGCAGCGCGTTTCCCTCCGCAGGTTTCCCTCGCGCGCAGCGCGTTTCCCTCCGCAGGTTTCCCTCGCGCGCAGCGCGTTTCCCTCCGCAGGTTTCCCTCGCGCGCAGCGCTGCGCCCTCAGTGCCGGAAGTGCCGCATCCCCGTGAACAGCATGGCGAGCCCCTTTTCGTTGGCGGCGGCGATGACTTCCTCGTCGCGCACGGATCCGCCGGGCTGGATGACGCAGGTGGCGCCGGCTTCGGCGGCCTGCAGCAGACCATCGGCAAAGGGGAAGAATGCATCGGAGGCGACGGCGCAGCCGGCAAGGTCGATGCCGGCATCCTGGGCTTTGCGCACGGCAATGCGGGCCGAATCAATGCGCGACATCTGGCCGGCGCCGATAGCCAGTGACCGGTCGTGCGTGGCATAGACGATAGCGTTGCTCTTGACGTGCTTGGCGATCTTCCAGGCGTAGAGCATGGCACGTTGTTCGTCATCGGTGGGCGTGCGTGTGGTCACCGAGCGAAGATTCCCTTCGTCGTACAGGGCGGCGTCAGCGTCCTGCACCAGCAGGCCGCCGGCAACACTGCGAACGCTCTGCTTCTGTGCGACGTCGTATGCGGCACGGTCGAGCACCATCAGACGTCGGTCCTTTTTCTTCTGCAGCAGTGCAAGAGCATCGTCGCTGAATGACGGAGCGATCAGTACCTCGGCAAACAGACTGTGGACCTCTCCAGCAAAGGCAAGGTCGATCGGACGGTTGACGGCGATGATGCCGCCGAAGGGGCTGACGGTGTCGGTGGCAAAGGCTTTGCGGTAGGCCTCGACCAGCGATGCGTCCGACCCGACGCCACACGGGTTGTTGTGCTTGACGATCACCACCGTTGGCTCATCGAACTCCATGCACAGGCCGACGGCCGCGTCGATATCGAGGATGTTGTTGTAAGAGAGTTCCTTGCCGTGCAGCTGAGAAAACAGCGACGTGAACGACCCATACAGCACGGCCTTCTGATGCGGATTCTCTCCATAGCGAAGGGGCTGATCGATCCGCAGCGGGAGAGCCCCCTCTGTAAGAAAGCCAGTGATGCTGCGCGAGAAGTACTGCGAGATCCGCGCATCATACTGGGCTGTGTGCGAAAAGGCTTCCATGGCCAGCTGACGCCTAAGCTCCGGGGTGACGCCGCCGGACTTCACGTGCTCGATGACGGTGGGGTAATGTGCGGGGTTGACGATGATGGCGACGTGGGCATGGTTCTTGGCCGATGCGCGCACCATGGCCGGACCGCCAATGTCGATATTCTCGATGATATCGGCATCGGTGGAGGATGGATCGGCTACCGTCTGCTCGAACGGGTAAAGGTTTACCACCACGATGTCGATGTGCTCGATGCCGTGTTCGCGCATCTGCTCGGCGTCTGCGGCGTTGTCCATTCTCCCCAAAATTCCCCCGTGGATCTTTGGGTGGAGCGTCTTGACGCGGCCATCCATGATCTCCGGAAAGCCCGTGACATCAGAGACACTTACGACCGGTATGCCAGCCTCCGACAGAACCCTGGACGTGCCGCCGGTGGAGAGAATCCGGATCCCCAGAGCGTGGAGTTCGCGGGCAAATTCAACGATTCCGGTCTTGTCGGAAACTGAAAGCAGGGCTGTCATTGTTTGTCCCGTTTGTGAACAGCAAAGTGCGGCGCAAAACTACACCGCTATTTCCGACCGATGGGTCGGTCGACGTAAATTCGCAACACTTGTAATTGCATTCCATCACGAACGGAGCAGTCATGGCAACAACCTTAGACAAGTCGGTCATCACCTGCGACATGGAAGGGGTCATCGAGACCTTCTCTCCGGGTGCACAGGCGATGTTCGGGTATTCAAACGAAGAGACCATCGGCAAGCTGCGTGTGAGCGCGTTTTCGCCGGGCGAAGTGGTCTTGCAGAACCTCCCCGGATGGCTGGCCACGGCCGTCAAGGACGGTGAGTGGGTAGGGGAGACGAACTTCATCCGCAAGAACGGCGAGCGCTTCGGTGCGCGCATACGCATAACGCCAACGTTCAAGGGCGGACAGCAGGTGGGCTTCTGCGGTGTGACCGAGGAACTCGACGCACCGATAAGCATCCCCATCAAGTCGAGTACCAAGTTCATCTCCTGGCTTGTGATCACGCGCGCCCCCTTCCTTTCGGCAGCGCTGACGCCATGCTTTATCGGCCTTGCCTACGCCGCCGGTATCGCCGAGCCACCACAGACGATCAACTGGTTCCTAGCCAGCCTTACGATGCTGGGTGTGGCGCTGCTGCACCTTGCCAGTAACGTTTTCAACGATTACTTCGACGTCAAGAGCGGCACCGATCAGGCAAACACGAAGTACTTTGTTCAGTACTCAGGGGGCTCACGGGC
>CANHFG010000112.1 GCA_947459875.1 Ignavibacteria bacterium
CCGTTGGTCTCTACGAGAGCGGGGTCGAGCTTGGCGGCGTGGCGGGACGTTTTGGTCGCTCCATTACACTGTCACCATGGTTCACGGAAGACCAGAAGGTCTATGGCTCATACCGGCTGGCTCACGTGGCATTTAAAACACAGCTGGCCGCAGCCTGTGACCCGATCGATACGCCGGAGCGTGGCGTGGTCATGGCCGTCGTGGTCGATAGCGTCCCGGCCGGCCCCATGCCCTTCGAGGCGGCCATTCCGGCAATGTCCGAGGCGATCATGCGCCAGCGGGGCTGCGATGCCCGCCGAGATCTGGCGAAATCGGTCAGGGGGCTTTCCAGCCGCCTGGACGATGGACTGCTGTTTATCGCTGAACGTCCGAAAGAAGCACAGGTGGCCCGTGGGCTGACGATCACCGGCGACGGGTACTTCGGTGATTCGATGGTCGACCTCATGGCTGCCCGCGAAATCCTCGCCAAGACCGTTCCTGGATTGTACGGTCCGTTCCTTGGCGACAACGGCTGGTATACGGTGAACATCACGGGGATCAATGCGGCAAATCCCGACGAGTTCCCGATGTGGCTGGAGATGCGCAAGGCCGATATTGAAGAAGAGCAACGCCAGGCAGCATGGGACCGCTATGTCAAGAAGCTGCGCTCTGAGGCCGTCATCGACGATCAGCGCTGGCTCTACTTCCGCTACTGAGACAATGGGATCGCTGCTGATCATCGACCTCGGAGGAGTGCTCTTCGACATAGACTTCGAGCGCACGCGCACAGCCATGATGCAGCTGGCCGGATACAACGGCAAACCGATCACCTTTGGCGTGGAGCAACAGGACGGAATCTTTGTTGCCTATGACCGTGGTGACGTCTCGACGGCAGAGTTCCGCTCGGAGCTCCGAAGACTCTATGGATTCACGTCAGATGACCAGTCCATCGACCGTGCATGGTGCGCTATTCTTGACAGGGGGCTATTCCCCTTCGCCGTTGACGAGGTCAGCAGACTGACGTCTGCATACGCCGCAACACCCGGCAGCCGTGTGGTGATTCTGTCGAATATCTCCGAACTGCATCATCAGGACTGCGCCGAGCGCTGCCGTCCGGTGTTCGACCTGGTCGAACGGGTGTACCTGTCATACGTGATCCGGCGCCGCAAGCCCGATCCGGAGGCGTTTCTGTATGTCTGCCGGCAGGAAGGGTTCGCCCCCTCAGATACCGTGCTTGTCGATGATTCGTCGGCCAATTGCGTCTCGGCACGCGAGCTGGGGATGACGGTAGTGCACGTTCAGCGATAAGACGCGCTGGACATCAGAGAACGTCGCCTGTAGCTTCACAAGCGGACATAGAGCGCCGGATCCGTTAAAAAAAACTCGGGGCCGAACGCGAGTACCACGTGCGCATCCAGCCCCGAGGTAACACCGAGAATAGCACAACTACCCATCAGAGTACGTGATACTCCGGATGACAAATTCTGACATTGTTCAGGAGGTATCAATACCCCAAATGGGGTATAATTGAGCCATTTTCGAGGATTTATGCGGCCCTGGGAAGGGGGCTACTCGGGCAGCATCGAACCGCGGGTTTCGCGGGCCCAGAAGAGCGCGGCGAGTCCGATCAGATAGGCAAGGCCAAAGACGGATATGGCATTTTCATAGCCGCCAAGCGTGGAGATCAGAACGCCCACAAAGAACACGGTAACAGCCGTGAGCAGACGTCCGGCGTTCATCGCAATTCCAGTTGCCGAGCCGCGTAGCCGCGTCGGAAACAGTTCGGGGATGTACCCGCTCAGAACGCCCTGGTTGATGCCGATGAAGAAGCTGATCATGAAGGTGCTGCCAAAGAGCACAGACCCCGGTTGCTGCTGCGTTTGAAAGATCAGCAACGTCATGCCGATGCAACCCAGATACGCAATGGCCGAAGCGACGCGGCGTCCAAGTCGATCCGATAGGAGTCCGCTGAACAAGCCCCCTGCCACACTCCCGGCACCGAGCATGATGTTGATCATGGCACGGTTGGACTGTGCCTCTTCGGGCGCACTGATATGGTTAACCCATGTGGGCATCCAGGCAAAGACGGCCCAAAGGCCAACAAGCATGGAACCGAACAGCGTTACCCCGATCAGCAAATCCCGTCGGTGCGGTACTGCGATGATCTCGCCGATGGAGACCTTGCGTTGCCGGGCAGCAGCAGCCGACCACATGTCCGACTCGCGAACGACCGCAAGCACAAGAACCGGAAGAATGAGCGTTAGCGCAGCGATCTGATACGCAACGCGCCAGTCGGCTTGCGACGAGGCAATAAGACCGGCAATGATGAAACCAACCGGGAAGGCATTGATGAGGATTCCGACCAGCACAGCGCGACGTCCGGTGTTGAATGCCTCGCTGACCAACACGGTGGACAATGCCAGCACGCTACCTGCACCGAATCCGGTTATGAAGCGGACAGCAATCAGCAACGGGAACGACTCGATCAGACCCGTGACGGACATACCGACGGTGCTCAGCAGCACGCATAGAAACATGGCTCTACGCCGACCAACCGCATCGGCAAATGCTCCAAGCACAAATGCTCCAATGGCCCATCCGGAGAGAAAGGCACCCGCGGCCGCAGAGCCAAGCGTAGGGATGAAGTCCTTTACAGGAACCGCCCCGGCAAAGTCTTTTGCAATGGCCGGCAGGTACACACTGAAGAGCGTGGCAGCAATGCCCGACGTGGCCGTTGCGACCCATGCAATGAGGTAAAGCCAATGGCGGTGCTGCATGAGGCAAAGATAGCCGCTCACTATATTCGCGCTCCCGATGTGGTCACCGGCCCCAAGCCGGTGCGTTGAGGGAAGCACGTGAAAGTCGTGCACGGTTGCGCCGCCGTAACGGAGGACAACCCGGTCTGGTCCGAAAAGGACAGCCACTGAGTGCCTGGGGATGCCAGGACTTGGGAAGGCGACCGGGAAGGATGAATCCGAAGTCGGAATATCTGCCACATCGTTTTTGATCAAACGAGGTATCATCCTCGCCGCTGCGCATCACAGCGGTCATCTTGAAAGGGGCACGCCATGCGTGTTCTTGCATCTCTTTGTGCGCTTGTCAGCGCATCACTCCTGTCAGTTGCGCAGCAGCGCATCGAAACACCACTCCAGCCGGTGAGCATAAAGGTTGCCGGAACGGCCGTGCACATTCTGTGTACCCGGACGGATGTGAACTTTAATGGCAACGCCGACGAATCGGACGCCCCGGCGTCGTGGCTGACGGTCGACGCCACATCACGTCAGGTGATCAAGAGTACTGAGTTTGGCTGGGGCAATGTAACGGCACAGCGTTTTGGTTACTCACCCGCCATGTCGACGTTTGACATCGGCTTCAACGATGAAGTCTACCGCTTCTCGATGGTCACGCAGGCAAACTCCGATATCGTCTTTTCAGGTCCGGTCTCATCGGTCTCAACCTCGGCGGACGGTAACACCGTGTGGGTTGCGCAGCGTCCGAACTTTACCGACCCGGGATCGATCACCGAGATCAACGTCAAGAGTAAGGACCGCGTTGCATTTCCGACGGGTGTGAATCCGCAAGCCCCTTTACCGTATTCGACGGCTTCAGGCAATGGGCTGGCAGCGATCTGCGAAGGGACGTTCGGCGCCGCAAACGGCACGCTTGAGATCTGGACAGATCTGCAGGGAACACGCAAACGCACATCCATCACCGTCGGTGACACCCCCAACCACCTCCTGATCCACAACGAACGCGCCTATGTGACGGTGAACGGTTCCCACTTCGTGGTGGTCGTTGACCTTAAGCAGAAGACAGCCGTCGACACCATTCTTGTCGGTACATCCGGATTTGACGGTCCACGCGAATGCGTCATCGATACAGCCACTGCCGACGGTAAAGCACGACTCTATGTGACGACCTTTAGTAGCGATGTGCGCGTGTTTGACCTTGCCACGGGTGAGCGCCTCGGAACGCTGGCCGTTGGAGCAAAGCCCGAAGGACTGGCCATCGTCGGACGTGAGCTGTGGGTACCGCGGACATTTGTTGAAGGGGGCTATGCAGCCACCCGCGACGTCGTGATCTTCGACCTCACGTTGCCGACATCGGTGCACGAAGACAACCGGCCGAAAGCCCCTTCTGCCTATCTCGCCGTGGGAGGCTCATTGCGACTGCCATTCGACCTTGAGAGAGATGCAACACTGACGGATCTGACGGGCAAGACAACATCGGTTTCCGCCGTAGTTTCCGACGCGCAAACCATTGATTGTCGTCACCTAACCAGCGGAGTCTACGCCCTGCGCAGCGGTGAGCACTCCGTTACGATTATTCGATGAAACACCTTCTGCTCTGCCTTGCTCTGATCGGTATGCCGGTCATCAGCATCTCACAGACCGTTACCACCCCTTCTACCCAACAGATCGACATTGATCTGCGTGCCATGCGTGCTCGGTGCATCGGCCCCTTCCGGGGCGGACGTTCCCTGGCAGTGGCGGGTCATGCCGACCTGCCGAAGACATATTACTTCGGCGCAACAGGGGGCGGCGTTTGGAAGTCCGAGGATGGGGGTGAGTCCTGGCGGAGCATCTCCGACACAACATTCACCTCGAGCAGCGTTGGTGCGATCACCATCGCCCCCTCCGATCCAAACGTGGTATACGTGGGCATGGGCGAAACCGATATTCGCGGCAACATCTCGCCGGGCGATGGCATGTATAAGACCACCGACGGCGGCCTGACGTGGAAGCACATCGGTCTGCGCAATGCGCAGATGATCGCCGATATCGTCGTGCATCCGGACAATGCGGATGTTGTAATGGTATCGTCGATGGGGAATGTCTTTACCTCGAACGCGAGAACAAGCGGAATCTTCAAGTCGATCGACGGTGGCACAACGTGGAAGCAAGTGCTCAACCGCAATGATTCGACCGGCGGCATGACGTTGAAGATGGACCCAAACAATCCGCGCATCGTCTATGCCTCGCTCTGGCAGGCCTACCGCAACGCCTGGAGCATGAGCAGCGGCGGCAGCGGATGCGGGCTGTTCAAGAGCACCGACGGTGGCGATACGTGGAAGGAGATCACCGCGAATCCGGGTCTGCCCAAGGGGCTTATCGGCAAGATCAACGTGGATGTATCCCGCGCTCAGCGCAATCTTGTCTGGGCAATGGTCGAGAGCAGCAACGGCGGACTCTTCAAGAGCACAGACGGCGGCGCTACGTGGTCGCGCACGAGCACCTCTGCCGAGATCCGTCAGCGTCCGTGGTACTTCAACCACGTCTATGCCGACCCACTGGATGCTAACACCGTTTACGTTCTCAACGTTGGCTGGCACAAGAGCACCGACGGCGGCCGTACCTTCTCAGGGATGCCGACCAAGCATGGCGACCATCATGATCTGTGGATCGATCCGCGAAACTCGCAGCGCATGATCATTGCCGATGACGGCGGTGCGTCGGTGACAGAAGATGGCTGGAAGCATCTGACGGACCTCGACGTACCGACGTCGCAGTTCTATCATGTCAGCGTCGACACGCACTTCCCCTACCGACTCTACGGTGCTCAGCAGGATAACACCACCTGCTCGATTCCGAGTCGTGTGATAGGGGGCTGGTCCATCAACCGCGATGACTGGTATCCGGTGGCCGGCTTCGAAAGCGGCTATGTGATCCCCCATCCAACGGATCCGGACATCACCTTCGGTGGTAACTACTCGGGGTACATCGGA
>CANHFG010000113.1 GCA_947459875.1 Ignavibacteria bacterium
GAAGCCAGCTGGATCCTCGAAAGCAACGAGATGATGAATAAGGGGCTCACCCAGACAATGAACGGCGAGCGCTACCGGACGTACAGGATCTATGAGCGGAGATTCTAGGTACTGGGTACTGGGTACTGGGTACTGGGTACTGGGGACTGGGGACTGGGTACTGGGTACTGGGTACTGGGGACTGATGACTGATGACCGATGACGAATGACCGATGACGAATGACCGATGACCGATGACTGATGACCGATGACTGATGACGAATGACCGATGACGAATGACCGATGACGAATGACCGATGACGAATGACCGATGACGAATGACCGATGACGAATGACCGATGACGAATGACCGATGACTGATGACCGATGACCGATGACCGATGACCGATGACCGATGACCGATGACTGATCACAGATTCCACCCAAAACCTAAAACCTAGAACCCAAAACCTGCATGGGACGCGCATTTGAATTCCGAAGGGCCCGCAAAGAGAAGCGCTGGGCCAACATGGCCAGAACGTTCACCAAGTATGGACGCGAGATCTCGCTGGCCGTAAAGGCCGGCGGTCCGGACGTAGAGACTAACGCACGACTGCGCGTGGTGATCCAGAACGCCAAGGCAGCCAACATGCCGAAGGACAACATCGAGAGCGCTATCAAAAAGGCCTCGGCAAAGGATGCGGCAACTCTTGAGGAGATGAATTACGAAGGATACGCCCCCAACGGTGTGGCCATTTTTGTGGAGACCGCAACAGATAATCCAACGCGGACCGTGGCCAATGTGCGTTCGTACTTCAACAAGTGCAATGGTCAACTCGGTACGTCGGGGTCGCTCGAGTTCATCTTCGACCGCAAGGGTGTGTTCACTATACCTTCGGCCGGTGTCAACCGCGACGATCTTGAAATGCTCCTCATTGAGAATGGGGCTGAGGACATCGTGGAACAGGACGACGACATCATTGCTTATACATCTTTCGCTGACTTCATTGGCGTGCAGCGGGCACTGGAAAACGCCGGTGTTGCGGTAACGAATGCTGAGGTTCGGCGCATTCCGAACAATACCGTTACCCTGACCGATGAGCAGGCCGAAGAGATCATTAAGCTGATCGACAAACTGGAAGACGATGACGATGTGCAGAATGTATTCCACAACATGAACGAGAACGAGTAACATGTGCGGTATCGTCGGCGTCTTTAACCACCCACAGGCATCAGCTCTGACATACTACGCTCTGCATGCTCTACAGCACAGGGGTCAGGAAGCAGCGGGGATCGTTTCGATGTATGCCAACGAGAAGTCCGGCAAGCACCGTCTCGGAATCCACAAGGGCGAGGGCCTTGTCCTGGATGTTTTCTCTGACCACACGCTGTTTGAAAAGACGCTCGTTGGACGTGCCGCGGTCGGACATAACCGCTATTCGACCACGGGTAGCAACTCTCTGGCCAACATCCAGCCGTTCAGCTTTAACTACACGGGTGGCAATTTCGCGCTGGCGCACAACGGCAACCTGACCAACACTCGCCCCCTGCGAGATCGACTGAAGAATGAGGGGGCGATCTTTCAGTCAACGACAGACAGCGAGCTGTTTCTTCATCTGATCGCCCGCAGTCGCAAGCCCACGCAGATCGAACAGATCCGTGAGGCCGTACAGATAGCGCAGGGCGCGTATTCGATCGTTATGCTTTCCGAGACGGCTATGTATGCCACGCGCGACCCGCATGGCTTCCGACCGCTGTGTGTGGGACGTATCAAGCACGAAACGGGATACGCGTATGTGGTGGCATCGGAGACGTGTGCTCTGGACATCATCAGTGCCGAGTACGTGCGCGATGTGGAACACAACGAGATCCTTGTGTTCGACGAGAAGACCGTTGCAACGGGTGAGATCACGTCGCACTACATCGATGAATCCATGACGACATCCCGTCAGTGCATCTTCGAGTACGTGTACTTTTCGCGCCCCGATTCGAAGATCTTCGGACATAACGTCGACAAGGTTCGACGTAAGATGGGGAAGAATTTAGCTGAGGAAAGTCCGGTTGCAGCAGCCAATGAGCGCGATGTGGTGGTCATTGCCGTGCCCGACTCTGGCAACACGGCCACACTCGGGTATGCACGTGTCAATCAGGAGCGATTTCCGTCACGCTACGAGATTGGGCTCATCCGCTCGCACTACGTGGGTCGTACCTTCATCGCACCGGGTCAGGACAAACGTGAATTCAAGGTCAAGACAAAATTCAACGTCGTCCGCGGCGTTCTCGAAGGCCGAACTGTCGTTGTGATCGACGACTCCATTGTCCGCGGTACAACATCAAAATCGCTCATCAAGCTCATCCGCGAGGCCAACCCTGAACAGGTCCACCTGCGCATCACCTCGCCCCCTGTCAAGCATCCATGCATGTACGGCATGGACTTCCCGAGTGAGGATGAGTTGATTGCGAATCACTTCAGCTCGGACGATGCCATTGCGCATGAACTTGGAGCCGACAGTGTGCGTTATCTCAGCGTCGAGGGACTGATGGACTCCGTCCCTCAAGGTCCGGGCATCAATTACTGCACGGCCTGCTTCACAGGAGAGTATCCGGTGGAAGTCGACATGACGGTGACCAAATTCAGCACGGAAGAATGAGCACAGAAGAATTTGACGACAATGCGTCGATGCTGCCACCCACAACCAAGAACGGGTGGCTTATCATTTATGGGGTAGTGGCGGTGCTGGCGATCACGGGCGTGATCCTTGGCGCTCTCTATCGCGACACGACCAAGCCTGGCGAGGTGATCTCGCGAGATCGGCAGAAGCACGCCAAGCAGGTGGTCTATACGGTGGTCTTCAGCAGCATTGAGTCGCAGAGGGCCGATAGTATCATTGAGAGGATCACACGTGACATCGGTGCTGACAGTACCAAGACAGACATGATCATTGGCTCTCCGACGACCGATCCATGGTGTGCCTCGATCGGTGAGTATCGTCGCAACCTGAAGAAGGCCATGATGACCGGCAAGGTCATCCCTATCGGCAAGCAATCCGTCATCGTCTCCATGATTGGTGGTCTTCTTATCAAGAACGGGCTCCCAGCCACGATATACCTCGTTGGCAACATGTCGGAGGACGACATTTCAACGATCGTTCCTCGCACATCGCGCACGGTGGCCGCACTTGAACTTCGTTCGCGAATAATGGGTCCTGTGCAGGTTGTAAGTCTTATGGACTCAACGCGCCAGGGCAACGCAGCGTATGCAAAGCTGTTTGCCGACAAGGGGCTGGTGGCCCCAAAGTAGTCAAGCCCCTTACTTTCCGACGATGACGATCTCCGTTCGTCGGTTGAGTCGGCGTCCAAAGTCCGTAGAGTTATCGCCTATCGGCTTGGTCGATCCCAATCCTACGGCCTGCAATCTCTTTGGATCGACCCCCTTCTTGAGCATGTACGCGCGCACGGCTTCTGCGCGTAGCAGCGACAGCGCCTTGTTCTGCTTGGGGCTACCGGTGTTATCAGTGTGTCCTTCGACACGAACGATAACTGATGGTCGGCTCTTCATGAACTCATGAAGCACCTCGAGCTCTTCAACACTGTCTGGCAGAACCGATGAGGCAACCGGGAATAGCAGGTTTTCAATAATGATCTTACGGCCGATCTCAACGATCGGGATGATCTGCTTGACAAGTTCCCGCTTGCGCTCGTCCATCAAAGCGACGTTGATCGAATCACTCCGAACCTTTGAATCGCTCTTGTAGAAGATCGTGTACAGATTCGTCAGACGTTGTGAGTAGAGATCGAGGATCTTGGAAAACGACTGATTCAGATCAAAGAACGTCCCACGTGTTCCTTCGGCAATCCGCTGATACGGCTTGAGATTGGCCGGAACGATACAGAAAACCCTCATCTTCTGCTCGTTAAGGTGCTGGATGATGCTCTCCGTGTTAAACCGTGTGCGACCGCTGCCCCGCTCGCCGACCTGGTGGAAGCCTGCGTCGGATACGAGCACGGCTACACGATTGGCTGCCGGACGAAATCGTGCACGGCTTGCATCATACAATGCCTGCAGAGCATTCTCCTTCTCGTCGAATCCGCCAAAGGCCTGGATCTTCGTCATCCATCCGAGGAACTTGCCGATGCTGTCTGTTGGCTCGTAGATGGCCTCAACAACGTCGCTATAGAGCACGAGGCCAAGCTGATAGTCAATGCCGCGTTTGGTCAGATTCTGAACAAACATCTCGATGTTGTTGCGCACGCCATTGATGTATGGCTGCATCGTGCCAGTCACATCAAGAACAAACATGAAGTCGACCGGCACTCGCTCCTTGACATCGATCTTATGGATGCGCGTCACAGGACGCTTGACCCCGTTCTCCATCACATGCAGGGTCGTTGGAGGTAGGGTGTCGAGCACGGAGCAATCGCCGTCGCACTCAACAACGAGGCCGATCTCCGGGAACATCGAGAGAGTGACGTTCTGGATCGTGAGCTTAAGTCGATCGAGAGACGAAAACACCTTCGCCTGTTCGGCGATTCGGCGACGTTGCTCGGTTGTGGAGTCTTGCTGCAGTCCATGCGCCGCAGCTGACGAGCCAGCGGTAAAGGCGATCGTCAGTACTCCGAGGACTGCACACAGGGTGTGCATGGGGATGTGCTTATAACGTGAGACGCAGTACGGGGCTGATCATGAACATGTGCTCGCGCTCATATGGACGGAGGCCACGAAGCGGCTGTGCATACTTTGCTTCGAGATACAACCACTGTCCAAAGAGAGGCAGATATGCGTGAGCAAGGAGAGTCTGGTTCGCATACTGCAGATCGATGCCGAACGGATACGTGCTTTGGTTGCGGTACTCGACCTTGGCATAGATCCAGTCGCCCACTTCGTTCGGCTTCCAGGTATTCAGGCCACTGATCCCAGCAATTGCGAGCGTGGTGTTCCGAGTGTTCTCATCCAGAATCACTGCTGCTTCGCGGACTTCGTAGTAGTTAACACCAAGATCAAAGCGGAAGAAGTTCTCCGGACGGATCGGGTCAAGCCAGAGGTTGTAGAAGAACGTCACCTGTCCCGTCGAGCGAAGCAGGTTTACCGTGCTGACTGGGTTGCCGATGATCGATGGATCATCAGGATTGACTTCGATGTTGCGGAAATCATCGATCGGACTCGTCGCATAGGTCGTAACGTCAACCTGCGTCGATGCCTTGACTGGCTCAAGGGGAAGTTCCGCATTGACGCTCACGCCAAACCGTGGCTCAAATGGCATGTTGAAGTCGAGCGCTGTGACGATCTTCCCGCCGTATCCAGCATCGAGACGACGTGAAGGAATGAAACTCAGAACCCCACCCTGACTTGGGTCACTCGTAAGACGGTAGCCCATTCCCAGGCGAGCGTTGATCAGGTAAGGAATGGCGCGGTTGGTCGAAACGTCATTGTTCACGTACAGAGGTCGCTGAAGCACAACCTTCGCCTCACCGGCATTCCAGAAGTGATAGCCGGCCTGATCTGTACCGAGAATGTTTGAAAGCCAGAATCC
>CANHFG010000114.1 GCA_947459875.1 Ignavibacteria bacterium
CTTCCCTCGCGCGAAGCGCGCTTCCCTCCGCTTCGGCTTCCCTCGCGCGAAGCGCGCTTCCCTCCGCTTCGGCTTCCCTCGCGCGAAGCGCGCTTCCCTCCGCTTCGGCTTCCCTCGCGCGAAGCGCGTTTCCCTCCGTTTCGGCTTCCCTCGCGCGAAGCGCGCTTCCCTCCGTCAGGTTTCCCTCCGCTTCGGCTTCCCTCCGCTTCGGAACCGGGTCATAGCCGCCCGGATGCAGGGGATGGCAGCGGCCGATGCGCTTCAGGGCCATCACCGATCCGCGCAGGGCCCCGTGCACCTGAAGGGCTTCGATGGCGTAGGACGAGCAAGTAGGTTGGAACCGGCAGGCATTCGGGAGCATGGGCGAGAGCCAGCGCTTGTAGAGTCGGATGATGCCGATAAGCGGCGTCGAGATCATTCGGCTCATGTGGAGTGCCCCGTTGCATCGAGGCTTTTCATCAGCTTTTCGAGGGCACGTTCGACGTGCGATTCAACGTCGCGCAGGCGCAGTAGCATTGGTGCAGCAGGTGCCTGCCGCCAGAGGAAGACCAGCCGGCCGTAACCATGAGCCGACAGCTCGTCGGCACGGCGGCATACATGACGGCGCACACTTTCGCGCAGGAGGCGCTTTACGCGGTTTCGGGCAACGGCAAGGGGCGCAACACGCTTGGGAATACCAACGCCGTACTGGATATGCTCGTGCGCTGCCTGCGCCTCAGCCGTGGGAGCGGCCGTTAATGACAACGGTCCGGACGTCACACGACGTCCAGACCGAAGCGTTTCTTCGAAAGCACCAAATCCCTTCAGTGGCCTACAGTCCATGAGGCAGCACCGATGCGCTGAGCGCGGCCCTTAACGGGCAAATCCGACAGCGATGCGTGCGCGGCCCTTGGCACGACGGCGTGCAAGAACTTTGCGACCATTCTTTGTTGCCATGCGTGCACGGAACCCGTGGGTGTTGACGCGGCGGCGGCGACTTGGCTGATACGTACGTTTCATGATGATTCTCGACGGGTCAGATTCGTTGGATTGAAAATGGACGGCAAATATACAACGGATCAGTTGATATTCGTCACGCCAGGAGGAAACGGATTGTGCTGTCCGTCGACATTGATCTCGCCGTACTGATTCTCATACTTGCCGATGTTATCGGCCAGTGCATGAAGGAGCAGCTTTGCATGCTGAGGCGTCATGACAATGCGGGCATGGACACGGGCCTTTGGCACTCCGGGTAGGATCCGCGTAAAGTCCACCACAAATTCAGCTGGCGAGTGCGAGATGATCGCGAGGTTCGAATAGATGCCTTCGGCCTCTTTCTCCCCGAGCTCAATGGTCATCTGTTGTTGTTCATTCTGGTCATTTGCCATCGAGCTTAGCCCCTTTCTCTTGGATGAGCTTGAGTTTATCGAACATTCTGTTGCGGGCATAGAGCCCTTCCATCACACGGTAATAATCACGGTTGCCGGCATACTTGCCGTCGAGCGCTTCGAGCTCGGATATGAGTTCCTTCACGCGCGGCATCACTTTGCGGACCTCGTAGGTATTGGCCAGTTCGCCGATGACGATGAAGTCATCCCGGAAGCGTGCCGATGCCTTACGCAGACGCTCAAAGAGCCCGCCTGCCTTCTCCAGCAGCGTCAGATACGTCGTGTCTATCACGTGCCGGGAGTTTTTGTCACTGAGCTCGGTCTGCTCGCGCTGTTTGACGCTGGCCAGGTTCTTGGCCGAGGCGGCTCCGTCGTACAGGGCGGCCTCGTTCTCGGGTTCAGCGGCCAGCACCCGATCGTACTGCTCGAGCGCTTCGGCATAGCGCTCCATGTTGCTATACATGACGGCCAGCTGCAAGCGCAGACGTGTCGATGTCGGATCCTGCGCGATCTGCTGCTTGAGATTCGTGATGGCCCCTTCGCCCTGACCAGTGAGCAGGAGGCACTGGGCCCGCAGGGGGCCAAGTTCGTTGTCGGATGGCTTCAGCGCCGCAACAACATCGGCCCACTTGAGCGCATCGACATGCTGGCCACGCGCATAGGCAATAAAGGACAGGTTCTTGATGGGGTTCACCGACAGAATGCGCGGACGTTCCATTTCGGGCGTTGAGAGCGTTGGCGACGGATCGTAGCGCCATCCCTCAACGGCTGCGTCGGCGGACTTTTCGGCATACGAGAACACGTACACCCGCTTGCCCTGCACCATGAACGCGTCTCCATAGAGCACCCCGCCATCAATGCTGTCCATCTTGGTCTTAACAGGTGTACCAAAGATTTGCAGCACCTTGCCGCGCGATGAACCAAGCGTCACGCCGGCGGCCGTCATGGCCTCCGCACCCGGGCGCTCGGCATCCCACCACCTGGTGTAGGCCGCCACGGCCTGACTGGTGTCGCCCAAGCGTTCGAGCGTTTCGCCGAGGTTGCCAAGGGGTTCGGTATACTCGGGCTTGACCGTCACGGCACGAGAGAAGGCATCGCGCGCTTCTTCGAGCTTGCCGCGGTCCTTGCCCGTGGTCATTGCCGAATTGTAAGCAGAGATGCCCTTGTTGTACGCGGCCGCCCACTGATTGTAAAGGTTCATCGAAGCCATTTCGCGCTGCTGTGGCTTGGCTGTGGCCGACCCCAGCACACGCTGATACATGATCGTTGCACTATCCGGCTGATCCTGGGCATCGTACACGCCGGCGAGCAACATCATGGCATCAGGGTTGTCGGGGTTGGTGGCCAGAGCCGTGGTCAGCTGCTGCTTGGCCTTGGCAAAGTCCTTGCGTTCTACGGCCTTGCGGGCGCTGGCGACTTCGGTTGATGCACACTGAAACCCCTGCACGAGAACGGCAGCAAGCACAGCAGCGGCATAAACAAGCGTCGGACGTTTCATCACACACCTTCATCGAGGGAGTTATCGAGAGGTGCGAAGATACGCCTCCGATTGTTCTCGTGACTCCGTGATGATTCCCTGCACGAGCTGCTCACCGCGTTGCTTGGCGCTGGTGACACGTTCAGCAAGTTTAGCCGCGAGCGCAAGCTGTGTATCGCCCGGACGTCCGAGGTAGCCGTTCACCTCACCATAGAGTCCGCTGATGACCTCACGAAGCTGCTCTTCACCGGTTAGCCCCATCATGCCGGGACGCGTATTGACGAGAGTGGCATTGAGCGCCACGAGTGAATCCCGCACGGAGGCATCCGTCGAGGTACGTCCGGCCAGCGTATCGATGGCACTCTGCACACGGTAGGTCGTAACGGCCAGGTCTTCGTACATGACATGCAGATCGCGCATCAGCATCTTCTGCTGCTGCATTTCCTCGACCGAGAATCCGAGTGTTGTATCGGTCACGATGGTCACCGGAACGCTACTGATCTGACCGCCACGGTCGAACTCCAGCGTATAGGTTCCCTCATCAAGGATCGGACCATTCAGAGTGCCGAAGGCGCCTCCCACCTTTGAACGTGGCGAGATCGGTGCCATGCGACTCACCGGAAGGTCCACAACATTGAGCCCCTTTCGCGTGGAGGCCGGCAGCGTGCGGATCATCTTTCCGGTGGAATCCTTCAGACGCAGCACGAAGTTGCCTCGCATGTGCTTGTCCTTCAGGATGTACCAGACGCGCGGAGCAAGCGACTTGTCCTCGCCAACGTAATCGGCATCGCCACCGAACCATCGACTGCCGCCGACCCCGAAGGTGCGTTGTACCGGACGCGGCGGCACAATGGTGATATCCTCTGTCTGACTCTTCGGATCGAACGACCGCAGCACATCGAGATTGTCGATGATATAGAGTCCCCTGCCATGGGTTGCAACAACAAGCTCTTCCTCGCGCGACTGCACGGCCAGGTCGCGCACGGCAACCATCGGGAGCTTATTGCGGAAGTGAGTCCACGACTGTCCGTTGTCGTTGGAGATATACAGGCCGGACTCCGTGCCGAGGTATAGACTGCTGCTGCGACGCGGATCCTGCCGCACTACGTGTGCATAGCCCTTGAGGTATGGCGCGGAAAGGGGCTTCCAGGTAGCGCCCATGTCGGTGGTCATGTACACGTAGGTGGTCATGTCCCCCGTCATGTGCCCGTCAAACGTCACGAAGCAGGTCGCGTCGGCATGTGAGGATGGCTCCACGCATGACACCCATGTAGCCTTGGGAAGGCCCGGGACGTTGGGCGTGACGTTGCGCCACGAAGCTCCGCCGTCGGTTGTGACCTGCAGGTTACCGTCGTCCGTGCCGGCCCAGATGATCGACTCGCTGCGGGGCGACTCAGCAATGGTAAAGACCGTGCAGTGGTTTTCGGCCGACGAATTGTCGACCGTCAGTCCGCCGCTTTCCTCCTGCGAAAGTTTCGTGCTGTCATTGGTGGTCAGGTCCGGCGAGATCCGCTTCCACGACTCTCCCAGATCGGTCGATCGGTGCACGTACTGCGAACCGACGTACACAACGCCCGCCTTGGTACCACGCACGATCGGCGAGTTCCAGTTGTAGCGAAGCTTCATTGATCCGTCGTCGGGCTTGGGAGCCACGGTTTTGGACTGACCGGTCTTGGTGTTCGTGCGGACGATGTTACCGCCCTGCGACTCCCAGAAGACGATGTCGGGATTACCTCGGTCTACCACGACGTGGAACCCATCGCCCCCTCCCACCAGCTGCCAGTCTCCGTTGCCGATGCCACCGGGCTTGCGTGAGGGACCAAACCATGAGCTGTTATCCTGCAGACCACCATAGACCTTGTACGGCTGCTGATCATCCGTGGTCACATGATAGAACTGTCCGATCGGAATGTTCCCGAAGAACCGCACCGAGCGGCCCTTGTCGAGCGACTCGTACACACCGCCGTCGGTGCCGATCAGCAGATGCTCCGTGTTGGCCGGATCGATCCAGACGGCATGGTGGTCACTGTGTGCCGAATTGGCCACCGTACCAAAGGTCATGCCGCCGTCATCGCTGCGATAGAGGCCGACGCCATGCTTGTAGATGACGTTTTTGTCCTTCGGGTCGCACACGATGCGTGAGAAATAGAAGGGGCGAATGTCCACCGCTCCGCCAACATAGCGGCGCTGCCACGAAAGGCCTCCGTCGGTGCTGACGTACAGACCCGACTCCTTGGCTTCGACACTGGCGTAGACGGTCTTCGGGTCGACCGGCGACATGGCGATGGCGATGCGTCCGACGTCGCCCGCAGGGAGCCCCTTGCTCATCTTCGTCCACGTGGTGCCCCCGTCCGTACTGCGGAAAATGCCGCCGCCCGAACCGCCGGATGTGAATGAGTGCGGCGTTCGGCGGAACGACC
>CANHFG010000115.1 GCA_947459875.1 Ignavibacteria bacterium
CTCCGGAACGTTGCTCTCATGACCCGGCTATTGTGCCGATCCCTGATTATTGAGGACGAACATTCAGTGGCACGAAATGGTCGGCCATTGCTGGATAAAGACCTCAGGCACTCGATCGAGATGGCACTTCGAGAATCCGCAGATTCGGCACGATAGCCTTCCAAGCCGTGGCTTCCAAAGAAAACATCACTGGTCACTGGTCACTGGTCACTTATCGTTCCATTTGCCACACGCCAACGCCGAGGGCGGCGGCGCCGAGGGCGAGCCATGCCAGGGTGCTGTTGGCAAAGGAGGACCAGGGGATAGACTGGAGCATGCTCACGACGTTGGTGGTGGAGGCCGAAACGTGACCGGACAGGAAGCCGAGGGTAAAGCAGCCGATCACGATTCCGATCATCGGAGTGCGTTTCCAGAGGCGACTGAGCAGTGACGGCTTGTGGCGTTCCTGCATGACGGCGCGCATGACGTCGATGGTGAAGATCGGGTCATCGTGTGTTTCGACGCTGCGACGAATGTGCGTGCGAAGAAGAAGCTCGGACTCAAGCTGCTCGTCGCTAACCGTTGATTGATTCGATGTGTTGGGATGGGTGCTCATGATGGGATCTCCAGATCGGGACACCGTTTGAGAAGTGCTTTGCGTAATTGATTGCGACCGCGATTAAGTCGGGTCTTTACCGTGCCAAGGGGCATACCGGTGATGGTGACGATCTCCTCGTAGGAGCGATCATCAACGTAAAAAAGTTCCAGAACAGTAGAATACATCGGGTCCATCTTCTTCATCTCATCGGCGATGGCCTCATCGACCATTGTTGCTTCCATGGACTTGAAGACAGTCGGTTCGATCCACGCTGAGCCCAGCTCATCGTCGAACTCATCGTGGATCGGTGTGCGCTTGCGCTTTTCCAGTACGTTCAGACACGTCGTGTAGACGATACGATAGAACCACGTCGAAAAACTTGCATCGCGATTAAACTTCGCCAGTGAGCGATACGCTTTGACAAACGCATCCTGCACGGCATCACGCGCCTCTTCTGCATCCTGCAGCATACGTTCCGCAAGTGACAGGGCACGGCGCTGGTGCTGGCCGACAAGGATGGCATAGGCCTCCGTCTCGCCCCCTACAATGCGGTCTATGATCTCTGCCTCGGTCAACGCTTCTCTAGGCTTGTTGCAACGATGTGATAGATCGTCAGTGCCAGTCCGGAGAAAAACGACACGCTCGTAAGGGCGACAAATGGGCGGTAGTCGTCCGGTATCGAGGCAGGAAATGTATTCCAGATGATCAATGCCACGCAGAGTCCGGTTCCCACGCCCACAAGCAGAAGCCCAAACCTCAGAGCTCTGAACTTACGTGTCGAGTCCTGCTCGGCAGGTGCTCCGCGCGGATCGAGACCTTTTTCGATCATAGCCAGTTCGATGGACCGACGTGTTTCAAAGCGCTTCCAGATAAGCATGCCGACCGTTACTGCAAAGACGATCGGGATCAATGCGCTGAGCAGAATATCGAGAACTCCGACAGCCGAGGCTTGCTGACTCGAGACCGCGATTGCTTCAACGTGGTGCACGCCGGTGGAAACAGAGCTCTGAACGGTATCTGCCACAGCAGATACCGACTGTCGGGACGAATCGGAAGGAACGTGTTCTCGCGCCGCATCTGGTATCACGAATCGCACGATGGCATTCAGATAGTCCAGCCACTGCATGGTCAGATACGTGAAGTTCATGTCGGTTCCTTGAAAATACTCTTGTGCTGTGGTTGTTAACGGTGTTTTGACCACCAAAGGCCGACAGGGTTTCAGTAAATTCGCCGAAATGTCTGCGAATCGCATCATCATCGCCATCGACGGACCGGCCGGAGCCGGCAAGAGTACAACGGCACGCCGCGTGGCCGAACATCTAGGCTATGTGTACATCGACACCGGAGCTATGTACCGGGCGGTGTCCCTTGCCGCGCTGAGAGCCTCATGCCTGATGACGGATACCGAGCTCGGCCAGCTGGCGGGGGAGTGCGACATACGCCTGGAGCCGACCGAGGGCGTGCAGCGCGTGATGCTGAACGGCGAAGATGTGACCCTGGCCATCCGCCAGGCCGATGTTACGGCCATCGTTAGTCAGGTGAGCGCATTCCCCTCCGTTCGCAAGGCCCTTGTCAAGCGTCAGCGTGAGATCGGTGAATCTGGCGCAGTGGTGATGGACGGTCGCGATATCGGTTCGGTGGTCTTTCCGCATGCCCAGGTAAAGGTGTTCCTGGTTGCCGGTGTCGACGAACGTGTTCGCCGGCGCCTTCTCGAGGCTCAGGCAAGGGGCGAGCAGATCACGGAATCCGAGGTACGGCAGCAGATCGTCAGCCGCGACGAGATCGATAGTTCACGTCAGGAAAGCCCCCTTATCAAAGCGCCCGGAGCGGTGGAGATCGACACCACGTCGTGCACGATCGACGAGCAGGTGCAGCGCATTCTTGACCTTGTAGAGGCGTACCAAAAGACGCATTCGATCGTCTCGGCGCACCTCGGTTTCTAAAGATCGAACAGGAGTGACCTCATGAATGTGACCATCGACAAATTCAGCGGGTTCTGCTGGGGCGTTGTGCGCACGGTACAGATCGCCGAAGATCAGCTCGCGCAGCGGCCGGCCGAGGGCAGGCGTAACGTGTATGTCCTCGGACACATCATCCATAACCCGAAAGAGATCGAACGTCTTGCCGAGAGGGGACTCGAGACGATCACGGTTGATGATTTCCCGCGTCTTGCCAACAGCGGAGCAAAGGTGATCATCCGCGCCCACGGAGAGCCCCCTGAAACATATCGCAAAGCCTGGGAGCATGGAATCGAGATCGTCGATGCGACCTGTCCGGTGGTGACAAAGCTGCAGGAACGCGTGCGGAAATTCTGGGATCAGGGCTATCAGGTGGTGATCTTCGGCAAGAAGGACCATGCCGAGGTGCTCGGCGTGCGTGGTGTTGTGCAAGATCAGTGCATCGTGGTCAAGTCCGTGCAGGACGCACTTGACAATGTCCAGCTCGACCGTAAGACCGTGCTTTTTTCGCAGACCACGATGGACCGTCCGACGTTTCTCGAGATCCGCGATGCCCTCAAGGGGCGCATCAGTGAACTGATCGTTGATACCATGGAAGAGATCGCCACAGAGTTCCACGTCAAGGACACCATCTGCGGTCAGGTCAGCGGGCGCGAAGCCCAGCTCGCCGCCTTCGCCCAACGCAATGACGTCATCATCTTTGTGGCCGGCCGCGCTTCCTCCAACGGCAAAGTCCTCTTCGACGTTGCCCACGCCGCCAACCCACGCACGTACTTTGTTGAAACAAAAGAAGAGATCGATCGGGTCTGGCTCCAAGGAGCCGAAAACGTCGGCATCTCCGGCGCTACCAGCACCCCGCAGTGGTATATGGAAGAGGTGAGGGAAGAATTACTGAATTACTGAATTACTGAATTACTGAATTACTCAATTACGGAATTACGGAATTACTGAATTACGGAATTACGATCTATCAATATGAGCCCCGGGGCTTGGCCCGGGGACAGAGAGACGATCATTAGTAGCCCGGGCCGCGACCCGGGGCCTGTAAATCAATAGTGTTTTATTGACTTAACACCCCAAACACTACATCTAAAACCCCAAACCTAAACGGTGGAGATGCCGGGAGTCGAACCCGGGTCCGAAGTGAACGAATCGAAGCCTACCACGTGCGTCTTCGATCTACAGGGTCTTACTGTTGCGGTAACCGATCGACAGGTCCGCCTCAGCCAGCATCAGTGGTTTCTCACGTTAGGTCCTGGTGCACGACTTCACGCCAGCCTGTTTGAGGGCAACACCGAGGCGGAGGGGAACAGGCACCCATCCGTTCGATGGCATAGCGGCCTAAGCTTAGGCGGCCATGCGATAACCGAAGTTATCGCCAGTTGTTGTTCGCCGGTTGTATTAACGAGCTCCACCAGCGTAGCTCGGCACGCATCTTCGTAAACGCTTCACCCCGTCGAGACCGTTACATCCCCGAGAGAGCGTGTACCAGGTACTTGGTACCGGATACTGACGCATTACAAAAGTACGATGGCATTGACGAACGGTAGGGGACATTATTTCTTGAGCGCCGCTTTGGTGATCGGCGCGTAGATTTCGCAATGCGAATCTGTTTCCTCTGGCATCAGCACCAGCCGGATTACCGGCTTAATGGGCGTTTTGTCCTACCGTGGGTTCGGTTGCATGCCACCAAGGACTACATCGATCTGCCGGCGATCCTGTCGGAGTACTCCGTGCGGCACACGATCAACCTTGTGCCGTCAATGCTTGAGCAGCTTGATGCCTATGCAAGGGGCGTGCGTGATCCTCTAGAGGATTTAGCGGCAGCCGATGCGGCAATGATCACACCGGAGCAGCACAGGGAGCTCGTTCAGTGGCTTCTGACGCTCCGCGATCCGATGATGGAGGGATTGCCGCGACTGCAGTCCATCGTGCACCGCGTGCGCACGCAGGAGCACGTTGAACTCAATCGGCAGGAGTGGTGCGACGCGCTGGTGCTTTTTCATCTGGCGTGGTGCGGACCCGTCACTCGCCGGTCTCATCATGAACTGCAGCGCCTCGTTGAACAGGGGGCTGACTATTCGGAAGACCAGAAGCATCAGCTTATCCGGATCATGCGACAGATCGCCTCAGGTGTCACTTCGGCGATGATACAGTTTGAGTCGCGCGGACACGGCGAGGTCAGCCTCACTCCCTTTCATCACCCTATTCTGCCACTGCTCATCGACACCGACGTTGCCCGCGAGTCGATGCCCCAGAGCGCTCTTCCGCAGCCGCCCTACAAAGCCCCATACCATGCAGGCCGGCATGTCCGGCGCACGATACAGGACTGGCAACGGCGCAGCGGACGTCGAACGCAGGGAATGTGGCCGGCCGAGGGTGGACTATCAATGGCGGCGCTGTCGGTAATGGCCGAACACGGCATTCGATGGACGGCGTCGGATGAAAGTCTGCTGCGGGGATCCTCTGATGGACTCCATCTGCGAAGCGACGTGTACTTTCCATATGAGGTTGCCACGGCATCGGGCACCATTGCGGTGCTGTTTCGCGATCATGGGCTGAGCGATGCCATTGGTTTTGAATACGCCTCGTGGGATGCAACAAGCGCAGCGGCCGATTTTGTGCGTCGACTCGAGGAGCGTCGCCAGC
>CANHFG010000116.1 GCA_947459875.1 Ignavibacteria bacterium
GGCGCACGCACCTCCTACATCGGCCGTGAACACGACAATGAAACAGACCTCGGCTTTTATGGCGTAAGACTCTACGAACCCGAGTACGGCAGGTTCTTGAGTACGGACCCCTTATGGGGCGAGTTTCCACAGACATCGACGTATGTCTACGCCGACAACGAGCCGATCACAAAGAAAGATCCGTCGGGCCTAATGCCGACTGCGCTCGTCGGCTTTGCGATTGGTGCAGCGATCGAGATTGGTTTTCAGGTTGTAGTTGAAGGCAAGAAGCCGTCGGAAATCGATGGGAAGAAGGTGTTGATTGCCGGTGCTGCCGGTGCTCTCACGGGTGGAGTATCTTCAATAGCGAACGCGACGGTGAGAGCTGGTGCCATGGGTGCAATCAGCGCGGCGGAAGGTGCTGCTAAACGTATGGTTGATGGTGATCGCGGCATCAATGTTGAAAAGCTGGGAATCGATGCCACATTGGGATACTTCGCGAGTAAGGCTGCCGATCGATTGGCTGCTTCAGTTGCAAACTCAGTAAATGGCAAGTCACTCGCAAGAGAGCTAAAACGAGCGGAAAATGTTTTGGATAATGGGCGAACACGTGCATCTCATGTTGCAAACGTAGTATCACTTCGAGAGAGTGTCGCAAGTCTTGGCCGAGGGCCAGGCGAGGAAGCAGTGGTGGGGACAGCAAAAGAGGCAGCAAGCAGACTGATTGAGCCGTTCCTTGCACCAGCCATACAGCGTGATAACACTAATGTTCAAAAGCGGAAATGAGAGCGAAAGACAAACAGACAAAGAGAATTCGCGATCACGCGGGTTCTGTGTATCTGGGCGTTATCGGAGGCGCGATCACCATGCTGCTGACGTTTTCGGATCAGGAGAGTATTCTGCGTAGCGTTGCAGAGTATCAAGTTGTTCCGGGTGTTATTCCGGATACATTGAACTATAGCGGACCTGCCTCTTTCCTCTGTGGTTTCATACACATGTTGTTGGTCTGCGAATGCCTAATCGACTGGACGTTAGGCATAGCTAGCAGCAAGCTTGGTGATTTACAAGAGAATAGAGTACGATCCAAGATGGCAATCATTGATCTCTCGGCATTGGCACTGTTTGCGATAGTATCGTTGTTTGCCGGCGCTTACACAGAGAGCGATCCGGGCAGATTTGGAATCGGAATACTTGCAGGGTCGATCCTGCTGATACCATTATTCAAGAACATCTTATTGATTAGACGTGTTCAAAACGAAGCAGATAGAAACTGATCATAGTCTGTTCGGTCTTCATCGATTGAATTGGGTTTATCGAAACCATCCTAGAGCTGTGAGTTGACCATGCGAACCAACCTTTTGCGATCCGCGACGAAGTCGCTCGCACTTCGCAGCGGTTTCAGGTGTGGGGAGACCATGCGGGCCAACCTTGTGCGTGCCAGCAGCGAAGCTGCCCCTCTGCGGCGAGGCCGCCCCCCAACAGCGAAGCCGTCCCTCTGCAGCGAAGCTGCCCCTCCACGGCGAAGCCGTCCCTCCACGGCGAAGCCGTCAGGATTCGGCTCCGGCGCACGCACCTCCTACATCGGCCGCGAACACGACAAGGAAACAGATTTAGGGTTCGGAGCCTGTCCCGAGGCTTTGCGAGGGAGCGTCCGCCTCTACGAACCCGAGTACGGTAGGTTCTTGAGTACGGATGTGTTGTGGTCGAAGTACCTGCCGCTGCAGCCGTTTCAGTATGCGGGGAATAATCCGGTGATGGCGCTGGATGATAATGGGAAGGAGATTGTGGGAATCAGAGAAACAGACCGCGATTACCTAAAGTCCTCGATGTGTTCGCATTTTGGAGTCGATGTAAGTTTTACAGATCAGGGCGCGATGAAGATATCTTCGGGTCAGCTTGCCGAAGCAAGCTCACGTATCGATGCGCTGTCCTACGGCCAGCTCCTTGGTATCAATGAGATGGCAAATGATAACTCGAAGGTGTTGAGTGTTGTAGCGTTACCAGGGGAAGAGCATCGTAGGGATGGGATAACACTCACTGCAATAGATAATGATGGGAAAGTAGTCGGTGCTGTATACGGCGAGTTCGCCACAAGTGTGCGCGAGAGCGAGAAGTTCGTCAGTCATCCCGACGCGCCGAAAAGCGCCTTTATACTCATACGACCGGCAATCACGGAAACGGAAACATTCAAAGCCGCAGGTGGCGGTCAAACCAAACCGTGCGGCACCTGTGTCCTAATTCATGCACTTCTCGATCATGCTATGCCGTGGTTTAAGCTGGGTGTCTCAGCAACGCGTAAAGAAGGTGTGGCAAACCACAATGTTGGGCTTGTAACGAAGGCAAACAGTCAGATTAGAGATGGTAGTGATCACACTAACGTGGGCGTGAAAAACCGATGAGAACGCTCATCATCACTACCATGGCATTGATCATGTCATTGCTGGCTAGTTGTTCGTCTACATCGATACGCGAGGTTAGACTCGCAGCAATGCGTCTCGATAGTAGTCATCTTGTAATCCTTGCGCATGTCCGGAGTGACGACAGTATTGATCTGCCTATGTACCTTCATACCGAGATTGGTGTTTGGGCAAAGAGAACACAAAGTGACACGCTTAATGTTCTTTTCGTTTACGAGGACTATGAGCAAGTGTGGCTAACACCTCCACTTGATGTCGCGATCTCGAATCATCTCGAGCGAGCAGAGAGTAGAGCACATCGACCCGAATATTATCGACTATTGGCGCTCATCGAAGGGCACAATACTGATGTAGGATATCTGCGAATGAATCTTTTGGGTGTCGATGAAGACATCATTATGCGAGTCGGCGATTACAACGTGATCTATCCCAAACGAATCGCTGTTTCCGAAGTGTTTATCGGTGGGTATGCAAAGTAGACCCAATGCTCAATACCTTGACTCGGAGTTTCAATCCCCCTGCCATTGCATGGCAAGTGTATCTGCCATCGCTACGTGGCCATCTATGAATTGGTCAAAGTTCCGAACTTCCAACATCGGCCGCGAACACGATAAGGAAACAGATTTAGGGTTCGGAGCCTGTCCCGAGGCTTTGCGAGGGAGCGTCCGCCTCTACGAACCCGAGTATGGCAGGTTCTTGAGTACGGATGTGTTGTGGGGCTTATACAGATCCGTCCAGCCATACCAGTACTCTCTCAATCAGCCTGTCTCGCAGATCGATGCCGGTGGCAAATGGGTCGAAGCCAAGACGCCGCAAGCCCAGGAGGCGGTGAGGAATTCGGTGCCATCATGTTTTCGCGATGCGGTTACCTTCAACAAGGACGGTATACTCAACGCGGGACCACTCGTTGAAGCAGCCGTGGGTCAGGATCCGGAGTCGAATGTTGCTCGTCTTGCCGACATTGCGGGCCATAGTGAAGGAGTTGAGATCCTCGTACTCAACGACAATGATATTGTCGATGTTGTACGATTGAACGACAAAGGTCAGGAGGTTGTGATGGGGTATTCATTTGGATTCATCAACGCTGCTCGCACTGATGAGGAAGGTGTTATCGCTGGTGATACGCATCCAGGTCGGTTCTTGTCCGACGCAATAAGCGACAAGTCATCTATGACATTGTTCTCTGCGAATGAGAACACCAAGGTGCTTATTAATGCTCGTCACAATGCGCCGGGCGAGACAGCAGCGCACGAGTTGTTACACGTGGGAAGGCTATTTAAGCATGTAGCAAGTGGCGGGAAAGGCACGTGGCGACACCAGGTCACTTCGGAGGATCCTCAATTCAAGCAAGTAGAGAAGGAGGCCTCGAGTGATTGCAAGTGATCCAAACCCGAGACAGGCGCATTGCATCACCAAAGATATTCTGCAGCGTGGTATCGTGTCATTGCTTATGGCTTTGTGGTGCTCTAGCTCTGTGGCGCAAGCGCAGGTTATCCCTATCGTGGGTGATGTTGATGCTCGGGTACAACTGACTGTTGATACAGCCACAACCGAGGTCGTCCTTGACATCGTGAATGCGTCCGATACGACATATGTGTTTATCCCATCCGCTCTCTGGCTCCATCGAGTTACACGATGCAGGTATCTGTTCCGACTTGGCCGGAGCTCGATGGGTATGGTGCTTCATTGGTATCTGGAGCGCTCCCACGGACGCCTTGATGACTGTATCGACAGGATGGCCTACCCAGAATTCAATGAGGCATACCCGTCGACCTATGTGATCGAATCCTTCAAGATGCAGTTTGTCGCTATTCAAGCCGGGCAACACGCCAGATTCCGATGGAACAGAGATTACAAAGAAGACCCGGCCTTCATCGTCGGTTCGGCATGCAGAATGGATACAGTATTTCTACCACTGCGCATCATGAATACCGCCATGCGACAGCTCTACAGCGATGGGTTGATCGAACAGACATCGGTATTCCGCGAGTATAAACTGGATCTGTCGTACCTCGATAAACCAGGGGAATGGCCGGCCCAGAGCGTCATTAACGGCGAATCACGCTCAGCGAAGTACATAAAGTATCAGGCCGACTTGATGCCGATCATCAAAATCGCACTCGACGAGTCGCTACGGTTTGCGGTTATCCCACCAGGGCCAAAAGCAACATGCACTGTCTTGTCCCGATGACTTTCATGCACGATTACCTCGGCTCGGCCCGCATTACCCTCAGTACCACCGCCGAGCCCCTTCAAAGCTCGTCGTACCACCCCTACGGCACCGAGCGTACCAGCATCGGCTCAGGCGCACGCACCTCGTATATCGGCCGTGAACACGACAAGGAAACAGATTTAGGTTTGGAGCCTTTCCCGAGGCTTTGCGAGGGAGCGTAAGACTCTACGAACCCGAGTTCGGCAGGTTCTTGAGTACGGACCCCTTATGGGGCGAGTTTCCACAGACATCGACGTATGTCTACGCCGACAACGAGCCGATCACAAAGAAGGATCCGTCGGGCGCGATATGGGAAACGATCTGGGATGTTGCCAATGTGGTCGTTGATGCGGGTCGGGTTGCGTTTCACGTCGTAAAGGGCAACAAGGAAGCTGCCAAAGAAGCTGCTGTCGACTTGGCCTTTGATGCTGCGGCGACGATCGTCCCCGGACTACCGGCCGGATTGAATAAATTGCGCCACGCCGATGAGGTAGTAGATGCAGCAAAGACTGCCGACAAGGTAGTCGATGCGTCGAAGGCCGGAAAGAAGACGACGGAAGGGGCA
>CANHFG010000117.1 GCA_947459875.1 Ignavibacteria bacterium
AAGCCGTCAATGTTCATCGGTGGTATCAGGGCGGACATGCCGGAAGTGTGCGTAACGGCGGAGGAGGAGGAGGAAACGCCGCCGGAGCCGGTGGTTCAGGGGGAATGACATCATCGGCCTTTGGCTCGGCCGTGCCAGGTTCTGCCGGTCAGATGCGCGGCGCATCGGAGTTGGCCAACGCCGTGTTTGGCTCGGCCGGAGGAAGCGGCCATGGTAACGATCTTGACGCAGGGGACGGCGGGCCGGGAGGAGGTCTGGTCTTCATCAGGTGCCAGCACTTGCGCCTGCTACCGGGCAGCATCATCGGCGCCGACGGCGTCAACGGCAAGGACGCCAGTCACGATGGCGCCGGAGGCGGCGGTGCAGGTGGAATGTTGGTGATCGATGCCGACTCTATCGTTGGCTATGGCGCGCTCTCGGCACGCGGTGGTCATGGAGGTTCGACACATTCGACGCTCTACCTGTGCGGACCCGGCGGAGGTGGAGCGGGCGGCAGCATCCTTGTGCGCTCGACATTGCCAGACGGCGTTCGTACGTATCTGGAGGCAGGCACGGCCGGCGCAGCACGGATAAGCTCGTCACCCGCTCTGGTGACCGATCATGACGCACGTCCGGGCGGCCACGGGTTGGTTGTTACGAAACTACCAGAGTGGCAGGACCGTCTGCCGATGCGCTCCAAGCCACGTATCTACTGCGCCGATAGCGTGGTAGAACGTGGACGCGCCACCATGCTCTGGGTCGATGACGCATCGGTGGTGCGATGGCTCGACGATGTGAGGACGATCTCCGCCGACTCCTGCCAGACACCACCGATCGACAGCGGTCATTGGTTCAGGGCGCTGATCACGACGGCCGACGGCTGCATGACCATCGACAGCGTGCACGTACGGCCCAAGCCAACAGCACCAACGCTGATCGTCAGTATCGGTGATCTCAAGGGGCGCGCAGGCGACAGCGTTGATATCTACCTGAACGTCCGCATGACCTCGCCGCCAAGTGCTACGGTGGATGGCACTGCCTATGTCTCAACGTACGCCCGCGTGCTCATGCCGGCCCGCGATGGCGGCACTATTCGGCAGCGCCGCACACACCTCATGCTGCCATTTCGACTCAGCACATCAGGGGGCTCAACGTATCGTCGAGACCGGCTAGTGGCAGTGCTGGGTGACTCGGTGACGGTGCAGATCAGCATCGACAGTGTTGTTCTCACGGCATCGTCTGCACCCGTGAACCTGCGACGCATTCATGGAACATTCACTCTCGAAGATCTCTGTCGTGAAGGGGGCCGCCCGCGACTCTTCGATGGAGAATCGGCCGTGAGCATCGTTGGACGGACCATCACAACCGATGCGCAGCAGATCTACGTCAGCGACGTCCGTGGTCGCATTATCCAGCAAAGCAGTAACCCGTTCCGCCATATGATGAACGTGCACATCGATGACGGCATACGCGGTCTGGTCTTTGTTGTTCTTAGTACCGACGGATGGATGAGGAGCATTCCCGTCTGGCTCTCAGGCAGCGACTAACCCTACCGCCTGGTGGTATTGACCAGCAGCATGGCCCGCACGCGACCGCGACGCCATCCTTCGGACTGCTCGTCTGTTACCCTCCCGGGACCGATCGATACGTTGCCGAGGATGACGTCGTCATCTCCGTCACCGTCGACGTCGGCCACATCGCTCACAAGCCAGCGACCGACCTCTGCCTGGGGAACTGTCCATGCAGCGCGCCGAGGTGTAAAGGCAGCCGTCTCGAATCGCAGAAGATCATACGTTCCACGGTCGAGACGAGGGAAGTAGCTGAAGGACAGAAGATCTACCGAACCATCAGCATCAAAGTCACGGACCAATGCGCCGTAAGCACCGTCAAGGTGTCGCCATTCTCGTCTCTTCCAGGGTCCACGTTTCTGCTGATCATACACATAGACTCCGTGATACGGCTTATAGGGCGGCATGAGGTAGTCGCCGTTATCGCCGGCGGTAACAAGCATCTCGGAGGAGCCGTCGTTGTCAATATCTGCAAAGCAGAATGATGACGAACCATAGCTCGGAGGATGCGTCACCAGCTCGACCTGATCAAAGCGCCCCTTTGCGCGATTGATGTATGCGAAGACACCCTCACGTGCCTGAGCCATCAGCGCCACGATGTCCGGACGGCCATCGGCATTCAGGTCACGCACGACCGTCCTGATCGCTCCGGGCGTCGGAGCAAGTTCATGATACCGCCAGCCTGTGCCGCGCGACTCAAACCAGCCAAGACGGCCGAGCATGTTACCATACTCGCACACGATAAGATCGTCGCGACCATCGGCATTGAGGTCTGCGGCCAGAACATGCGTCGGACGACGCAACGAATCGATGAGCTTTGTGACACGATATCGAGCCCCCTGACGAGTGATGCGCAGAAGACTTCCGGCAGCCGAATCATGGGGCAGCAGCTTGCCCATGTTGGTAACGTACCACGCCTCAGGGCGCACTTCGACGCAGCTCGGTGGTCCGCCAATGTCGATAGTCTCGGTGGCCACGCCCTTGAGGTCATACAGCGTGAGTGTGCCGAGAAGCGCATCACCGGTTATGATCGTTCTCGACGAACTGTCGAAACGGACAAGTGACGTCATCGGCATCTCTTCGGGCGCCATGAGCAGCTTGACGTCAAACAGCGAGGTCATGCCCACGGGGCTTACTGCCGAGGGAGCTGGCAGTGTATCGGGGGCGTTATCGATGTACCAGTTTGCGACCGTGAACCAGTCATCTTCAGACATTGATGGCACGGTCGGATACATTGCCTTGAGGTCATGGGGCATGAGTTCACGGTCGACCACCGGGTCGAGCCCCATGTACTGACGCATCATGGGGAACACCTTTGCCAGCCATGTAGACTTATCGAGATCCTCCGGAAGGGGCTTGACGTGGCAAGACTGGCAGTATCGATCCGACAGGACCTTGCCTGGCTCCTCGACGCTGGCCACAAGCTGCATAAGCCCGGCAGCAAGGACGGCAACGGCGATCGACCCGATCGCCAGACGGCTCAGACGGACAGACCGCATCGACGGAAGATCGTATCGACGTTCTTGAGCATGCGCTGCGGATCAAAAATGCCGTCTAGATCCTGATCGGTGATGTGCCCCATGAGTTCCGCATCTTCGGCAAGCGTCTGACGCAGAGGAAGACGCGTCTGCCAGGTACGCATAGCATTGCGCTGCACCATACGATAGGCATCTTCTCTGGTCATTCCCGTACGCACCAGAGCCAGCATCACCGACTGCGAATAGGGTAGTCCGCTGGTGAGTTCCAGATTTCGCATCATGTTGTCGGGATAGACCACCAGACGGTCGATCAGATCAGTAGCCAGATGCAGCATGTAATCGAGCGTAATGGTTGAGTCGGGACAGATCACACGCTCGACCGAGCTGTGGGAGATATCGCGCTCATGCCAAAGCGCATTGTTCTCAATGGCGGCCATGGCATTACCCCGAAGTAGCCGGGCCAGTCCGCAGATACGTTCGCTCACGATCGGATTGCGCTTATGCGGCATGGCCGACGAACCCTTCTGCCCCGGCGAAAAGTACTCTTCGGCTTCCAGCACTTCGGTGCGCTGCAGATGTCGAACCTCGGTGGCGATCTTCTCCAGAAACGCGCCCACGATGGCCAGCGTTGTCAAGTACTCGGCATGACGGTCACGTTGGATCACCTGCGTGCTGACCGGCGCTGGCTTGAGGCCAAGTTTTTCGCAGACATACTCTTCGACGGCAGGGGACAGATGCTCGAACGTGCCGACCGCTCCGGAGATCATACCCACGCTTATGGTGGAAAGTGCACTCTCCATGCGCGTAATGCTCCGTCTGCATTCCGCGTGCCACAGTGCCAGCTTCAGTCCAAATGTTGTCGGCTCGGCATGGATCCCGTGCGAGCGGCCGATGCAAACCGTGTTCTTGAACTCGACAGCGCGCCGCGCGAGGATCGACTCAAGATTCTTGAGGTCCTCCAGGATCAGCACGCCGGCCTGCTTGAGCTGGACGGCCAGACATGTATCGAGCACATCGCTCGACGTCATACCGAGATGGATAAACCGCGAGGCCGGACCAACGTACTCGGCGACGTTCGTGGTGAAAGCGATCACATCGTGCTTGGTGGTCTGCTCGATCTCAAGGATACGATTGACATCGAAGGACGCCTTGGCTCGGATCTCTTCGACGGCCTCCTTGGGGATCACACCCAATTCGGCTTGTGCCTCGCAGGCCAGGATCTCGATCTCAAGCCAGATGCGGTATTTGTTTTCGTCGGACCAGATGGCGCCCATGTCAGGACGCGTGTAACGCTCGATCATCGAGTTTTTCAGTAGTCAGTGAAGGAAGCAGGAGCGCAAAAGTACAACGTCAACCGCGCCATGGCGCGGCTACAGCTTCAGCGTGGACGAAACTCCTGATGATACTCCGGTGCGAAGGTCATCGGATCATCCGTCGGATGGCCCGCATCCAGGAGTCTCCAGGCAGCATAGGCCACAAACCGTCCCGATAGTCTCGTCAAACCACTCACCGGGTGCGAATCGACAAACTCAGCGCCCGGCCCCACGCACAGCATGTGTGGCTCCCGAAGCGCAGCCAGGTCATCCTTCCGCAGCAGGCGCACCTGGGCAAGGTGACGGTCGTCGCTCAGGGGGCTTTGGGCCACGTACACCAGGTCGGCATGCGATGGAATCACACACAGCATCGACGTGCTTCCGCTGAGCGCCGCCACCTCGGACGATGCGTGAAAAAGGGCCGTGGTCGTCGGAACGCCAATCAACTTGGCACCGGAGCCAACACAGAGTCCCTTGGCAAGGGCAACGCCAATGCGCAGGCCGGTGAATGAACCCGGACCCGACGAAACGGCCACATAGTCGAGCTCCTGCACATCGATGTCCGCGTCTGTGCATGCCTGCTCGACCAGAGCAGCCAGACGCGCATCGT
>CANHFG010000118.1 GCA_947459875.1 Ignavibacteria bacterium
CTCCGATCTTCGGCAGTAAGATCGGCCTGATCGTCGGTCCGCAGGTTGTTGTGGAGGCCGACGAAATGCACATCCGCCAGGCACAGGATTCCATCAGGATCATCGAGGATGAGATCGTCCTCGGCGAGCCGGAGAGTCTTGGTCCGCAGGTCAACAGCACGGGCGGCGATATCTCTCCGGTGATCACGGCCGATGGAAAACGTCTGTACTTTGGTCGCTATCCGCACCGGGAAAATATCGGCGATACGGCAACGGAGGACATCTGGTACACCGATCTGCAGCCCGATGGCACGTGGGGACCGGCAAAGAACCAGGGTCCACCGCTGAATAACTACAGTTCGAACTTTCTGGTCAGCATCGCGCCGGACCGTAACTCTGCGATCATTGGTAACACGTACTATTCCAATGGCGCTCCGAAGGGTTCGGGTATTTCGGCCGCATACATGACAGACAGGGGCTGGAGTATCCCGACGGAGGTCAAGGTCGACAAGTACTACAATGAAGACGAATACTCCGAGCTGTGCCTCGATCCAACGGGGATGATCCTGATGATGGCCGTGCAGCGAAGCGACGGACTCGGGCAGAAGGACCTCTACATCTCGCGTCGCAAGAGCAATGGCATGTTCACCGAACCGGTCAATTGCGGTCCATCAATCAATACGTGGGGCAACGAGATCTCGCCATTTATCGCTGCCGACGGTTCGACGGTCTTCTTCGCCACCGATGGACGAAAAGGATACGGCGACATGGATATCTGGATGTCGCGTCGCCTTGATGATACGTGGACCAACTGGAGCGAGCCGAAGAATGTAGGCTCGGTGATCAATACACCAACATGGGATGCCTACTTTACCATTCCGGCAAAGGCTGACTACGCATACTTCAGCGCGGCAAGTCCCGAAGACGGAAGCTCCGATCTGTATCGTATTAAGCTGGCAAAGGGTCTCAAGCCCCTTCCCGTGGCCCTCATCAGTGGGCGAGTGCTCAATGCCGCTACGAAAAAGCCCCTGGCCGCAGCTGTCACCTATGAGAGTCTAACCAAGGGCAAGGAAGTCGGTATTGCCCGCTCTGAACCGACCAACGGCGCCTACTCGATCGTTCTTCCGGTGGGCGACCTTTACGGTTTCCGCGCCGAGCTCGACGGTTTCTATCCTGTGAGTGACCAGCTGGACACACGAAAGCTATCGGAGTATTCAGAGATCAACAAGGATCTCTTCCTGGCGCCGATCGTAAGGAATCAGGTGGTGTCGCTGAATAACCTGTTCTTCGAATTCCGAATGGCAACGATCCGTCCGGAGTCGTTTGCCGAGCTGGACCGCTTTGCGCAGTTTCTGAAGGACAAGACGCGGATCACGGTAGAGCTGGGTGGGCACACCGACAACGTCGGCAGCGCGGCGGCCAACAAGGAACTGTCACGTCTTCGTGTAACGTCGGTAAAGGACTATCTCGTTGCCAAGGGCATAGACGAAAAGCGTATGGCCGTGATGGCCTATGGCGCAACAAAGCCGATCTACGACAATGCCACCGAAGATGGACGGCGTCGAAACCGGCGTGTTGAGTTTACCATTCTTACCGACTGACGGCCGTTCTATCCTATGCTGGCTCGCGCGCTGCTCGTCATCCTGCTGTCATGCCTGAGCTCGATGCCAGCGGTTGCAAGAGGGGACGATGAGCGTCTGCCGGATAATCCTCAACACCGTCATTCGCAGTGGTATCGGCTTGTCGAGGCCGACCATCCCAATGTCTTCGATGTCCTGACGCTTCTGCAGCGGGACTCTTCCACGCACGGTCAGGGGGCGAGCAGACAGGTTCGCGCGGCTCGGCGCTGGATCGCCGAACGTCTCCCTCACGCTGACGCGCGCGGCAACATCGGCCCCCTGAGGCCGCCACTCGACGAGATCCTGCGCCAGACACGCCTGCGCAAGAGCGCCCCGGAGAATGTGCAAAGCCAACAGCCGCAGTGGCAGCCGCTCGGGCCGTTTGGCTGGGATACGGAAGCGGTGCTGCAGACAGGTTCGCAGGGCATCGGTGTGGTGCGAACACATCTTGTCTGGCCCGGGCAGCCGGAGCTCATTCTTGCTGGAACGATTTCCGCCGGCATATGGCGCAGCACGGATGCCGGGCGCACCTGGTCGGCGATCGCTCAGGACGAACCGATCCAGAGTGTTTCACGGTTCACGGTTGCGAACGATACGGTGTATGCCGCCACCAGCGCCGGCCTCTACGTGTCTACCGACACGGGGCTGACGTTTCGTCGCGTTTCTCTCGAGGGAGACCTTGCTCTTACGCAGGCAGTGGCAGTAGATCTTTGTGCCGTCGACCCGAACAATGCCCGGCGTGTAGTGATTGCAACGATCGGACGTTTGTTCCTGTCGACCGACGCAGGATCGACATGGAAGTCGGCCAGCAACATGATCGGCACGTGGTGGGACTTGCTGTGGCATCCCGAGCGCAGTGACGTTGCCTACGGCCTCGTGCAGATCGAATCGCACATCAGCTTCGTGAGGTCAACAAGCTCGGGCGTGAAGTTCAATCCCACGGGTCAGGGCTATCCGGCTGCCCGGCCAGGCACGTCGATGGCGCGGGCATTGCTGGCCGTCACGCCTGCATCGCCCGGGATGGTCAGCGTCATGATCGCCGGCTCTACCGGTAATGTCGGCGGCGTCTATGGGTTGTACGTTTCCACCGATGAAGGGTCGACCTTCGAGCACCGCTGCTGCGGAAACGTTGACGGTCCGGAAGCACCGAACCGTGGGACGAACCCGAATATCTTTGACTACGATATTGATGGACAGGGGCTGGGACAGGTCACCTGGGATATGGGGTTTGCGATCTCATCGCGGGATCCGCAGTTCATGGTTGCTGCCGGCATTTTCCCGTATCGCTCCAGCGACGGTGGTCGCAACTGGCGAACATTTCCTCCGATGCACTACGACATTCAATCCGCATCGGTTGTCGGCGATTCGGTCTGGCTTACGCATGACGGCGGGATAACACTCAGTAGTAACCGCGGCGGGTCGATCTCCGAGCGCAGCTTCGGCATCAGTGCCGCGGAGGTCTGGGGCTTTGATCAGTCTCATGACGGCAGCATCATGGCTATGGGGGCCTATCACCTGCCGACGTTCTTTCGGGACACGACCGTCTACACGGCACAGTTTCCGGCAGGAGGATGGTATCCGTGGGCCGGGGCAGATGCCATGGGTGCAAACGTAAACCCGGTTGCCAGTGAATGGATCTATGCCAAGCCCTGGGGCAACGTCCGCGTGCGACGCACGCGATCGAAGCTACTGCCCCCTTCCTCCTCGGAGCTGGGAATCGATCTTGGCTATCTGACGATGAACAACATCGAGTTCGACCCGGTGCGCTACTTCCGCATCATTGCCGCCGATCACGCCACACAGCGCGTGGTTCTCAGCGACGATAATGCCGTTTCGTGGAAGACCCTGAAAACGTTTGCACGCTTCGTATCACGCGTGCGTGTGCACCCCGAGAATGGCAATCACATCGTTGCTATTGCCGACGCTGAGCTCTGGCAGAGTCTTGATGCCGGTGTGAGCTGGACGAATATCACGCCGAAGGAGAGTGTTTCTCGTGGGCAGGGAATGGTGGATGTTGCCTTCGACGATGACAACTCCTCTCGACTGTACGTGGCCTTTGGAGGCAATCAAAACAGGGTGAAGGTTGCCGAAACCTCTGACGCAGGACAGACCTGGGCGTCTGTTTCCGATGGGCTTCCAGCGTTTGCCATCTTCACGCTGGTGGGCCGCCGCGGCACATCCGGCGAACTCTACGCCGGCACGAGTTATGGTGTCTATCGGTACACACCGCAAACAAAGTGGAGCCTCTACGGCAGGGGGCTACCATATTCTGATGTCAACTTTCTGCACATCGATGACCCGGGAGGCCGACTACGCGTGGCAACCAATCGTGGACTATGGCAGATCGATCTTCCAATGTCGAGCAAGCCCCGTGCGCTGATCTCGATGGACACCGATACTATTCGATGTGCGCGCCAGCCCGTGCGGTTCGGATGCCGGTCTGCAGCCGTTGAAACTGCGGCCTTCCGACGTCGCTGGCAGTTCCCATCGGGTACGCCGTCAGAGTCTGCCCTTCCGGTTGTGAACGTCCTCTACTCAGTACCCGGCACGTATGACGTGAGTCTCATTGTTGAGAATGAGTACGGGGCCGACACAACACTGATGAAGGATGCCATCGCGGTTCTGCCGAGCGAGTGCGATGTCTTCGCTCGGGAAGCTGGAAACGCGGCAGATCTGTCGGGTGCACAGGATCACGTCACGCTCGGCCGCTACTCCGGCATTGGGCGCGAGTTCAGCTTCACAGCCTGGGTCAAGCCCGTTGGCATGCAGCCCAATTTTTCTGCGATCCTCTGCACGGATGCTGATCCCGGTGTATCGCAGGAAATAGGACTGCAGTTTGTCAATGATCGTAATGAGCTCGGATACCTCTGGTCAGGAGGTCGGTGGTGGTGGGGCTCGGGTCTAACCCTCCGGCCTGATGAATGGTCACATGTGGCGTTGACCATTGACAGCACCGGTGCGACGGTGTACGTCAATGGCATCGGCAGCAAGGATGCAACGTCTCTGCCGACGCTGAATCTGTCATCACTTGTATTTACACTTGGAACCTATCACTACTGGAGCGACCGCAATTTCTCGGGCTCTATCGACGAGGTAGCTCTCTACAGTCGATGCCTATCCGCCTACGACGTCAGAACATCCATGCACCTTACGCGACGTCGCGGCGACGATGGACTGATGGC
>CANHFG010000119.1 GCA_947459875.1 Ignavibacteria bacterium
CCCAGTACCCAGTACCCAGTACCTAGAATCTCCGCTCATAGATCCTGTACGTCCGGTAGCGCTCGCCGTTCATTGTCTGGGTGAGCCCCTTATTCATCATCTCGTTGCTTTCGAGGATCCAGCTGGCTTCGCCCTTGAGGATACCGCGTTGCTTGGCGCGTTCGCCGATCTCCATGTACATGGCGGCGTCGATGCCGGTACCGCGGAACTCTGGCAGGACGCCGAGGACAATGATGCGGACAAGGTCGATGGATTTCTTCTTTGTGAGCAGGTGCCAGATGCCGCCGAGGATGCCGCCGCTCTTGTTGTGCTTCAGGCACTGGTTCACGTCTGGCAGGGCAAGGCAGAAGCCGGCTACGCGACCGTGGCTCTCGACGATGAAGACGAGCTTTTCGTCGGCGATCTGCTTAAGGTCGGCCGCCAGAAAGTCGAACTCGGCATCGGTGAACTTCACAAAGCCCCAGTTCTTCTCCCAGGCCTGGTTGTAGATCTGCTTCAGAGTCTCGACGTCTTTTTTGAACTGCTTGCTGTTTGAGAAGTTGAACGAACGGAAGGTCAGGTTGTTACGCTTGACGATGACGTCAAACAGACGCTTCATTTTGTCCGACGCGTAGTCCTTGTTGTGCAGCAGATAGGCAAGCAGATCCTGGGCCTTGCCGTATCCAGCCCCCTCAATGAGTTTCGCATAGTAGGGTGGATTGTAGGTCATCAGGATGACGGGGGTGCCGTCGAAGCCGTCAATAAGCAGGCCGCATTCATCATTCATGGATGGGTTGACGGGTCCGCGGATCTCGTCCATGCCCTTTGACCTGACCCACTCTTCTGCTGCACGCAGAAGGGCGGTGGCGACTTCCTGATCATCGATGCTCTCGAAGAATCCGAAGAAGCCCGCCTTGTCGTTGTGGGTGGCATTGTGATTGCGGTTGATGATACCCGCGATGCGCCCTACCACTTCACCGTTGCGCTCGGCAAGAAACAGCTGGATCGAGCCGTGCTGATAGAACGGGTTCTTCTTGGTGTTGAGCAGCTTCTGTCGATCCATGATCAGCGGCGGCGCCCAGTGCGGATCGTTCTTATAGAAGTTCCATTGCGATTTGATGAATCGGAGCGTTTCCGATTCCGGGATGGCACGTACAGAGATGCTCATTGTCGCTACAGGAAAATGTGGAACTCTTCGACGGGCAAAGATACCACGGTAAGAGTGTCGTATTTTTTGCGTGCTCGAAATTCATCGACGCCTTTCTGCGTGAGGATAGCCATGACACTTTTTCGTCTGTTTCTGACACTCCTCGTAAGCTGCGCGGGTCTTTCCGCTGCGGGCGATGAACTCACGAAGCGCTTTTCCCGCGATGCCGAACGCATGCTTGGGTGGACCAAGGACGACAAGGGGTGCTATTCGCTTCTGGCAGACTTCTGTGATCACTATCCAAAGCGCCTGAGCGGTTCGGAGAACCTTGAGAGGGGGCTTGACTGGCTGATCGGCAAGATGTCGGCCGAGGGCTGGAACGTGAAAACCCAGCCCGTTATGGTGCCAAACTGGCGGCGTGGCAACGAATCGCTAACGATGTCCAAGCCCATTGGACGCTCGTTGCCGTTCTGCGGTCTTGGTGGAAGCATCGGAACAGATGGCAAGCCCCTTACCGGCAGCGTCCTGGTCGTGAAGAGCTTCGACGATCTCAAGGCACGTCAGGCCGAGGCAAAGGGGCGAATCGTGGTGTTCAATGTGCCTTTTACGACCTATGGTGAGACCGTGCAATACCGCGTTCGTGGGGCCTCAGAGGCATCGAAGTACGGAGCAATTGCCTCACTCGTTAGGAGCGTCGGTCCTTACGGAATACAGACGCCGCATACCGGCGGTATGGGGTATCAGAACGATGTGCCCAAGATCCCTCATGGTGCTATCAGCATGGAAGATGCCATGATGATGCAGCGCTGTCAGGATCGGGGTGAAAGCATTGAGCTGACGCTTTCGATGGAAGCGAAATGGCTCCCTGACGCCCAGTCACGCAATGTGATCATTGAGATTCCGGGCTCTGAGTTCCCCAACGAGGTAGTCGTCATGGGTGGTCATATCGATTCCTGGGACCTTGGAACGGGCGCAATGGACGATGCCGGCGGCTGTTTTGTGGCCTGGCGGGCGCTTACGATGATGAAGACTCTTGGTCTGCGTCCGAAGCGTACCATTCGCGTGTGCTTCTGGACCAATGAAGAGAACGGACTGCGCGGTGGTGAAGAGTATGCCAAGCAGACAGCAGGCGAGAAACACGTCATGGCCATCGAGAGCGATGCCGGTGTGTTTGCTCCGACGGGTTTCACCTGCAGCGATACCAATGGCGCAGTTCGGGCAACGGCCGAAGACATTGCCATTGGCCTGCTGTCAAAGGTTCACGCAACAACGATCACAACCGGTAGCGGCGGAGCCGACACCAGCCCCCTGCACCGCATGGGCGTACCCACCATGGAGCTTACGGTTCAGGGTGAGCGGTACTTCTGGTATCATCACACCGAGGGCGATACCGTTGATAAGCTCAAGGAGCACGAAGTCAATGACTGCGTGTACGCCATGGCCGTTGTAGCATGGACGTTTGCCAACATCTGACGTCAACCCCGCCAACGGGGAGCGGCACTCAGTTACTTACCCATGAAGGTGACGTTCAGTGAAAGGGGCTTGCCATCGCGCAGCACCTTGACGGTTGTTGTGTCGCCGGGCTTGAACGTTCCAAGTGCTGCCATCAGGTCATAGATGTTCTTGACGGTGGTTGCGCCCATGGCTGTGATGATATCGTCGGCTTCGAGTCCACCCTTTTCGGCCGGTGATCCGGGCTTTACGCCCGTGATATGCAGACCCTGCGGGTCGTCACTATAGTCAGGTACAACTCCGAAGCTGACCTTCAGAGCCATGCTTGAGGACTGTGTGGCTACCGGCTTGTCGGCCCCCTTGGCAAACTCCGGACGCTCGGGCGTATCGCCGATGATGCGAATGGAGCGCTCGACCATCGTAAGCACCGTCACCTGACCATCGGCATTGACCTTGTCCCAGGTGTCGGACGGACGATGATAGTCGCCGTGCAGTCCCGTAAAGAAGAACAGCACGGGAATGCCCTTGCCGGTAAAGGACGAGTGATCGCTCGGCCCGAAACCGTCGGCTGTGGTCGTGACGCTGAGCGGGAGTCCTTTCTTTGCCGAATCAACAACGGCCGGCCACCTGGCAGATGTGCCAAGACCCTGGACGTTCAGCTTGCCATCCTTGAGTCGGCCGATCATATCAAGGTTTATCATCGCCACGATGCGGTCGAGTGGAACCGTCGGCGTTGAGACCCAGTGCTTCGATCCAAGGAGCCCCTTTTCCTCACCGCTGAACGCCATGAAGAGGACACTTCGCTTGAGGGGGCTTGCCGATACCGACCGAGCTAGCTCGATGATCCCGGCTGTTCCTGAAGCGTTGTCATCCGCGCCGTAGTGTATTGCCGGTTCGTTAGAGGACGCCAGCGAGTTCTCGTCACCCATACCGATGTGATCATAGTGGGCACCAACCACCACGTACTCGTTCTTGAGCGCAGGATCGGTACCCTCGACAATACCGATGATGTTCGAGGTTGTGCTCTGTTCGAATGCCAGCGCAACGGATACGGAAGACGTCACATTGGCTAGCACAAAAGACCTGGGCTTCTTGGTCTTTTCGATCTCGGTCTCGGCAACGAACAAAGACGTCCCCTTGGCTGGAAAGACCTTGGCGGCCGTTGAGCGCCGCGCCTGAATGGCAAGTACGCCGGAGTTCTTGCCAAGCCGGTCGAGGCCGAATCGCGAGAGCACATCGGCAGAGTCGCCGTTCTTGTTGACGAAGATCACCGCCAGGGCCCCTTTGTCGCGGGCCACGGTGGTCTTGCTGCGGATCGACGAGAGCTGGCGGAGCGACTCGTCCTTATCCGCCCAGCCCGGCAGTCCTCTGAGGACAATGATGATCTTGCCTTTGACGTCGACCCCCGCGTAATCATCGTATGCTGACGTCGACAGGCCATAGCCGGCAAAGACCACCTCGCCCTTGGCGGTCCCAGTCTCACTAAACCCGTAGGGCTGATAATCAGCGCCAAGCTTCCAGCCGACGGTGATAGGGCGTGACTGGTCGACCGGCACGCCGGGACGTTCAATGATCACGGAGAAGGATACCGCGTTGGGCTCTGAAAGCTTAACCCCCGTCGTCAGCGTGAACGGGTCTCCATAGCTGGCGCGGCCGGCTGGGCGCACACCGATCGACTGGAACTGTTGCATGACATAGGCGGCGGCCTTTTCGATGCCACTGCTACCGGGTCCGCGACCCTGACAGCTGTCGGAGGCCAGGACGCGAACGTGGTCGAGAATCCGCTGCGCTTCGGCTGAGGTAGCCGTCTGCGAACGGACATTCCCACGCACAATGCCCAACAGAAGGGCGGTCAGGATGATGATCGTTGAGGTTTGAAGCGGCTTGCGCATGATGGTCTGCCTATGTTTGTAGCACTGCAAAACTACGTCCGCGTATGGACGCCCCCTAACGCATCAGCGCGAATCACGGATGTCCTCAAAGATCGCTCGGCTGGCATCAGACACGGTTGTCTACGGCGTTTCGACCGTTCTGTCGAGATTCCTGACGTTTCTTCTCACGCCTCTGCTGACGAATTACCTGACGTCGAACGAGATCGGCGAGATCGCCGCCCTGTACGC
>CANHFG010000120.1 GCA_947459875.1 Ignavibacteria bacterium
CACAAACGCTGTGACGACCTCAAAGATCAACGATGCTGCCGTGACGGGCGCGAAGCTTGCAGACAATGCCGTGACAACGGCCAAGATCACTGACGGTGCCGTGACAGCGTCCAAGCTTGCTGCTACCAGCGTTACACCGGGCTCGTACGGTTCGGCAACACAGGTTGCTACCTTCACCGTTGATGCCCAGGGCCGACTCACCAATGCCGGTGCGGTTACCATCACCGGAGCTGCCCCGACGGGCGCTGCCGGTGGCGACCTTTCGGGATCGTACCCGAATCCGACGATCGCCAATGATGCCGTGAAGACCGAGAATATTCTGAACGGAACGATCCTCGATGCCGATATCGCAGCCAACACGATCACCGGCGCAAAGATCCTGGATGGGACAATTGCCACGACTGATCTGGCTGATAACGCGGTCACCGTTGCCAAGCTCGCCGACGGATCGGTGTCGACGGCTAAGCTCGTTGATGGTTCTGTCACGGCTGCCAAGCTTGCAAATACAGCTGTTACGGCCGGTACGTATGGCTCCGCTACGCAGGTGCCCACCATCACGGTCGATGCGCAAGGTCGCATCACCAACGCCGTCAGCACGACCATTACCGGTGCCGCACCTACGGGCGCGGCTGGCGGTGATCTGGCTGGCAACTATCCGAACCCGACCATTGCTGCCGGCGCTGGAACAAATATCATGACCGCTTTGAATGGGGCTGGCACAACAGGAACGCTTGCGATCAACCGCGGCGGAACGGGTGCGACAACAGCTCAGGGGGCTCGCAATGCGCTTCTGCCGACACAGGCAGGAAACAACGGAAAAGCGCTTGTCACAGATGGCACAAACGCGTCGTGGAGTGATGTAGCTACTATCGGAACCGTTGTTCAATACGACGTCAATGGAAGTCAGGCCACGTCGACGAGTCGCGGTCGCTATCTGTTTGATGTCGGCTACGATGCAATCAATGCTACGGGTGATGATGCCGTTGGTGCGCGGATCATTTCAACCGCGCGAGTCGGTGGATACAATTCGACGGCACTCACGCTGGAAGCGAACGTGACCGGGCTCGGAACTGCGTGGGGTCTTCGCTCAAACGCAAACATCAATGTCAGTGACGGAAAGTTCTACGCCATCAATGATCAGGCCGTGCTTCGACTAAAGAATTCGGGCTTGTTTGTTGGCGGAGCCGGAAGTCTCAACAGTACCGGGGCAAACAACGTGATGGTTGGTTCAAATGTCGCACCATCGCTCACTAGTGGAGCGCGAAACGTAGCGGTTGGTCGCGATGCCGCAAATGCCATTGTGTCAGGTTCCGATAACATCGCCATCGGCTACCAGTCTGGCTTGAACATGACCTCAAATGAGAACGTGTTTGTCGGCTCGGCCGCCGGAAGCGCAATCACGACCGTGAATGGACTGACAGCCGTCGGTTTTGAAGCCTTGAAGCAGAATACTTCCGGCAGCGAGAATGTCGCAGTCGGATATCAAGCTCTCAACGGCAACGTCTCGGGTAGCCGTAACTCAGCGTTTGGATACCAAGCCGGTAAAAACATAGGAGGTGCCGATAACACGATGGTCGGCAACAACGCGGGTGCAACCATAGGGGGCGGATCGCGCAACACCGTCGTCGGAAGCAACGCGATGGGGGAGACGGCTCTGGGCACGTCCAATGACAATACACTCTTGGGATTTGAGGCTGGGAGCGTATTGCGGGCCGGAACTGCCAATACGATCGTTGGTAGCAGTGCCGGAGCGAACCTTGACAACACGAACGATAACGTCTTTGTCGGTAAGTCTGCGGGCGAACAAACGGATCTCGGTTTTGCGAATACGTTTGTCGGTACCGAAGCAGGGATGTTGAATTACGGCGGTGATCAGAATACGTTTATCGGCTATCAGGCTGGTATGAACCTGGGTAATGCAAATACAACGAACAAGAATATCCTGATCGGCTATCGTGCTGGATTAAATCTCAACAACGCAACTGGTGTGATATTGATCGGTGATAACACTTCGTCCGATATGAGCCTGACCAACGCCACAGCCATCGGATCTGGTGCAACCGTCAACGTCAGCAATGCCATCGTGCTCGGTAACAATGTCAATGTCGGCATCAATACGTCATCTCCGACAACGAAGCTGGATGTTCGCGGAACCTCACGCTTCGGCACGAATGGAAATACGATCACTAACATTATCAAACGCACGCTCACCGTCAACATCGCCAATGTGGCCGCAAATGCCGGACTGACGGTGACGGTTGCCTTTGGTAATGCCGCTGTGGGTCAGTCGGTGATGATCAGCCCCGTTGCTGACCTGAACGATGGCCTCATCATCGCATGGGCGCGAGCTGAAGCCGGGAACGTTGTGTTCCGCGTTCAGAACGTGACCAATGCAGCCATTGATCCTGTTGAGCAGGACTTCTACATCACGGTGATTGAGTGATCATGCGGACATCGGCGCATATTTATTTCATCGCGATCCTGCTCGCGATCACGACGGTCTCGGGGCAGCAGCTCCGCAGGTCGGTGATCAGCAACGGCGCGGTGAATGCACGCAGCGGTTCGAATGCAACCATTCAGGGCTCGCTGGGTCAGGGCATCGTTGGCATGGCCCGGCAGGCGAATGTCGAGGCGGGTATCGGATTCTGGTACCGGCAGCCAAAGGCAACAACGCGGGTGATCATCCCGCGTAGTGAAGGCGACATCGGAACGACCGTATCGGTTCCGGTCATACTTGCCACCTCACGCAATCTTCTGCGGGATGGTCCGCGCGACGTCATTGTTACACTTCGTTACAATCGAACCGTCCTGGTTCACAAGGGCAGTCAGTCCGTGCGTTTCGTGGGTGATGATGCGATCATGACCGTCAGAGCAACGGTCACGGACTCCGTGGGGATCATCGCTGAACTGCCGTTCCTGGTTGCTCTGGGCACAGTGGAAAAGAGCCCCCTTGAGATCATCTCCGTCGAATGGCCGCGTGGTGGCTTTATCCGGGCTGTCAAGGAGAACGGGGAATTCACGGTACTTGGTCTGTGCCGCGAGGGCGACACGGTACGCCTGATCAAGCGCAGTAATGCGACCGGGATCATCGGCGTTTATCCCAACCCGATTGTCCGCGATGCGTTTGTCACAGTCAGCGCGGGACAGCAAGCCCAGTATAATGTCCTTCTGGTTGACGCCATGGGGCGCCCCCTTCGCACCCTATATGAAGGAGAGCTGACTGCCGGACGTCACGAGATCGCACTTCCATCTGAATACCTGCCGAGTGGCCAGTACTTTGTTGTGCTGATGAACGGACAGGAGACGCATTCACGAGCCGTGATCATCGGCAAATAACTCACCGTGAACATGCTCCTACTGCGTTCGTTGATTCTCCTGCTGCTTGTTTCCATCAGCATGCGGGCCGCGTGCATGGCTCAGCCTGATAGTGCTGATGCTCGATACTACGATTCGCGATATGGAGTCTCCGGCATTATTGGTGGCGGACTTGATCTTCACAGTGCCCCCATTCGCGGTCTGCCCGATGTTCCGAGCTGCTGTCCGGAGTACTCGACTGCCTCAGCGGTGATGCCGTTAGTGGATGTGATGGGGCACATGCGGTTCAGCGACGTGTTTCGAGCAGAGATTCGTCTCGGCTTTGATTATCACTCGGCAATGCTTTCCACGGAGCAGACACAGGTGATCGCTCCGGAAGGTATTGATGAGCTCGCACTCATCGGCTATGAGCTCTCGACGGCGCGATCGTTCCTCAGCATTGCACCGGTAGCCGGCTATGATGTTGCGCCGCGACTCAGTCTTCTTGGCGGTTTCCGGCTGGGCTTCCTGTTGTCATCATCGTTCTCACAGCGCGAATTCATTGTTTCGCCCACGGATATTGTCTATCAGAACGGGACGCGCACGCGCTTTGCCTTCGACTCGGCCGCAATTCCGGGTGTTGCCTCAACGCGCTTTGCCGCCGTGCTTGGTGTCCGATACTCAATTCCGATCTCGTCGGACCAGCAGTGGCGTATCGAACCCGAGCTTGTAGCGAACATCGGACTTTCAAATCTTCAGTCTGCGCAGCCGTGGAGCATGACGTCGATCCGCCTCGGTATTGGCCTTGTCTGGCAGAACTACACAGAGCGGAGCACGCCACGTCCAGCACCACCTCCGCCGCCCCCTCCGCCTCCACCACCACCGCCGGTGCGTGACACCGTGGTGGCCGAGGTTAGGCCACCGGAGCCCGAGAAGCGTGTCCCGAAGGTCTCCGTGCGGGGCATCACAGCGCAATTGCTTGACGCGTCGGGTCAGCCCCTTACAGCCCCGAAGCTCGCAGTGAGCAATATCGTTTCGTTGAATCTGTACGCGTTGCTCAACTACATCTTTTTCGATGAGATGAGTGCCGAGATACCGTCACGCTACAGAAGGTTGAATCCGAGCGAGGTCTCCTCCTACACGCTCGACCATCTCAATGGTGCCGGAACGGTGGCGATCTATCAGGACATTTTGAACATCATCGGGTATAAGCTCAGGAGCAATCCGGCGGACAAGATCACTATCACGGGATGCAACTCGAATAGCGGTCCGGAGAAGGCCAATCGAGACCTTTCACGTCAGCGTGCCTACAACATTCAGGAGTATCTGCTGCGTGTATGGGGCATCGAGCCCTCTCGCATGCAAGTGCAGGCGCG
>CANHFG010000121.1 GCA_947459875.1 Ignavibacteria bacterium
AGAACACCTCGAAGACAAAACGTCGGAAGGAATCCGTCGACAGCGACGCGAATGCGGCGGCCGCATCCTTAGGGTGCAGCCCGCGCGGAAGCGGCGGAGCATCATCCGGCGTCAGGGGGCGTGTACGACCCAGCCGAATGATGGGCGTAGCACTCTGAAAAAAGAGATCGCGCAGCACCGACATTTCCTAGATGCGACCCGGCAGCTGGGAGGGGGCGTGACTGGAGGCGAACGAGAGCAGGTCGAGAAGTCGAGATACCTCCGCATCGGCCACCAGCAGGTCAGCGTGGTGCTGATGCACAAAGCCCCGTTCGACCATATGGGCATTCATCGAAAGAAGCGGGTCGTAATATCCGTTGGTGTTCAGTAGTCCGATCGGACGGTCGTGCAGTCCAAGCTGCCGCCACGTAATGGCCTCAAAGAGCTCATCCATGGTGCCGAAGCCGCCCGGGATGGCCAGCAACATGTCAGAGCGCTCGATCATCATCTGCTTACGAACGTGCATCGAGGGTACTTCGATCAGTTCCGAGCATTCCCAGAGCGCAACTTCACGTGATGCCAGGAATGACGGGATGATGCCGACGACATGGCCGCCGCCGTCGAAGACCCGCCGCGCGATCGCTCCCATGAGGCCTATGCCACCGCCGCCGTAGACAAGACCCCAGCCGCGCCGCAGCAATTCGTCGGCCACAGACTCTGCGGCCGACTGATACGATGGATCGACGCCAGTGCGGGATCCGCAGTAGACACAGAGGTTCATGATCGCGGGATAAAGAGCTGCTGCTTGAGACCAAATCGTTTGACCACGCGTGCGCGCAGGAACTCTTCCATCTCATCGATGCTGTCGGTTACCAGGAACAGATCGAGGTCGTCCTTGGAGATCGTACCTTCCTGTACCATGCGATTGCGGATCGTATCGACGAGTTCAGAGTAGTACTGCGTACCCATCAGCACGATGGGGAAGTTGGCGATCTTCTTTGTCTGGATCAGCGTGATAGCTTCAAAGAGCTCGTCCATGGTGCCAAAACCGCCCGGCATGACGACGAAGCCCAGAGAGTACTTCACAAGCATCACCTTGCGGACGAAGAAGTGCTCAAAGGTTACCATGACATCAAGCCAAGGGTTGGCATGCTGCTCGAACGGAAGTTCAATGTTCAGTCCGATGCTTGTTCCACCGGCTTCCTTTGCTCCGCGGTTAGCCGCCTCCATGATACCCGGTCCGCCCCCTGTCATGACCGTGAAGCCCATATCGGCAAGGCGAGCTCCGACAACGCGAGCGGCGTCATAATGTGGATGGTCTTCCTTGAACCGGGCCGATCCGAAGACCGTGATGCAGGGGCCGACGAAGTGTAGCACGCGGAATCCACGGATGAACTCCTTCATCACGCGCACAACAAACATGAACTCGCGCAGGCGCGAGTGAGGTCCGGAGAGAAACTCGCGTTCGGTCCCCTTATTGCCGGGACCGCCGAGTTTCGGGTCGTTCTCTGACATTACTTGATAAGAAACGTGAATAAAAACGGAAGGATGGCAAGTACAATCAGGCACACAACGATGCGCATGACGTAGGATACCTGGCGTTGTTGCCGTTCTTCGGGCGTGAGGTCAAGATCGGCCGCGCGCAGGCGGCCGATCATTTTGAAATTTGTCCAAGCGAACCACACCACACCCATGGTGATGAACGCCAGCAAAATGTGCAGCATAGTTGCCTTTGTTACTTGCTCACGACAAATGCCTGGCGCGCGCTGCGTCCGTCATTGCCGCTGAGCGTAAAGATGTACGTGCCCGTCGAGAGGGCATCGTCTGGTATGCGAATGGCCAGTGCCTGATCGGCCTCCTGTTGATACACCGGTCCATTCCACACCACGCGTCCGGTAACGTCCGTGATCATCGGCGTTATCATGCGTGGTCGACCTATGGAGCTGACGGAGACGAACGACGTTGAGCTGACCGGGTGCGGTGTGATCGAAACGCTGCCTTCGAGTTGAATGGACTCCTCGTCCACGGAGGTCACCGGAGGGGGCTCGAAGCGCAGCCCCGTGATCTTGAAGATCGTGCCACCGTATTCGCTGATCCACATGGTATTGTCGCGCGGGTCGGCCTCAACACCACGGGCGTTGATAAGTCCGCTGGGCGTCTGCAGAGCAAGTGTTCTTGTGATCGTCGTCGGGTTTGCCACAGGGATCTCGGCGATCGACGCGTTCAGCAGCGCTCCGCCGCCGTCTGCAAAGCCCGTGCATACCTGCAGGAAGTTGCCCTCGCGGTCAGAGGTCAGACAGCGTGGACCATAGAACTGCTGGAACGGGTTTGGAACGGCCGAGAGGATTGTTCCATTCTGCGGGCTCATGCCGACGATGCGACGATCTCCGTCACGCTCGCAGCCGTAGAGAACGCCGTTGACCAGTTCCAGACCAAGCCCGTAGCGTCGAGCGCCTGACGGGAAGGTCCGAAGAAGTCGGCCGTTCGTGTCAACCACAATGACCGTCGTGGTCAGCCCCTCGGTGCTTTCAAGTCGATGCACATAGATCTCGTGCCGTTCACGATCGTAGCAAAGGTCAGTAAACAGACTATCGCCGGCCCCCTGCATCGTTATGGTCTTGATCGGAAGGAGCGTGTTCGGGTCGAGCTTGTGCAGCGTCCTCGTTCGGAAGTTCGTTGTCCATAGCCCCGATGCCCCGTCATACGACAGGCCATAGGGGATCCATCCAACGGAAGCCTGAGAGACGACCATGCCGCGCACAAGCTGTCGAATGGAGAAGTTGCGGCTGACGACCGAGATCGCCGGGTTGGATTCCGACGTCACCCGGATCAGAGCAACGTTTGTCGGGGCATTCGGTACCTGCCATGAAAGAGCCGAGCCTTGCTGGCCACTGATGATCACGCGCCAGGAAGCCCCGTTATCGATCGAGTATTCAACACGGCAGGGGGCGGGCACGCCCCTCCAGGATATGCGCGTTGAGGTGAGGCCAACAAACTGTTCGCCGCCAATCGGAGTGGCTATGATCGGGTCGGCCGGTGCGACCGACAGCAGCGGTGCTTCCCAGATCGAGCGGCCATGCGTACCGGCACGGATGAAGCTGTTGGCGATGTCGATCTTGAGATCAAGGATCGGAGTGCGTGGCAGCTCCTTGCCGTAGGGCATCCAGTTTGCGCCCGCATCGAAGGTGACGAAGACGCCGATATCGGTGCCGATAAACAGCACATTCGGATCGTCCGGGTGGATGTCGATGGTGTTGACCGGGACATCGGGCATGCCGTTCCAGCGCGACTCCCACGTCTGACCCAGATCCGTGGTCCTCCACACATGCGGCTTGCCGTAGCTCGAATACGTGATCCATGCCGTCTTGCGGTCGTCCTCGGGACAAATGATGTCGCTGATATAGGCAGATCCCAGACCGTTGACGTCGACGCGCTTCCAGGTTGTTGCATAGTCCGTACTGACGAACAGCTCGCCCTGGTTGCTGCCGGCCCACATCACTTCCTGATCGGCCTGCGAGAATGCCAATGCCGAGACGTTGCCTTCGAAGCGTGGCGATACTGCCTGCCAGATATCACCACGATTTTCCGAAAGGTACACGCGCTGACGTCCGGTAAGCATTGCATCGGGGTTGAATGGGTCGATCGCCATTGGTGCTACCCATTCGCAGGCCTCGCTGCTGTTGAGTCCGGTAACGATCCGCACAAGACGTCCGGCATCAAGATCCACACGGAAGAGTGCGCCGTTGGGATTCGTTCCATACACGATCGATGGTATTGTTGGATGAACCAGCGTGGTCATCCCATCGCCCCCTACCAAACGTTCCCAGTCGACCACGCCCTCGGTGCCGAGCGTGCCGTTGTCCTGCGTACCCCCGTACATCTTGTCACGGTTGCTTCGATCGATATCGAAGGAGTAGAACTGCGTGACGGCGAGGTTTGTATTGATCAGGTACCACGAGTTGCCGCCGTCCGGACTGCGCATCATGCCGCCGTCATTACCGGCGAACACGCGCTTGGCATCATGCGGATCAAAGGCCACAACGTGCTGGTCTACGTGCGGAAGGTTCGCTCCATCACCGTCACTGTAACCGTTGGTAACGTTCACCCACTGAGAGCCGCCGTTGGTAGTCATCCAGAGATCGATCCCACCGACGAGGGCATGGTCCGGATTGTTTGGGTTGATCGAGACGAGGTTGTCGTAAAACCCCTGACTCGCATCCGGCGAGCAGGCACCGGCAAAGAAGCACCCCTGCGCGTCTCGATACTGAACGGTCCAGGTGGCTCCGCCGTTGGTGGACTTCGCTACTGTTGCAAGCCGGTCAAGCTCGGCCAGGCAATAGAGCGTTGATGGACGGGAGGGGGCATACTGCACGCTGATGCGGCCGACAGCGCCGACCAGACCGTTCATGCGCGTCGTCCACGTCTGTCCTGCGTCGGTTGTCATGCTGATGCCGTCCTGAGAAACGGCTGCTGCCCACTGATCGGGATCGTCGGGATTCATCGACAGGTCATAGACCTGACCCGTTCGCACGCGCGCCCACGTGAGCCCC
>CANHFG010000122.1 GCA_947459875.1 Ignavibacteria bacterium
ACAGCTGTGATGTACACCGGACCGATGGCATCGACGTTCAGCGTGCACTGACGTGCGCCTTCGCCGTCGGGGATGGTTGCCGTGTCGATGACACGTCCAAGCACGTCGACCGCACGGACCGTAACGGGACCGTTCGACTCGGTGATGACGGCCGTGACCGAGCCGCGTTCGGCCGAACCGATGCCCATGATAAGCGTGCGCGCACGGGTGATCGTCGAGAGCTCACAGCCAAATGGCAGCAGATCAAACTCGATACGTCGCGCCTCAAGGGGCGCGGTGATGCACGGACTCGACGAATAGATGGTGTCAATCTGAATGAAGGCGCGCAGCGTCTCACCAACGAGCACCGACAGCTGCTGCTCGACCAGCGGATCGGCCGTTGAGGTGGCACAGTCGGCAAGCGAGAATCGCACCCGTCCGGACGAGTCGGAGACGTTGGTGAACGGATCGCCACATGTTGCGCGAGTGCCGGTTACCTGCAAGAGGTCCGACGGTACACTGGTTTCGATCCACAGCGTGTCGCGCCGTGTAAAGTCTGGCAGTCCAGCGCGCGAGGAGCCCTCAATGCGGATCGTGAAGTTATCGCCCGCCTTCAAAGCGGTAGGGGGCTTGGAGAACTTGATCGACAATGGAACGGTCTTTTCTTTGATCTCCACCGTCAGCACTACTTCCTGCTTCCATTCGCAGTCGTCCGACAGACGTACGCTGAAGGTCAGGAACCGGGCATTCGGATCATTGCCAATGTAGCGGAAGCCCACCGAGCCGGTATCGTTAGCCTTTACGATGAAGCGCGTGGCGCTTGCCTCGAACTGCGTCTTATCTACCACGTCGATGTTGTATTCGCGCTCGACGCCCTGTGGGTTACCAAATGTCAGGCGCGCCCATGGGAAGGAATTGCATACCATGGTGGAGTCGCGGAAGGCAAGGACCGGACCCTTTGGATCAGCAAGTTCTACGCGGATGGAGGCCTTTGCCTCGCAGCCGAAGAGCGTGACGGTGACAGAGTAGTTGCCAGGCTGGGTGACGTAGATCGTGTCCTTGGTCTGACCGTTACTCCACAGATAGGTCGTGAACTTCCCGAGCGTTGTCAGGCGGATCGAGTCGCCCGGACACATCACAATCCCATCCGGCGCAACAATGTCCGGCGGCGCGATACCGTTGTCGATGACGATGCTGTCTTTGCGAATACATCCGTTTCGATAGTCCACCAGCACGTAATACGTGCCCGGCGCGCGGATCTGGATCACCGCCGAATCAGTCTTGTTCTCGACCGGATCAGGGTTGCTTGCATCAAGTCGCGTACTGTCGAGCATCCATGTGCAGCCAAATCCCTTGAGCTGCGTCTGCAGCGTCAGGATCTCACCACGGCACATCGACTTCTTGCCTTCGACAACCGTGATCGGATTAGCAGGAGCGTCCTTTCGCTCAAGAGCAATGATGGCCGTGTCCGGACACAGACCGGCGTTCGACGCAACACACAGAACCGTATCGGAGACCTTGGCCACAAACGATCGGTTGGATGAAAGCAGCGTGGTCTTTCGGCCGCCTCGGTAGCTCCACCACTCGCCGGTAGAGAAACGACCCGGATCGAGTACCACCGAGTCCCCCTCGCAGAACGAGTAGCTCGGCAGAAACCGCAGCGTGTCGGGGAAGGACTTGTCAACGCGCGCCTTGGCCAGCGACAGACAGCCGTTATTGCCCGTTCCCAGACGGATCAGCACGGCGTAGTTGCCGGAGTCGCGCACAACCAGGCGGTTTGAATTCGTTCCAAGGATCACCCCGTCACGACTCCACTGGTACTCGGCACTGCCGGCCGGTTCGGCCGTGAGCACAAGCGAGTCGCCTTCGCAAATGGCCGGATTGGGCCTCGGCGTTACAATGCGGCCGGTGGTGTCGTAAACGCGGTTGACGATGAATCGCACGGTGTCGAGGCAGCCGCTGGCCGATCTGACAAAGCAGCGATACACGTCGGCAGAGTCGACCTCGGCGGTCGGACCCGTAAACGGTAGCTTTACGCGGTTTGCCCCGGCCGAGAGGTACCATTCGTAGCTGTCGTAGCCAGACTTTACCGAGAGCGTCTCACGACGGCCCAGACATAGCGTGAAGGTAGTGTCACTGCCGGCCGTGGGCGCACTGCCGGACCCAACGGTGATGACCTCCGTTCGCACCGAACATCCGGCGCCATCGGTAAGGTCAGCGAAATATGTTCCGGGCGTGGTTACCGAGATCGTGGGCCCCGTAGCCCCGTTCGACCAGGTGATTGTGCGCCAGCCGGTGCCGGTGATCGACAGAATGACGGGTACCCCGTCACAGATCACGGCATTGGAGGGGGCTGCCTGGACGAGCGCGCCACGACGCGTGGTGCGGGGCCGGATGTCGTAGTTCGGACGCATCCGTATGTATGACACGCGCAGGTCGCCGTTGGCCGATGGCAGCGAGGCCGCCCCGAAGACCGTCCAGGGCTGACCCGCAGGACGGTTGAAGCGGGCGAAGTGACGGCGATTACGGTCGGCCTCACTGTAGCGTGATACCAGGTTCAGCGAATCGTTCATCACAATGTAATACCGCACCATCTCATTGGCATTCCAGATGAAGTTTTTCGGGGCCACCGAGATGTCTGTGGCCGATCCGCTGGCAAGACTCCAGTGATCGGCCTCCGTGCTGGCTGCACGGGCGTCGTGCTTGACCGAGTACCCGCTGCTGCCAATGGCATCCGTGCCGTAGTAACACAGGAAACCACCCGTTGGCGCTGTAGCCGTCATGCGGGCATCGATGATGAAGCCCCTTCCAAAGGCGGCAGGGGTGGTCGTCGATGTGCCCGACCACGGTCCGGCCGGACCCGCCCCGGCGGCTGCCGAAAGACTGTCAGAGTAGTTGATGAACACCGCCTTGCCATCTGATCTCGACGTGGCAATGGTCTGATCAAGCTCCACACGGATCACCACCGTTGTCTGTGCCGCCACATTGTCGAGCCGGAACCAGATCATCACACTGTCCGTGCCCGGCGTCCATGGGTCGAGGCAGAACGGCACGTCCGCGCCATTGTCGCAGCGCTTGAGCCGCAACTTGACGGGGTTGAACGGCACCTGCGCGTCGCGCACAACCACAAATGCCGAGTCGATCAGGATGGGCATGGCACGGGGCGAGCGGTTCGTCGCTTCGACGACTTCGATCAGCTGCGACCACGCATCTGCAGCACCAAGCAACAGCAGTAGAAAAAGAGGAACAAATCGGCGCATATTGTATCCGGCACAAAATTGACGAAATCAGCCAGTCACGATACGTTTTATAGGTGTCGTGGAACTGCCATGCAATATACGGCGTTACAACGGCCCGATTTTGCTGTTTTACCGGCCATTCCAGATGCCGTACACCGATATCCGAAAATGAATATGTGGATAAACTCAATCCAATTACGAAGCCTTCTTGGCATAAAGTACGTATAAATGCGTAGCAATTGTGGATAAGCATTGAAACTGTTACTAAAAAAAATACTCTGCCATGACATTTTATGACAGTTTCATGACATCTTTTGTCGGATATTTGCGCCCCGAAAAATTTGCGGCCGACATTTGACCGTACGATTTTTCCTCGGAACCTGGTCGACTTTTCTCACTGTACGGGCCATCGCACCCATGGCGCTGCTACATAGACTGTTGTTCGTTTGCACCTGTGCCATTGTGGCCGGCTACGCGCCGTCCATGCTGGCGCAAGTGGACGTAGGCGAGCCCCCTAGCCCGGACTCGCTGCCAACGCAGTTCGTTCCGGCCGTTCAACGGGTGTTCCAGGTGTATGGCAGCATAAGTTCGCTCTACACCGACAAAGTAAAGGTCGTGAACCCGAATGGCGATACGGTACTTGTCGACTCCGTGCGCCGCCGCTCGCAGCTCGTCACCTACGCCCCCTCCTCATTCCGTCCGGGCGATTCGGTATACCTCTATGGCACGCTTGGCCTGACGGCCATCGACATGAGTCAGACGCTGACGGATGCCGATGCTCCGCTCTCCGGACGCGACCCCAGCGGCGATGTCGTTTCGGCATACAGGTATCTGGGCTTCTGGTTCCGAATCGATGTTATCGCGTCAACCCCCGACGATGACAACCCGGTGCGTACCGGACCCACGGTTGTTGTGTGGCCGAATCCCTTTAGAGACGTTGTGCGCCTGCGTGTAGCCCGGGGCGAGTTTGAGGACATCGACGCCGAGGTCTATTCAATCGACGGTCGTCGCATTACGAGCCTGGTCGAGGAATCCTCGGACGAACAGGCTGTTGACTTCCGTTGGGACGGACTCGACGACGCGGGCGCAGAGGTTGCCAATGGCACGTACGTCGTGCGACTCCTTGCACGCCTGCCGGGCAGCAGTAGCCGCGTTGGTTTTTCAGCCAAGATCATGAGGTCACGCTGATGAAGAACATGCGACCATATCGCATGCTTCACGTCATTGTGACAATGGGGCTCCTGCTTGCGGGCCTCTGCACGGACCTTCTGGCGCAGCCGG
>CANHFG010000123.1 GCA_947459875.1 Ignavibacteria bacterium
CATGGCCGCACGCTCGATGGGGAAGAGGTGCGCCTGCCGGGTGCGTTTGCCGACTGGCCGCCAGATGACCCGCAGCCACCGTGGAACGACGTGACGTATCTCAAGCTGCATCATCATCCCCGCTTCAACTACATGGCCTATAACACCATCCGGATGTTCGATGCCGAACTCGAGCGGCCCGGTGCGGAGAACTCCGGCGTGTGGAACATGATCGCGTCGGTGATTCCGACGCAGATGCGCATGCTTGGTGTTGACGGGGCGATGATCGACATGGGGCATGCACTTCCGGCAGCGCTGCGTCGGCGGGTGATCGATGACGCTCGCGCTGAGCGCGCCGACGCAGTCATGATCGAAGAGAACTTCCATCTCGACGAGGCATCACGGCACGACGGTTTTGACGTTGTGACCGGGTACCTGCCGTTTGATGCACACAGCGCCGATGGCCTGCGCGGCTTTGTGCGGCGTCTGGCCACAGAGGGCTCGCCGGTGCGATTCCTTGCCTGCGGCGAGTCGCACAACACGCCGCGATGGGCCACGCGTGTGCATGCTGACCTTGTGCCCCAGGCGTGGCTGTTTTTGAGTCTACTGCCGAAATCCGTCCCGCTGATCGTCGCTGGCATGGAGCTGGGTGAGACGCGCCCGATCAACACCGGTCTGGGATTCACGACCGAGGAATCATCGGCGCTGACGGCCGAGATGCTCCCGTTGTTTAGTGATGTCCCGCTGCCGTGGGATCAAGGGGCTGAGCATCACGGCCGGCTGCTGGATACAATACGAGGCGTTTCTGACCTGGACATTCTGCGCATCATTTCAGACGATGATACCGTGGACGACGTAGGCTGCTCCGAGTCCGGAGTGGTGGCTTATCATCGTTGCCTACGTGAACGTCGAAGGGGCCTCCTTGTGGTGCTGAACATGAATGTCGACGAGGTTGCGTGCTCGCTTGACGTTCAGAAGCTCTCGCTAGCCGCAATCGGCACATCGGATCGCTGCTCTCTGCAGCTCGGCGCGATCAACTGCAAACTTGGGGCTCACTCGGCGATCGTTGTTGCGACCCATATGCGCCAGCCCGAGGCTGCGATGAGTATCTGTGATGCGAATCAGCGTCGCGCCTGAAGGAACACGCTCCTGAGCTCCATCATCGTGGTGAGCATCACCAGCTGTGTTGGCATAAACCGGTCGACATCGGCGGCGGCTCGCTCAAGGCTGCGATATGCCGCATCGAAATCGGCGCGCGCAAACGATGAGGCGAATCTCTCAAGGGGCTCCTGCTGATCAGCATTCAGCAGGTGAACGCTGCGTCCTCCCTGAACGATCGCATAGGCATCTCGCAGCCACACGAGCAGGGCATTGGTCACGGCAAGGCAGCGCTGCCGGTCGCGCTGACCGATCAGTTCATGCACTGCGGCCGTGAGTGCAGGACGGAAGTCTTTGCCCCGCAGCGACGTTCTAAGGAGGTTCACCGCTGAGTCGCGGATCTGTCGCACATCCTCGGCCAGAAATGCCTCGGCCGATATGTAATCACCCTGCGCCATGGAGGCCGCAATGCGTGCCTCGTCGGGTGCATAACTGCCGCGCTGCATGAGAGCGTCGGCAAGTGTTGATTCATCCAGTGCGGGCACTGTGATGACCTGACAGCGGGATATGATCGTTGGCAGCAACCGGTCGCGCCGGGAACACGTCATGATGATGGTCGTATCGGCATGAGGTTCTTCCAGCGTCTTGAGAAACGCATTCGCTGTGCTGACGTTCATATCATCGGCATTGGCGATGATGGCCACGCGCCGTCCGCGCTGTGTCATGGAAAACGACAGCTGGCGGTTCAGTTCGCGGATCTGCACGATGCGGATCTCATTCGCCCCCTCCATGCGCGTGGGGGAGTAGCCGTTCAGGGCAAGTTCGTGAGCAAGACCATAGAGCGCGTCGACCCATTCCTTGCGCAGTTCATCCGACGCGTCGAGCTTACCCGTGGGCAGGGCCGAGACGATCGAAATGTTCGGATGCTGCAAGGTGCGGGCCTGCGTGCAGCTCTGACACGAGCCACAGGCAACTACGGAGTGTCCGTCCATGACCGGACTATAGCAGTTAACCGTGCGGGCGAACTCGATGGCCAGCGCCATCGTGCCGAATCCATCGTTGCCTACCAGCAGGAGGGCCTGAGGGATCCTCTGCTGTGCGATGCATCGCTGCAGGATCTCCTGCACCGCCTGCTGTCCGATGATACCGGGCCATTGCATGGCGGCGAAGATACGCCACGTCGTATTTTGCCATATGCGTATCCTGGTGATCGAAGACGAACGCAAGGTGGCCAGCTTCATCAAGAGGGGGCTCGAAGAGGAGCGGTACATCGTCGAGACGGCCCCGGACGGGGCGTCCGGACTTGACCTTGCGCTAAACAATGTTTTTGACGCGATCGTGCTCGACGTGATGCTTCCAAAGCTCGACGGGTACAGCGTCCTGCGTTCGATCCGTGCCGAGGGGCTTGCCGTGCCGGTGATCATGCTCACGGCCCGTGGCACCACGGAGGACCGCGTGCAGGGACTTGACCTTGGTGCGGATGATTATCTGGCCAAGCCGTTTCACTTCGAGGAACTCGCCGCCCGACTGCGGTCGATCTTGCGTCGGTCCACCAGTGAGAAGACCACGAAGCTTCAGTGTGGGGACCTGACGCTTGACCTTGTGACGCATTATGCGTTTCGTGACGATAAAGAGATCGAGCTCACGACCAAGGAGTATGCGCTCTTAGAGTACATGATGCGCAACAAGGACCGGATACTGTCGCGCTCGATGATCATGCAGCACGTCTGGAAGCATGACTTCGACCCCGAGTCAAACATCATCGACGTCTACATCAAACGCGTCCGCCAGAAGATCGAACGTCCCGGGCAGTCACAACTTATCCACAGCATCCGCGGCGTTGGCTATCGCATGCGTGAAAGCGGTCCGGCCGAACCCCCATCCGACGATGAGTAAACCCATGCATCCTCTCTGCACCGAGCTCCAATCGGTGGTCTCTGCCAATGTCGTGTCCGTGCAGAAGGCCTTCGATTCCTACCAGAATGCGTGCTTCACAGCACGTCCACCCGAGTTCTTCTGCCTGGAACTCTGCGGCGAAGCCGGCGAACTTGCCAACCTGGAGAAGAAGCTCTGGAAGGGGGCCGACATCTCCATGGACCGCGTCAGCGACGAGGCCGCCGACGTCTTCATCTCCCTCATGAACTACGCCAACGCTCGCGGCATCGATCTTGCCGCCGCGGTCTCCGATAAGCTGTCGCGAATAGTTACGAGCAAGTGACGAATGACGAGTGACAAGTGACGAGTGACCAGTGACGAGTGACAAGAGACGAGTGACAAGTGACGAATGACGAGTGACAAGTGACGAGTGACCAGTGACGAGTGACAAGTGACGAGTGACAAGTGACGAATGACGAGTGACGAATGATCAACTACAACAGCCCATGGCTTTAATCGTGGGCAACGTATCGTAGGGTCGCAGCATGCTGCGACCCTCCCTTCGGATGATGCGTGTGATGATACAGGATTCCACGTGTGATTGTAGACATTGTGCCCAAAACCAATTCCGAGTATTCATGTGTAAAACAATCAAATGATTTTCACACAACACGTTTGGATTTGACGCTGTCATCTCCATACGTTGGCGGTGGTACAACGGATATGGGTAATGTTGGCTACAATTGCCACATGATCACGTATGCTACTGTAGTGTTCTAGCTGTTCGGGATTTTGCTGTGAAGCTCAATTACAATGGTAGTGTTCACGGGCTTTGTTGCCCACATACACGTTTCACTGGTGCAGGTCCGACCACACGAGTTGACCGCTTGAATTCAGGTAACGTGATTCCACTTTCTGTCTTGTTTTCCCTTCGGGGCTGCCTCTCCATTTGTGTTTATGACGTTCCACAGGAAGGAACGCCACCTCCAGTTCGAAGTCACGGAATACTCCGACTTGGCGTGCACCGCCGGCGCAGCCACATCGAACGACATCGTCGTCACCATTGATGCCATCGACACCGAGGGCCTCACAGCCGAAATGGTTGATTCGCTGTCTCTCTTCCCCGAACAACAGAACTTCACGTAATCACATTCAAGGAAAGCCAGTATGAACAACAGAATGAAACACTATGCAATTGCCTGTGCGCTGACGGTATGTGCGCTGCTGGCTGGGTGTTCAAGTAGCACGCCTCCAACGGAGCCGGGTGCGACGTATACGCTTACGGGGAAGATCAAAGCAGCTACAACCGAGAGTGTGGCAGGGATCACAGTGACCATCGCCTCGGCCAGTGCCGTTACAGACGCAACGGGTGCGTATGCGTTTACCGGACTTGCCAATGGTACGTATGTGGTTTCACCTGCAATGACAGGCCTGACGTTTGAGCCGCTCACACACTCGGTAACAGTAAACGGTGCAAATGCCGTTGCTGCGGACTTTGTAGCCACGAAGGCACGCGCGTA
>CANHFG010000124.1 GCA_947459875.1 Ignavibacteria bacterium
ACGAAGGCCGGAATAACGAAGCTTCGTTTCGTCCACTGGTCTCCATCAACGCCGGCAGTCGACATTCGTGCCGTTCTGCCTACCGGCGATCTTTCACCGCCAGTGGTTGCAAATGCCAAGTTTGGCGATATCGCCAACGTGGAGGTTCCTGCCGGCTCATACAAGCTTGCCGTTACGGCAGCTGGTGATGGCAGCAAGGCTCTCATCACGTTCAACCCAGTTCAGCTTCCGGGTGCAACCAATCTGACGGTCGTTGCTTTTGGAAACGAAAATGAACTGACGAAGGTGCGTGCCTTTATCGACAATGGAAACGGACGTGACTTCGTAGATCTTCTTCCTCTTGGTCAGGGCTGGGTGATCAAGGCCAACCCTGAGGTGCCAAGTAAGAATGAAGGCGTTGAGATCCAGTACAATCCGGAGAACGACGTCAAGGACGGACAGTTCAAGATGGTTGGCGTCGATCCGGCGTATGTGTACACCGGTGCCCGTGACTATGCCGGTGGCTTCTTCCAGAAGTCAGAGTGGGGAGCTGTCGGAACAACGGATGCTCTGAAGCTCACCAAGAATGCAGACGGCACGTTCTCATGGAGCATCCCAAGCCCTATCTGGCAGTTCTATCCCGGTGTTGAAGAGACCAAGGTTCTCAAGGAACTCCTCTTTGTGTTCCGCAACGCCGATGGATCCAAGCAGGGCAGTGATGTGCCGCTCCGCGTTGGTGATGGTTCTGGACCCACGGTCACGACTGATCCAAAGGACGTCACAGACAGCAAGCCCCTTACCCTGACGTACTATCCGTGGAACGACAAGAAGGATGGATCGTTCAAGATGGTTGGTGAGCCGGTCTACGTCTATACCGGTGGTACCACGGAAGACGGATCGTACCTCGAGAAGGCTGGCTGGGGTAACGTCGGTACGACCGACGGCCTGAAGCTCACGATGAATAGCGATGGCACAGCCACGTGGAACATTGCCGACCTGAATGCCTTCTACAGCGTGCCGACGGGTAAGAAGCTGAAGGAGATCCTTTGTGTTTTCCGCAACGCCGATGGTACACGTCAGGGCGCCGATGTGAAGATCCCAGTCAATCAGCCAACATCCGTAGAGGATGAGAAGCTGGCTGCAGAGATCAATGTGTTCCCGAACCCAACGCCGGGCATGGCACGCATCACACTGCCATCGAACGCTCCGGTGCGTGTTAGCGTCATCAATCAGCTTGGCACTGTGCTCTACACGACCACAGCTACTGGTGAGCTGATGTGGAACGGTCGGGATTTCTCGGGCAACGTTGTTGCTCCGGGTGCATACATGGTTCAGGTCCAAACAGCCACGGCATCGGCCGTTGTGCCAATGATGATCGTCCGCTAAGCCCCCTGACCGAGAAATGATGTATTTGCAGAGACCAGCCCCTTCGCATTTGAGGGGGCTGGTTTTTCTGCCTATCATGAGCCCGATGAAAACAGTCCTTCCAATTGCTTCTACATCCATGAATCTCCGATCTCTCGTCGTCCTTCTCGTTGCGCTCTTTGCTTCGTTGCCGGCGGCTGCGCAGGTCGTTACGACCACGCCGACCTTTCCGGCGCAGACCGATACCATCGCGGTGATCTTTGACGCGTCAAAGGGCAATCGTGATCTGGCCGGTTTTACGGGAGACATCTATGCCCATACAGGCGTGATCACGTTTCTCAGTACATCACTAACCGACTGGCGCTACGTCAAGGCACAGTGGACGGAGAACAAGCCCGAGTGCAAGCTCACACGGCTTGGTGCCAATCTCTATCGTCTGGTGATACCAAATCCTCGTGCGTTCTATGGTGTGACGGGAACAGAGCAGATCCGTCAGCTTGCTTTCGTCTTCCGCTCGTCCGATGGCACACGCGTCGGCCGAGCTGAGGATGGAACAGATATCTACGTCGAACTCTTTGCTCCCGGTACGTACATCCGCACGCTTGAGCCAACCCCCGGCAACCGTGTGGTTGATTCGGGGCAAGTGGTCCGCATCACGGCCATTGCTTCGAACGACGTTCCACTGATGCAGATATCCGCCAATGGTGTAGAAATCGCCCGCGCTACAAACGATACGATCAGCACAACGTACACCGTTGAGCGCACGACCAAGATCGACGTGATCACCTACAATTCGCTGGGCGGTCAGATCCGAGACACGTTCACACTGAGGGTGCGACCGAAGGTGACCTTTAAGCCCCTTCCTCAGGGGGCTCGTGACGGCGCAACCATCATCAACGACACGACAGCCGTTGTGGTGCTCTTTGCTCCGGGCAAGTCCGAGGTCTATGCCGTGGGTGAGATGACCGACTGGAAGCGCATGCCGGAGTACTTCTGCTATCTGACACCGGACAAGCAGCGCTGGTGGACGACGATCCCGATCAAGCGAAAAGGGCAGACGCTCTGGCAATGGTCCTTCGATGATGACCGCCGCATCAGCGATCCGTACGCTGAGCAGCTGTGTGATCCGAGCGACCGATTTATCGAGTCGTGGCGCTTCCCGCAGCTACCGAGCTATCCCACAGGTAAGACTTCTGGCATCATCAGTGTGATCAACACAGCTCTTGAAGAGTATGAGTGGAAGAACAACACATTTATCAAACCCGACGCGCGGCGTCTGGTAGTGTATGAGCTGCTGGTGCGTGACTTCACGGATAAGAGCTCGTTCCAGGCCGTGATCGACTCGCTGGAGTACCTGAAGAACCTTGGTGTGACGGCCATCGAACTCATGCCGATCACCGAGTTTGAGAACAACGACTCCTGGGGCTATAACGTAAGCCATCAGTTTGCGGTTGACAAGTACTACGGCACGAAGAATGACCTCAAGCGGCTGATCGATGAAGCCCATGGAAGAGGAATGGCCGTCATCCTCGATATCGTGCTCAATCACCAGTTTGGTCAGTCGCCCCTTGTTAACCTCTGGGGAAGCATCGCTGGGCCAACGCCCGAGAACCCCTACTTCAATGTCACGGCTAAGCATCCGTTCAATGTCGGCTATGATATGAACCATGAGAGCGAACCGACGAAGGCATACGTCGATCGCTTCCTGAAGTACTGGATCACCGAGTTCAAGTTTGATGGTTACCGATACGATCTGTCGAAGGGGCTTACGCAGTTCAATAGCGGCAGTGATGCCGGTCTGATGTCACGCTATGATGCCTCGCGCATTGCGATCCTCAAGCGCATGATGTCGGCCACGTCATCGGTCGATCGGGACTTCTACAACATCCTCGAGCACTTTGCCGACAATGCCGAGGAAAAGGAGCTCTCCGATGCCGGTGCCATCCTTTGGGCAAATGCCAACTATGCTGGAAGCCAGGCCGTGATGGCGTTCTCAAACCAGGATATCGCATCGGCCATGAGTGCGCAGCGAAGGGGCTTTAGTCGGCACGGCCTGATCGGATATGTTGAGAGTCACGACGAAGAACGCACGATCTACCGATCAGTGAATTTCGGACGTGCAGACGCCTCGCATAACACCCGTGATACCACCATAGCCCTGCGCAGACTCGAAGCTTTAATGGCGCAGATGCTCTGCATCCCGGGTGCGAAAATGTTATGGCAGTTCAACGAGCTTGGATACCCCATCTCGATCAACGAGAATGGCCGCCTTGGACGCAAGCCGATGGGGTTTCCGTATCTGCGCGATCCGCGACGCGAGCGCGTGCGTAAGGCCGTTGCTGATCTCAACGAAGCTCGCAAGCGATATAACGTCTTTGCTCAAATGCAATCAACGATCCAGGCCGCAGACCCGCTGAAAACGATCGTCATCAATGACGCCTCGTGCGACCTGATCTATATCGGAAACTTCGATGTTGTCTCTCGCACCGTAAGTGTTCCGTTCACGCGGAAGGGACGATGGTATGAGTTTGCCACATCCAGTGATGTGAACATCTATCTCGACAACAACACCGTGACGCTTCTTCCCGGTGAGTACAGGTTGTATTCGACGCAGCCATTCAGGGGGCTGACCACGACTGTACATGAGGAAAGGGAAACTGGTGCGCACGTCACGGCGTTCCCGAATCCAACGGCCGATCACGTCACGATTACGTGTCCTGCTCAAACGCGGCAGATCGACCTCGTTGATATACTCGGCCGCACCGTACGCACAGTGTCGTGTCTTGGTGGTTTGACGCACACGATCGATGTTCAGGATCTCCCCGTCGGACCATACACCATCATCGTTAGTGATGGTTCGGCATCTTCACATCAGATTATACTCATCAGCAGGTGACCATGAGACTCCTTCACACACTTCTTGTTCTCTTTGCCGCCGGAGCAATCGCCAGCGCGCAGCGCCTTGCCGTCGAGCGTCTTGGCAACGTCACGGGACTGCGTGAGTTCGACCGCGGTGTGGAGATCACTGCCACAAACGCCCGTGTGCTTGTGG
>CANHFG010000125.1 GCA_947459875.1 Ignavibacteria bacterium
CGATGCGCGATGAACGGTCAACAGCCCAGCAGGCCGACACCCGAAACAGTAGATAGTCATCTGGGTGGACGTGCCGCTGCAGGAGCACTTCGAGAGATGGCCCCATGGGAGCGCCACGTTCGGCGGCCAGAGCAAGGTCATCCACGCTCGGCAGCAGAGTCGGCTCGGTGCCGAGGTAGGCCTGTGTCAGCAGGCAATGACGTGGATAGATCACTTCGTCGAGAACTTCACGTGCCCGAACAACGATCGACCAAAGGCAGGGTAGGCGCATACACGTTCTTCGTGCGCAGGCACACCCCGAACGTGACATGGCCGAAATGGCGTCGTGCCTACAGACCCGGACGTTCGTTCACGAACTGCAGACGCGATTCGATCGCCTCCGGCAGGGGCGGCGTGTGCTGCGTTGGCACCAGGTAGGAACTCAGCGATGTCAGGTCGTCGAACACCCGCTGTCGGATCGTTGTCTGCATAAGGTAGTCGTGGCCCGATGAGCCCCCTGTCCCGACGCGCATGCCGATCATACGGCTGACCATCATCGTGTGACGGTAGCGCCAGAGCGAAACAAGTCTGTCGAGCTCAATGATCGCATCAACAAAACGGTACGGCGTCTGCAGCAGGGGGCGATCACGATATGTGGAGATGAAAAGAGCGGCCAGCGTTGCCCGCTGCGACATGCGCCGCACGCCCTGCGTGCGGAGTTCTTCGTAGGCTTCGGCGCTGAAGAGCGACAGGAAGCTACGCTCGTTGGCATCGATCTGCTCGAGGGCCGACGTCGGATCGGTGCCCTCAGCCTCTGCCAGCACGCGCACCTCGCGACGGTCATTATCGAGCATCGACTGCACGGAGGATTTGTAGGCATCCCAGAAGGCAAACTCGCCATGTTCCATGAATGGCATCTGTTCAAGCCAGCGTTGCACCGCCGCAAACAGCGTGGTGCGGCTGCTGGCATCATCAAGTTGCTTGAGCTGCTCGACAGTAAACGGCTCGGTGTAATGACGCAACACACGCTTCTGCTCTGGCAGTCCCAACGTGCGCTCCAACACACGCCACTGCAGCGACTGAAAGCCACTGGCAGGATTGAGAAACGCGCGAAATTCCATGAACTCACCCGGCGTCATCGTCTCGATCAGCGTGAACTGCTCGGCCAGATGCGCCATGATCTTGTTTACCCGGATGATTCGACTCAGGCACAGCGACATGTCCGCCTCCGGCAGGTACGGCCTGTCGAGCAGCCGTATCACAGAGTCGACCTCGAATAGCACCTGCTTGAACCACAACTCAAATGTCTGGTGCGTGATAATGAAGAGCATCTCCTCATGCGCAGGCGCCCCGTGCTTGGCACTCTCCATATGCTGCGCCCCAAGCACGGCATCGAGAGCAAGGTATTCGGAGTAATAAAGCATTGAAGAAGTTACTGAATTACGGAAGTACGGAAGTACGGAAGTACGGAATTACTGAATTACGGAAGTACGGAAGTACGGAAGTACGGAAGTACGGAATTACGGCTGCTCCTATCATTGCCGCGAAGGCGGGAATCCATCGTCAAATGCGTGTAACCTTTTCCTCGATCACGGATTTACGTCGCCAGGCAAAAGTACTTTGACTGAAAAGGTTTAGATTCTCCATCCATCAATCTGCCAGGTCCTCTCATGAGCAACTATCTACGCCATCTGTTCTTTGCATTGTCGATCATCGCGCTTGCTTCATGCGGGCCGTTTGTCGACCCGGATGATTCGGATTTCGGGGAGTCGGTGAGCACGACCATCACGGGTCGGGTGATCGACGAAGCCGGCAAGTCCGTTCAGGGGGCTGTGGTACGCGGACATGGAGTCTCGACCACGACAAACGCTAACGGCGTTTTTGTTCTGCAGAACGTGATCGTGCCGTCAACACGCGCAGTCGTCATGGTGAGCAAGAGCGGTTACTTCACCGGTGCGCGGGCGGCATTCCCTTCCTCGGGCAAGACCACGACCATGATGCTGACGTTGCAAGAGGCAAAGCAGACACGCACCATTAATTCTTCCACTGGCGGCCAGGTGACCGTAGGAAATGCAACGATCGATCTGCCGGCCAGCGGCTACGTCGATGCGAAGGGCAACAGCTACTCCGGTACGATCTCTGTGGCTGCGCGATATCTTGATCCACTATCGGCCAACTTCTACGACAGCTTCTCCGGAGACATGGCCGCTCTGCGCGCTGACGGTTCATCGACCGAGCTTGTTTCATACGGTGTGCTTCGTGTTCTGCTGACCGGGACGCAGGGTCAGCCCCTGAATCTGGCCAAAGGCTCGTCGGCAACGCTGTCGTATCCGGCAGCTGGATCGACGGCGTCTGAGATCCCACTTTGGCACTTCGATGAGAAGAAGGCAATCTGGGTTGAGGAGGGCAAGGCCACACTGAGCGGTGGGCAGTACGTCGGAACCGTAACGCACTTTACAGACTGGAATCTCGACGTCCCCGGAGCACGCCGCGCCTTTATTGAAGGTCGCGTAACATGCGGAGAAGACACGCCCCTTGCTGGCATCGTTGTCGAAATCGGTCAGGTCAGTGCCGTCACGGACCAGGACGGTTTCTATCGCCGTCGCGTGCCGGCAGACTTCGCATTTGACGTATCGGTGAAGGGGGCTCGCAATGAAGGAGTATCGGCCGCACCATCAACTGTCGGGCCGATCGCCGAGAATCAGACGCTACGTAAGGACATCTCCGTGTCGCCATGCCCGACGCTTCTGCAGGCCCAGATCGTTGACTGTAATGATGCGCCGATCGGGGGCTTCCTGCAGGTGATCACTCCAACGGGCGTGAAGGTGGCCTCGTCCACCACGGGAAAGATCACGGTGACCGTTCCGGCCGGCGTCGCTCTGACGCTTGAAGGGTACAGCACCGACGGCCGCACGATCACCTCGACGCCGGTTGCTCCGATCGCTGGCGGTTCCATTTTCGATGCCGGCAAGCTCAAGGCCTGCGGCGGCGTGGAAACCAAGTATGTAGAGTTCTCGCTTCCAGCCAATCAGGCGGCACGATTTGCCGCTCTGAACAATGATGGAGCGCGAGTGGCGATCGTGACACAGAATACAGTCTTTGCCTTCGACGCGGCCACGGGCACGCAGCTGTGGAGTGCGGCAATCGCCGGTACTCAGGTGTTTGCAACATCGATCCGTTTTGTGACGGCCGACCAGCGCGTTGCTGTCTCGACGAATCAGGCAACCTACATCTATGATGCGGCAACTGGACAGGTCGTCTCAACCGTCACGGCACGTGGCCGACATCAGATCACCTCGGATGGATCGAAGGTCTATGTGCTGCCGGATTCCGCAGCCAGCCCCCGCATTGACGAGTACACAGCTTCATCAGGCATTGTGGCCCGTTCGATCAACATCTCATTGCCAGCCGGTAAGGGTGTGGGCTTTATGGGGCTCCAAGGCGACGGATTCGCTGTACTCCAGGCATACTCGCCGGCATCCATTCTCACGGTCGATCTCGCCTCCGGCAATACCGTGCGCACATTCAGCGGTCTGCAGGATTCAACAGGTAACCCAATGCTCGGCGAAACAGCCACGCTCTCGCCATCAGGTAGAGTGATCGTTACGATGGGACTCCGTGGTACATCCGGTGCGGGTCAGACGACGTTTGTCGATCTTGTAACGGGCGCCGAGATCTCGAAAATCTCAACGGGCGCGTCAGTTCTGGCCATTTCCGCAGATGACGCCAAATATGTTGGCCGTGCCTACACCAATGGTGCTCCGGCAACTCTCTCAGACTTGCGATCGCAGCAACTGCTGCGCATTCTCCCGATCGGATCCGCAACAGACTTCCCAACAGGCTTCAGCTTCAGCGCCGACGTATCAAAGCTCGTCGGCATGGCCGGTGGCAATGCACAAGGGGCACCAGCTGGCACAGGTGCACGGGTTAGAGTTTACGAGGTGCGGTGAGGACGAGTGACGGGTAGGGGCGAGACACAGTCTCGCCCGTCCGTGACAAGTGACCTCGAAATCCCACCTCACACATGCGCGCCGCGCATCAACATAGCTGAGGTCCTTCGTCGCCTTCGGCTCCTCAGGATGACGCTCTCCACGCGCTGCGCGCTGTTATGGAGTTACGGAGTTACGGAGTTGCACGTGACCAATGTTACGTTGTGTCTTTACTAGCCCCGGGCCTTGGCCCGGGGTTCGGTATGAGCACGCATTGATCGAATTGAGATAGCGACGGTAAACATTAGCCCCGGGCCTTGGCCCGGGGTGGAAGATGGTGTGAGTGTGTGATATCGAACCATCATTACTAGCCCCGGGCCTTGGCCCGGGGTTCGGTATGAGCACGCATTGATCGAATTGAGATAGCGACGGTAAACATTAGCCCCGGGCCTTGGCCCGGGGTTCGGTATGAGCACGCATTGATCGA
>CANHFG010000126.1 GCA_947459875.1 Ignavibacteria bacterium
CGTTTGATTTGGGAGGCTACTGATCGTAGGATCAGTACATATCCATTCCACCGCCATGCTGATGCGGGGCGGCTTCCTTCTTCTCTGGCCTTTCGACGATCGTTGCTTCGGTCGTGATGAGCAGCGAGGCAACCGATGCAGCATTTTCAAGGGCAACGCGGGAGACCTTTGTCGGGTCGATCACGCCGGCTTCGAGAAGATCTTCGAACTTCTCTGAGTATGCGTTGAAGCCGAAGGTGCCTGTTCCTTCCTTGATCTTGGCAACAATCACAGAGCTTTCAAGACCTGCATTGTCGAGGATCTGACGGATCGGAGCTTCGACAGCCTGACGGATGATGTTGATCCCGGTTTGCTGGTCGTTGTTCTCGACCTTGAGACCTTCGAGCTTACCCAGCGTGCGCAGGTATGCCACACCGCCGCCTGGCACGATGCCTTCTTCAACGGCAGCACGTGTAGCGTGCAGAGCATCTTCGACGCGCGCCTTCTTCTCCTTCATTTCCACTTCCGTAGCAGCGCCGATCTTCAGAACGGCAACACCACCGGAAAGCTTTGCAAGACGTTCTTGCAGCTTCTCGCGATCATAGTCGCTGGTTGTCTTTTCGATCTGTGACTTGATCTCGTTGATGCGCTTCTTGATCTCGTCGGAACTGCCAGCCCCTTCCACGATCGTCGTGTTGTCCTTGTCGATCGTGACGCGCTTGGCCGTACCAAGCTGCTGGAGTGTTGCACCATCGAGCTTATAGCCCTTCTCTTCAGAGATGACCATGCCGTTGGTAAGAATGGCGATGTCTTCAAGCATGGCCTTGCGGCGATCGCCGAAGCCAGGAGCCTTGACGGCTGCGATCTTGAGCGTTCCGCGCAGGCGGTTCACAACGAGTGTCGCGAGCGCCTCGCCTTCGATGTCTTCGGCAATGATCAGCAGTGCGCGACCGGCTTGTGCTGTCTTTTCGAGAACCGGCAGAAGGTCCTTGATCGCGCCGATCTTCTTGTCGTGGATGAGGATGAATGGGTTCTCGAGTACGCATTCCATGGTGTCGGCATCCGTAACAAAGTACGGCGAGAGATAACCGCGGTCGAACTGCATACCTTCGACAACGTCTACCGACGTGTCCGTGCCCTTGGCTTCTTCTACGGTGATCACGCCGTCCTTGCCAACCTTCTCCATCGCATCGGCGATAAGATTGCCGATCGTCGAATCGTTGTTTGCCGAGATCGTTCCGACCTGGGCGATCTCCTTCTTGCCCGGGACCGGACGTGAGAGCTCGCGCAGACCGCTGTGAATGGCCGTGACAGCCATATCGATGCCACGCTTGAGGTCCATCGGGTTTGCGCCGGCCGTGACGTTCTTCAGACCTTCGCGGACGATGGCCTGAGCAAGAACGGTTGCCGTTGTCGTTCCATCACCGGCAATGTCACTCGTCTTCGATGCAACCTCACGCACCATCGAAGCGCCGAGGTTCTCGATCGGATCTTCGAGTTCGATCTCCTTCGCAACCGTCACGCCGTCCTTGGTGATGGTAGGGGCGCCAAACTTCTTGTCGATGACGACGTTACGGCCCTTGGGTCCGAGCGTCACCTTAACTGCGTCTGCCAACTGATCCACACCGCGCTTCAGCGCGGCACGGGCGTCAACATCAAACGTTATGATCTTGCTTGCCATGGTAGTTTTTTCCTTGTTGGGGGATATTGATCAAAAAGGTGGGTTTGGGAGGGGGCTTACTTGATGATGCCGAAGATGTCTGCTTCGCGCATGATCAGATAATCGTCGCCATCAATGCTGATCTCTGTGCCGGCATATTTGCCGTAGAGAACAGTATCGCCTACCGTTACTGCCATTGGCGTAACCTTGCCGTCTTCCGACTGCTTACCGGCGCCCGCGGCAATGATGGTTCCCTGCATTGGCTTTTCCTTGGCCGTGTCAGGAATGATGATGCCACCCTTGGTGACTTCTTCGGCTTGAGCGGGCTTTACAAGCACCCGATCGTGAAGAGGGGTTAGACCCATGATGATCCTCCAGTGTAAAGTGATGATGACTACTGTTTTGCGGTATAGAGCCGCAGTTGACGAATTGTTGGCACTCCTCGTGCATGAGTGCTAACAACGCCGCTGTGGGACGCGAAAATAGAGGGTCAGGGGGCTGACAACAAGTGAAAAGATGACAGTATACGGGGCGCAATCTGCCAGATTGACGCCCTTTCTGTCATTTTGTCTATAAATGGGCGGAGATCTTAAAACACGACGCCGAAAATGGCATCGATGACCAGGATACTGGCTGCGGAGATGGTAAATGCCCGCACTGTTGAGTTACCGACGCCCTCGGCGCCGCCTGTTGTGTGAAAGCCGACGTGACAGCCGATCAGGGCTGTAAAACCACCGAAAAAGAATGACTTAACAATGCCTCTGCTGATCTCTTCGATGCTGAAGAACTGCTGGATCGACGTAAAGAACGTTGCCGCACTGAAATCGAACTTGATGCTCGTGAGAATGTACGCACCGACTAAGGCGACGACGTTTGAAAACACCGCAAGCACGGGCATCATTGTGACGGCTGCCAGCGCGCGCGGCATCCCGAGGTAACGGTTCTTATCGATCGCCATCATATCAAGAGCATCGATCTGCTCCGAAACCTGCATGGTGCCGATCTGGGCGGCTATAGCGCCCCCTACTCGACCGGCGATAACGAGCGCGGTCAGCACCGGAGTAAGCTCGGTGAACACCACTGTGGCAATGGAGCCGCCGATAAAGGGGCGGGCAATACCGATAAGGTTGAACTTGGCAAAGAGATTCGTTGCCTGCAAGGCAGCGATAGCGCCGGTAAATGAACCGACCAGAACCACGAGCGGCAGAGAGTCGGAGCCGACGATCTTCATTTGCTCCAGCACCAGACGCCGGTCCTTGAAGGCCCGGGGAAAGTACCGGATGATCCCGGTTAGCAGAAGGGCGATCTGGCCGACCTCGGCGAAGATCGACAGCATGATGCGTCCAAATCCGGCAATGAATTGCGTCATGACCTGCAATCTACGACGATGCCCATCGCCACGGAGTGACGATGGGCATCTGTGAGGAATTTCAATACTACGACTTAACCGCGACCGCCAGTACCCGTGCTGTCACCAGAACCACCACCGCGTGGGCCACGTCCTCCCGGACCCTTGCCACCGGTGCTGTCCTTGCTATCACGACCACCCTTGTCACCATCGCGCGGACCACCACCAGTGCGGCCGTTGCGTGCTGCGATGAACTTGTCGAGAATCGTGATCTGCTGCTCCGTGAGGATTCCGCGCAGTGCCGTAAGGAAGCGATCATCACATTCCTTCAGGGCAGCGCGCGCTGCTTCACGCTCAGGCAGGTTCTTGATGGCTTCGCGAGTAGCCTTGTTCAGGTCGCGAACCTTCTGACGTGCTTCGTCGCGGGTGATCGTACCGGCCTCTACAGAAGCCTTGATCTCTTCGCGTGCCGCCTTGGCGCGGTCGAGGATGGCACGCTCTGCCGTCTTGAGAGCCTCAAGAGCGGCCGTTGCACAGTCCTTGTGCGCTGCGAGCAAACGCTCGACTTGCACCTTCTGATCTGGCGTCAGGTTCAGAGAGGCAAGCAGACGGTCAAATGGGCTGCGTGGACCCTTCTTTGCGGTGTCTGGGCGCTCACGAACCTCCATAGGAATCTCAAGCGAGGCATCCGTGAACTCAACCGGCTGACCGTTGAGATCGAACGTCGTCTGGACGTTGTTGAACATGGCCATCGGCTCTGCTGGGTTCGAACCCAGTTCGCTGCAGGCAACAAGACCGAGCGAGATGGCGGAAAAGGCAACCATGGCGAGCGTCTTGAAGACATTCTGCGTTTTCATGATCTGACCCCTGAAAAGTGTAAATGATTGATGCGTTTGTGCGTGTGGAAGAGCGCTCATCGCGGCGCACAGGGGAAGATTCCACGCACCGATCAATTGGTTACAGCAATCTGAAAGTTTTTTTTTCAGCGCGGTGACGTATCAGCCGCAATGCTTCCATGCAAGCGCCTACCAAGTAACAAAGGTACGGGAAAAACGTCGTAGTTTTTCGGTTCACCCAATCCATTCACCAGCCCTCTATCCACTGGGATCCGCGCCATGCGCCTCGTTTTCGCCCTTGTTAGCCTGGTTCTGCTTTTTTCATCGGCAGTTGCCGGACTGCTTCCGGGTCAGGATGCATACCTGATTCGGCAGGAAGCTCACACCCTGCCTAACGGCTCCTTCCGTCAGGCCAAGGCCATCAAAATGGAACGCCCTCAGGTCGGCACCTACCTGCCTGGCGTCGTGCTGGTAAAGACACGTCAGTCCCGGGGTATCGTGCGCAATCAAACGACGATCGAGGC
>CANHFG010000127.1 GCA_947459875.1 Ignavibacteria bacterium
AGCCTGCAACCGAATATCGATCCGTTGAGCCCTGCGACCGATCTAAGCCTGCGCGACCGATTTTCCTTGGAACAGGGCCGACTCGATATGGCCCTTGTGGCCTCCGACAAGATCAGCAACCTTCTCTTGAGCACGCGTAACCACACCGCCTCGATCAAGTTCGCCACGACGCCTCGGCTCAATGAACCGGATCTCGAACGCATGCGGATAACGCCGGAGGGCTATGTGGGGATTGGTCAGCAGAATCCCAGGGAGCTGCTTCACGTAGGAAATCGCATGACCTTCCACGTTGGCTTCGAGGACGACTACATCGGCTATAACGTCTTCAGAGATGCAACGTACGATCCGAACGGTAATATCATACGTCAGTTCGACAAGCCCGTTCACGCGGCTGGGCCGTTGAACGCACCACCACTCAAGCTCGGAATGTCACGTCATGGCTACCTCGAACTCGGAGCTGGTGCGGTATCAGGACAAAACTCGGAAGTTGACTGGTATGAAGGAGGCCTCAAGTTTGATGGTTTTGCCGGGCTAACCCTTCGGAACATTGACGGTAAGGCCTGCGCCAGCCTGGGCAATTACTATCCGTGGCAGGATACTCGACTTCTGATCAAGGCATTTACGCGTACAACTGCAACCACCAATGCACTGACCAATGCTCTGGTTGTGCTGTCATCAGATAACACGGATCTTCTGAGGGTCCGTAATGACGGTAACGTTGGCATTGCCCGGGCAAATCCGATGGAGCGTCTGCACATCGGTGACCTTATCACAGTCCACGATGGAGGGGGCAAGTTCCTGGGTTTCAATACGTACTACAATCCGCAAAGCAGACGTCTGGAAAACATCCAGGGCGGACGTGCCAGCGTAACGATCGGTGTTGGTGACGCTGTAAGTAATCCCAGTGTGTTTGCCATCAAGATCGATCAGAGCCAGAACATTGGTCCGGTGATGACTTCCTTCAAGGGGCTCTCCATGAACACCACCGGTAACGTCGGCATAGGTGTCGAGTCACCAACGGCTCGGCTGGACGTGCGCAGCGGAGGTACCTCGGCTACGTCGGATGCCCTGCTGGTCTCGAACTCAGCTGGCTCATCGCTGCTTACCGTTCGCGAAGGCGGGAAGGTTCTCATCGGTCCGTCGACAGTTTCCAGCGGCACGCACGCCGATTTCCGACTGTCGGTTGACGGCAAAGTTGTTGCCAAGTCATTTGTTGCAACGATGACGGGCTGGGCCGATTACGTGTTTGAGCCATCCTACCAGCTGATGCCTCTCGACAGTCTGGAAGCATATATCACAGAACACCGTCACCTGCCTGGAGTACCAACTACACAGCAAGTAACGAGTCAGGGCGTGGACGTTACCGAGACCATGGTAACACTGCTGCGAAAGGTTGAGGAACTCACGCTCTATGTTCTCGAGCTCAAGCGCGAAAACGCAACGCTACGCCGGGAGCATACACGATGAGGACCGTCATACTTCTCACGATAACAACTGCAGCCCTGCTACTCTTCGGCTGCGGCACGCACACGGTTGTTACGCCCGACCCCTGCGAGGGGGCCAGGCCGGTGACAGCCAGGTTTACGATTTATGAGGTTCTGCGGTCTGGTACGAAGGCACCATCGGACACCACCGTCAACGGTATGGTCCTCTTTGCCGCAGACGAGCGCTACGACAGCTACGAATGGCAGATCGGAAGCGACACAAGAATCCGGCGCGACAGTGCCTTTTCGCTGAGGTTTAGGCTCCGTGATGCACCAGACAGCATTCCGATTCCTATACGCTTCATCGGACGCCGAAAGCCCGACACGACATGCTTCCCCGACGACGATGGCGTTGACACCGCCTATCGCGAGCTCCTACCGCTTTCTGATCCCGCCAGCCCTCTCCTCGGCTCCTACCACGGCGCTCATGTGGATGATCCGGCCGATACGTTTACGGTTACGATCTATGTCCGATACATCGAAGACAGTAAAGATTTTTGCTCTGTTGTCATGCGGAACATTAACAGGGGTTGCTCTGATACGTCAAGGGTGTCCTGCGGTGCCGTGAACGAAAAAGATTTCGGCGCTACGATCATGGAGTTTGATGGGGATGGCAGTTACCGCATTGCAGACGGCTGCCTTAATCCCAAAGGCATCGCGCGGCTCAAGGGCCGGGATACCATCGAGATCGACTACGTGTACGATGAGGCCCGCATTCGCAAGAAGTTCATCGGACGGAGGGTGAAATGAACATCATCGTCCGTGTGTATGTGCTGATGCTGCTCTCTGCGGCTTTGCTTCATCCAACGGTCATGCATGCGCAGACCGTCTGCGACGAAGACAAAGGCATCACCACCAATCCCGATGCTGCTGTGAATTCGGAGAAGCCGCATAAGCGCAACTCCAACCCCGTGATCTTTGACTGGCGAGATGAGACGTTCAACATGAAGGTCGACAATACCCTCACCAGCCTTGATCGACTCGAATCACCCTTTTGGAACGGTGACGTACCGATACATCAGAAGCATCTGGCCGATAACAAAGACTATCGTCCAATCGACGGATGGGAGCTGATCGCTCAGCGTTTCGGCAAGCCGTATGATGCCCTCAATGACAACTTCGAACAAGAAATTGAACGTCCGATGTTCATTCTCTACAACCGTTACACGGGCATATTGCGTGTTCTGATTGCACCGATTAGAAACGACCTCGCTCAGTTCGTGCGGATCACCCTCAAGCATGAACTGATCGGCAAAGGCGGCGTCCCATCCACACTCGACATGGCGGAATCCACGGTCGAGAAGCCTCTGCGCGCGCTGGACGATTTCGATGGAGATCCGACGTTCGCCTCGGTAGCCCCGTTCACGAGCTCCGCGGCGCAGTTTTCCTATGCTGACTTCCCGATGGTGTACGATCCCTGCACGTGTGGGTATCCATCCCGATTGCGAGTGAAACTTGACCTGATTCGTAAGGCAACGATCAACCTGCAGGGAACAACCTCTGGCAGAATCGTTGAGATTGACCCGGGTGCCAGCAAGAAGGACTACGACACCGAGTCGTCGTCACTTTCAATAGGTTTGAAGGACGTCATCAATGCCGGCAAAAAGGCATCGCAGACGTTCAGCGATCTGAACAAATTCACGGACGCCACGGAAAAGAAGATCGACGAATATTATGCGCAGCAGAGAGCAAACAACAGTCCCCTCGGAACCGATCCGCTGGAACGGAAGCAGGCTGCAAAGTCGGCGCTCAACATACTGGAAGAGGCCATTTCGAAGTCAGGTTTCCTGAAGACAGGCCTCAAGGCAGTACCGTACGTCGGTGCGGCTGTGGATTTTCTTTCGGTCTTATTCGCCGGTGGAAAAGATCCGGAAAAGCCGCAGCGGGTGCAGATTTCTCCAATGGCCATCGACATGACTAGCAGCTTTTCGGGGACGATCCAAGACGAATCGGGCCTTGCTGACTACTACATCCTAACCCCCGGCTCAATGCTTCCAATCGGCGACATAGATGACGATGTCATCGAAAGAGAATACCCCTACTACAACGAGCCACTTGGCCTGTTCAACCTGGTTGAGACGCCGAAGGCGATTCGTTACCACGAAGCTGGTCCACATGCATCGGGGTTCTTTGTTGAAAGCGGGCGTGGACTTACGTATATGAATCCAGATCCCCCACTCTATCGCGACTGTCCCGAAGAAAATCTAGCAACATTTGACACCATTATGATCAAGCTGCAGGAGGTGCCAGAGTTCGCGGTCAATTTTGCTGCTGGTTTTCGCCGCGAGGATCTCGAAATTCTCGGCAGTTTGATCTATGAGTCTCCCGAGCCAATGATTCTTGATAACTCGATGATCCTACCGCTCAATGGCGCCACTGAAGTGATTAGTGATAGATGGGTTCGCACCCGCTATGTACCGCTTGGCTGTCTCACTGACGTACCCCTTCGGTTTCGGAGAGTTAACCCTTGCACCTTGTACAAGGGCCAGTTGTTTCCAGCAGTGTCGAAAGCAAAAGTTTATCTAAAGCTTCTCGTACGGCTTGCGCGATCCGAAGGATCTGAGCACGCTCAGAACGTGCTTTTTGTCGGAACATTTCCGGTTGCTACAAACAGAGCTCGTCGCACGTATTACTGGCCGCCAGATGTTTACTGGGAAAGCCCATACGATGGGTTTGAAGAGGATCGAATCATCAGTGGAGGGGTTCA
>CANHFG010000128.1 GCA_947459875.1 Ignavibacteria bacterium
CAGTTTAGGTTCTGCCAGCGCTGGACCTTCTTGCCATCAAGACCGGGGAAGCCCGAAGGCTGCATTTTGCCGATCTCGAAGTCTGATGTGTCGCGGAAACCCTTACCGTCGGCGAAGATCATCTTATTCGTGGTCTGGTACCATTCTTCTGCGGTCCAAACGCGGTTGCTAAAGGACATGCCACCGCAGTTCATGCCGGTTTCGCCGACGGTGTTCTTGAAGTCAACGTTGAAGAACTTACCCGTGCGGCCGTCGGCAAGTGTCTGCGTTAGAACCTCCACCGTACCATCGGCCTTCTTGCCGAGCTTGAACATCGTCATGCCGCCACCGTCGCCGATCCGGTCGTTTGACTCGATCATTTCGTGGTTGACGATCGCATAGCCCAGTGACTGACCCGTTGGGTCGGCTGCGTAACCGATGTAGTCGTGCCACTGCTTGGCTGCTGCCTTGCCATCCTTGGTCTCGACCGTATCGACGGCTCCAACGAAGATGTTCTGGTACTTCAGCGGTGATGGCGGAACCACAACGCGTCCCTGCAGATAGGGAATGATTGTGACCGGTTCGATGCGAACAGGAAAGTCCTGTGCGCGCACTGCCGTAAAGGCCACGGCAGCAATGAGTAGAGCATAACGCAGGATCATGGTGATCTCCGGTGAATGATAAAACATGGATTTGTCGATATCGCCACGCCGTGCAGAGGCGCTGCGAACCTATCCATGCAGTTTCACCAGACTGATACCGCCGTGTTAGCTTCTTGTCAATTCATTGTTACGTTGTTCATCACATTCGATCAATCACCACCACACGCCCTTCGAGTGCCTGGCGAGCCCCCTGCAGATCCATGATGGTCACAACAACAGACTTGCCGCTCGTGAGCTTAAGCTCGATTCCCTGCTTGCCGTTCCAGACGTAGCCCATCTTCTTGCCCAGGTTCCAGCGGATGCCCCAGCCGCCGAACTCGCCAAAGGGGCTCACCTTGCGGATCGTTACCGATTCGACTTCATTCCAGCGGATCGTTCGTTCGCTGAAGAGATGGAAAGGGGGCATGCGCAGACGTATGCCCTTTTCGTCGATCCAGATCTTGAGCCTGGTCTGCCACATGGCAATCATGATCACAAGAGTGACGCCGCCACCGATGGTGCCGGGAAGGAATTCAAGGGGCTCTTTGCCATTAGAACTGACGTGCATGAGCCAGCTCACTCCGAGCATTACTGCGGCCTGAATAATGATGACCCCGATGAAGAGGTAGATGACCGCTTTCGGCGCTGGTTGTCGTTCATAGAAGTCCATGGCGCAAATTTGCATGATGTGGGCTGGTTTTTGGAATGTGATCTGTTAGCTGTAATGCTCTAGAGTCTGTTTCCCAACACTTTCGTAACTAGCGACCTTATCGTCATCAAATTCGATCTTCTAGCCAGCTTCATAGCTGATTCATTGGCCAGAGTAATTGAGTGGAGAATCCCTTATGCCTAGATCTAGTGATTCAACCCAGCACCACGAAACGTTTGAAAGTATACGTCAGTCCGATGACGATGGCAACGAATTTTGGTCGGCGCGGCAGCTCTCAAAGGTATTGGAGTATTCTGAGTACCGGCACTTTCTACCAGTGATCGCCAAGGCACGTGAGGCCTGTCGAAACAGCCAACACTTGGTTGCTGACCATTTCGAGGATATCCTCGATATGGTAGATATCGGCTCGGGCGCACGGCGCAAGATTGACGATGTTCGCCTTTCGCGTTACGCCTGTTATCTCATCGTTCAGAATGGGGATCCATCCAAGCCTGTCATCGCTAACGGCCAGACGTACTTCGCATTTCAAACTCGGCGGCAGGAGCTTATTGATGACGCTAGGTTTGGGCAGCTTTCGGAAGAGGATAAGCGCTTGGCAATCCGAAATGAGTTAGCAGAGCACAACAAGCACCTGGCAGCGGCAGCAAGGAAAGCGGGAGTCGCAACCTCGCTGGACTACGCCATATTTCAGGATCACGGCTATAGAGGACTGTACGGTGGTCTCAGCGCCAAAGACATTCATGCTCGTAAGGGGTTGAAGAAGAGCCAGAAGATTCTGGACTATATGGGAAGCACTGAGCTCGCCGCGAACCTTTTTCGTGCCACACAAGCAGAAGAAAAACTGAAGCGCGAAAATGTGAAAGGCAAGGATTCCGCAAACCAAACCCATTTCGACGTGGGCAAAAAGGTTCGTGAAACCATATCGGAGTTGGGCGGAATAATGCCTGAATCCTTGCCGACGCCTGAGAAAAGCATCGAGCAAGTCAAATCAAAGCGAAAGAGGCTCGGAAAGCAAAAGTAAAACCCATCATCAGGGGTCAGTATCTGCCGGAATGTCGCACGCAAGAATCGCTATCGGCGACGGCTGTCGTTCATAGAAGTCCATGGCGCAAAATTGTATGATGTGGGCTGGTTTCGAATGGTAGTACCCCGCAGTTACTAGATTTGCGCTGATAGAATTCCCAAGAGCCATCCATGTCGGTTGATCCACTGAGTTCCTACCAAAATCCGCAAGATTCTCGGCGTACAACGCTCAAAGAGCAGGACATCGAATACGGTCTGCTGGGAGTGTTGCAGGGTCTCAAGTACGACTATCGTAAGGACATTACAGACCGCGCATCCCTGGAGAAGAACTTCCGGGAGAAGTTCGAGGCACTCAACCGCGTGTCGCTATCCGATGGGGAGTTCGCCAGACTGTTGGATGAGATCGTGTCGCCGGATGTGTTCGCGGCGTCGAAGACGCTCCGCACCTATAATTCCTTTACCCGCGATGACGGAACGCCACTGAACTACTCGCTGGTGAACATCAAGGACTGGTGCAAGAATCAGTTCGAGGTGATCAATCAGCTGCGCATGAACACCGACAACAGTCATCATCGGTACGATGTCATCCTGCTCATGAATGGCATCCCGGTAGTGCAGATCGAGCTGAAAACGCTCGGCGTCAGCCCACGTCGGGCTATGGAGCAGATCGTCGAATACAAGAAAGATCCTGGTAACGGCTACACTAAGACGCTGCTCTGCTTTCTACAGCTGTTCATCGTGAGTAATCGCGATCGCACCTTCTACTTCACGAACAACAATACTGCACACTTCGCATTCAACGCCGACGAGCGCTTTCTGCCGGTATATGAGTTCGCCGACGAGGATAATCGTAAGATCACACACCTCGATGAGTTTGCTGACCGGTTTCTGAAGAAGTGTGATCTGGCCCGCATGATCAGCCGATACATGGTGCTGCTAGCCGGCGAGCAGCGTCTGATGATCATGCGTCCGTATCAGGTGTATGCCGTGCAGCACCTGGTGAAGTGCATTGACGAGAATAACGGCAATGGCTTCATCTGGCACACGACCGGCAGTGGAAAGACGCTGACGTCGTTCAAGGCCTCGACGCTGCTGAAGGAGAACGAGAGCATTCACAAGTGCGTGTTCGTAGTCGACCGAAAAGACCTTGACCGTCAGACCCGTGAGGAGTTCAATCGATTTCAGGAGGGCTGCGTCGAGGAGAACACCAACACCGCCGCCCTTGTGCGACGCCTGTTGTCGGATGACTACGCCGACAAGGTAATCGTAACGACCATTCAGAAGCTGGGGCTGGCACTCGACGACACCAGCACGCGCAACAAGCAACGCTCTCAGAGCGGACAGACCACCTACAACCAACAGCTTGAATCGCTGTCCGGCAAGCGCATCGCCTTCATTTTCGATGAGTGCCACCGCTCGCAGTTCGGGGAAAACCATAAAGCCATCCGCGACTTCTTTCCGAAGGCACAGCTCTTTGGCTTTACCGGCACACCGATCTTTGAGGCCAACGCCTCGTCACACAAGATCGAAGACGAGCAGGCATCGATGCGAACAACGATGGATCTGTTCCAGAAGCAGCTCCATGCGTACACGATTACCAACGCCATCGAGGACGGAAACGTCCTGCGGTTTCATATCGACTACTTCAAACCCGAGAGCCCAGACGTCAAAGTACC
>CANHFG010000129.1 GCA_947459875.1 Ignavibacteria bacterium
AAAAAGCCGAATGCCGCCATTATGATTGCTCCCTGTTGTGTGCAGTCAGGAACGTCAACCCTTCAAGTTAGTCCTTAATGGGACCGATTTGCCATTTCAATGGCCATCTCAATTGCCAGCCGCGTGCTGGCAGAGTCGATGTCGGCGCTGCGGATGCGATCGTATGCCGTACCATGGTCAGGAGAGGTGCGGATGATGGAAAGTCCGGCGGTGACGTTAACACCAGCCCCCTTCGCAAGAAGCTTCAGCGGGATCAGTCCCTGATCGTGGTACATCGCCAGAACGCCGTCAAACTGTTCATACGCACCGAATCCGAAGAACCCGTCAGCAGGAAACGGTCCGCTGACGTTGATGCCTTGCTCGCGGGCAGAGACAATGGCCGGACGAATGATCTCATCATCCTCATGTCCGATCTCGCCATGCTCGCCGGCATGGGGATTCAGACCAAGCACCGCGATACGGGGCTCATCAATGCCGATTCGTAAGCGAAGGTGTTCATGCAGCGCCGCGATGCGCTGAGCGATACGCTCGATCGTGATGAGTTCGGCCACCCGGCGTAGTGGCACATGGATAGTGGCCAGCGCCACGTGTAGCGTGCGTGTGCACAGTACCATGAGCGGTTCTGCGTCGGCACAGGCCGCGATCATTTCGGTCTGACCCGGGTAGGGCCATCCTACGCGGCGAAGGGCATGTTTGCTGATGGGAAGGGTGACCATTGCCTGGGCCGCGCCAGAGGTTGTCATGTCGCATGCGGCCTCAAGAGCGGCTATTGCCACCCGTGCTGCATCGTCGTGCTCCACACCCGGAGCGAGCTGGGCAGAAGCACCGATCGGGTGCAATCGGACGGATGTGTTGTTGATGCGCCAGACGTCTACCTCGATCTCACCCGGCAGACCATACTCTTCGATGGCCTGCTGCAGAGTATTGACATCGATAAGCAGCGTGAGTTCGGCCTGTAAGGGGGCTTGTTCGACGGCAGCCGCAAGACAACGCAATCCGATGCCGTTGACGTCGCCACAGGTGATGACGAGGCGCGGCGTTGACATCACGCAGCTCTACGTCGACGCTGACGGTACATGTTCAGCAGCAGTCCGATGATGGCCGTGTTACCAATCAACGCTGTACCCCCCGCACTCAGGAATGGCAACGGGATACCCATAACCGGGAAGAGACCAACCGCCATGCCGATGTTCACCATCGTATGGAACAGCAGCAGACTGGCGAAACCGATCGCGATGACGCTACTGAATGAGGTCTTGGCCGACGCGGCGATGCCCGCACTGCGCAGGGCCACGAAGCCCAGCAGCGTGATCACGACGATCCCGCCCATAAAGCCAAACTCCTCCGTTGGAACGCAGAAGATAAAGTCGGTCCACTGCTCTGGAATGTACCTGAGCTGCGTTTGCGTTCCCTGAAGGAATCCCTTGCCGGTAATGCCACCGGAGCCAACCGCCAGAATGGACTGGATGACGTGGTAGCCCTCGCCTCGGGGGTTGCGCTCCGGCTCAAAGAGCGTGATGAGTCGCTTCTTCTGATACGTCTCAAGCTTGTCGAACACCGGCTGAACAGCAAAGCCCACGCCAACGACCAATACGCAGGCGGCAATCGTAACGGTAAGCGTGCGGCGGAACAGATACGTGCCAAGACAGAACAGTGCCGAAATCGCCACGAAGTAGAAGATGTTGTCGAACAGCAGACCATAAAGCGAGGCCAGCGCTACAAATGGTGTAGCCAGCACAGAATAGATCACAAACAGGTCGCCCCCTGTCCACATATACACTCCCAGCGCCATTGCCAGGAACACCGTGGCCGATCCCGTATCCGGCTGTAGCATGATCAGCGCCACGGGCAGTAGAAAGAGGATTCCGACCCACATCAGATCGCGGATGGTGCTGATGGAAAACCCTTTGCGGCCGGTATACTTCGCCACGGCAATCAGCGTTGTGATCTTGGCCAGCTCTGAGGGCTGAAACGAGAAGGATCCGATCTGGATCCAACATCGCTGTCCGTTGACAACATGTCCCAGGGGGCTGAGCACGGCCAGTAGAAGCAGGATGCCGATAGCATAAAGCGGATAGGCGAAGTCGTTGAGCCACCGCTCCGGCACAAAGAACATGCCAACACCGGCGCTGATGCCGACGACGGCGTAGAGGACCTGCCGGCGGAAGATCGCGTCCGACCCGAGACCGAAGGCGGCACTGTAGATCGATGTTAACCCGATACCAAGCAGACCGATCACGCCCAGGAGTAGTCCCCAGTCGAGCATGTCATTGATACGACGTTGCATGGCAACATCGTCTTCATCCAATTGAAAGGGCCTTATTGCCATTGGAGACCGGTGATGCGTTCGTAGGCCTCAATATACTTTGCCCGGGTGGCCTGCACGACCTCAGCAGGGAGTGTAGGGGGCGGCGGGTTTTTGTCCCACGTTGTCGTCTCCAGCCAGTCGCGCAGTACCTGCTTGTCGAAGTTCATCTGTGCCGTGCCTTCAGCATAGGAGGAGGCGAGCCAGTAGCGCGAGGAGTCGGGCGTGAGAGCTTCGTCGATAAGGATGATCTGGCCACTGTCGTCAATACCGAACTCAAACTTGGTGTCGGCCAGGATAAGCCCCTTACCGGCCACATCTTTTGCGGCAGCGTTGTAGAGCGCTATGCTGATCTCGCGCACGCGCTCGGCAACGTCAGTGCCGAGGATCTCGGCAGCCCGCTCGAACGAAATGTTCTCGTCGTGACCTTCCTCGGCCTTTGTTGCCGGCGTGAAGATGGGCATTGCAAGACGGGATGATTCGCTGTAACCGGACGGCAGGTGTATGCCGCAGACGGTCTGCGAGGTCTGGTATTCCTTCCAGCCGGAGCCAGCAAGGTAGCCGCGTACGACGCATTCAACGGGAAGGGGGCGAGTCTTACGAACGATCATGGAACGTCCGGCAAGCATGGCCCGCTCGGCATCCGAAAGACCCGGCAGTGTTGAGACATCGGTGCTGAGAAGGTGATTCGGGATCACATCTCCGAGGTGCTCGAACCAGTAGAGCGAGATCGACGTCAGCAAAGCCCCTTTATCGGGGATGCCCTCGGTCATCACTACATCGAAGGCCGAAATGCGGTCGGTGGCAACCATCAGCAGACGGTCACCCAGATCATAGACGTCACGAACCTTGCCACGTCGGAACAGCGGATACGCCGTAAGCGATGTTGATTGAACGGTGGACATCAGGCTCCCGCGATGGCCCGCTTAATAAGCGACACGCCCAGCAGTACGAGAGCAAGCGAGCCAACGAGCATCAGCAGGGTGTTGCGTGTGCCAACCGAATCGCCGCGACGGATAAACCGTGGCGTGAGGTGTACCATCGTCAGTGCCACCAGCATTAACGTGCCGTGCTCGAGTCGATGACGCAGACCATCACCAAGGTCGCTCCAGCGCATTGCGAGCTGCAACAGCCCGACTGTCACCTGTAGCGTCAGCACGATCGAATAGATGCGGATGATCCACAGTCCGATCCCTGAAATGGTCTGCTTGCGAAGCATCGCAACAAGGGCCACGGCGATCGACATACCCGATAGCAGGTACAGTCCGTGATGCATCTTGGTATGAAGGTAAAACAGCGTTTCCATAGGGGGCAGGCCAAGTAGATGAATGGAATGCGAAAATACGGCATCCGGCCCGTGTATGCGGGGCAATACGCCCGAACAAAGGAGTGCTACCAGTAAAGGAGTTAAGGGCCAACGGCCCGCTCCATATCAGCCTAGGCCGCAGGCCTAGGTTCGCGGTCCAACGAAACACGTAATGCACCGGGCATATCGATAAGGGCCAACGGCCCGCTCGATACCAGCCTAGGCCGCAGGCCTAGGTTCGCGGTCCAACGAAACACGTAATGCACCGGCCATATCGATAAGGGCCAACGGCCCGCTCGATACCAGCCTAGGCCGCAGGCCTAGGTTCGCGGTCCAACGAAACACGTAATGCACCGGCCATATC
>CANHFG010000130.1 GCA_947459875.1 Ignavibacteria bacterium
CGGAGACGACCCGGCAGGTGTATCGAATGATCTTGCCCAGGCCCTTGCCGGGGTGGACAACATCATCGTGATCGGATCGCACAACACCGCCACAACCAAGCTTGCCACCGTCATCCTGCCGCGCTCGACGTGGGCCGAGACGGACGGCACGTTCACCAATACCACGCACCGAGTGCAGCGCTTCGAGGCAGCCGTTGTGACCAAGGAGAACATGCGCTCGATGGGCATGAAGATGAGTCGGTGGGATAAGTTCGGAGCCCCGAACGATCGGTGGACAAATGGCGAGCGCCGCGACTGTCGTCCGGCCTGGCGCATCATCAACCAGATCGCCGAAGCCCTTGGAACTACATGGGATTACGCCAGCTCTGCATCCGTCTTTGCCGACATCACATCGCACATCGCCCCTTTCAAGGGCATGACGCTGGAGGGCTTGGGCGAGCATCAGGGACTTGTGCTGGGCAAGGGCACGGAGCCTGAGCCAAAGGGAGTTGTTTACGAATCGCACGTGCTGAAACCACAGTAAGAACACTATGGCTATTCCAACAAATCTGTTGATCGCGCTCATCCAGGCTGGCATCCTGGTGAACCTGATGCTTGTGGCGGCTGCCTACATGGTGCTTGCCGAGCGGAAGATCGCCGCCTGGATTCAGAACCGTGTCGGACCCAACCGGGTTGGACCGTGGGGCTTGTTCCAGTCGTTTGCCGACGTGTTCAAGCTTTACCTCAAGGAGGACGTGGTCCCGGCGGCTGCCGACTACCGTTTCCACGCGCTGGCGCCGGTGATCTCCATCGGCGTGGCCATTACGGTGTATGCCATCATCCCGTTCTCGCCTGCGTATGTGCATGACGGTGTGGCGTACAGTCTGGCAATGGCCCCCAACATGGACATCGGCATTCTGGCCGTGCTTGCCATGACGTCGGTCGGTGTTTACGGCGTGGCTCTTGCCGGTTGGAGTTCCAACAACAAGTACTCGCTTCTGGGTGGCCTTCGTTCGGCGGCGCAGATGATCTCGTATGAGCTTTCGATGGGTCTGGCCATCATCGGCGTGGTCCTCGTCTCCGGCACACTCAACATCGTCGAGATGATCGACAAGCAGGCCGCCTACGGCTGGAACGTTCTCTACCAGCCGATCGGCTTCATTCTGTTCCTCATCACGGCCCTGGCCGAGACCAACCGTGCTCCGTTCGACCTTCCGGAGGCCGAGCCGGAGCTGGTGGGCGGTTATCACACGGAATATTCGGGCATGAAGTTCGGTCTGCTCTACCTTGCCGAGTATGCCAACATGCTGGCCTCAAGCGCCATCATGGCGGCCATGTATTTAGGGGGCTGGGATGCCATCCCGTTCCTTGATGATGCGACGGTCCTCGGACTCGAAGCCGGCTCGATCCCAATGGTCCTGATCGGTCACGTCGTCTTCCTCAGCAAGGCCTTCCTTCTGGTGTTTGTCTTCATCTGGGTGCGCTGGTCTCTTCCACGCTTCCGCTACGATCAGCTCATGAACCTCGGCTGGAAGATCCTTCTTCCGATCTCCCTCGTCAACGTGGTGGTAACTGGTCTGGTGATCTTCTTTCAGCAGTATTTCTCGAAGTGATGTGAACGCATCCCAAGGGTGAGCACGTAGGCTCGCAAAGGGCGAGCACAAAGGCTCGCCCCTACTCACACCTCACACCTAAAACCTAAAACCTCAAACCTGTTATGGCCAACATCAAAGAAAACATCGAATCGCAGCGTCTGAATTTCTGGGAGCGCATCTACCTTCCCGAGATTGCCAAGGGGCTCGGGTTGACGTTGAAGCAGATGTTCAAGCCCAAGTTCACACGTCAGTACCCTGAAGAGCGTTGGATCCCCGAGGGCTCCTACCGCGGACGTCCGGTCCTTGTGCAGGAAGAGGACGGTGAGCGTTGCGTGGCCTGTGGCCTCTGCTCGCGGGTATGTCCGGCCCTTGCCATCGAGGTTCGCGCCGGCGAAACCACAGCTGAAAAAGAACGCTACCCCGAGAAGTTCGAGATCAACATGCTCCGATGCATCTACTGCGGCTTCTGCGAAGAGGTCTGCCCGGAAGAGGCCATCGTGATGAGCAAGGACTACGAACTGGTGTTCGGTTCACAGGAAGAAGGCATCCTGGGCAAGGACAAGCTCCTGGTGCCCGTTGCCCAGCTCCAGGAACGTCTGGAGTTTTTGCGGCAGTGGCGCTGAGCGCCTGAGCGGAGGGAAGCCGAAGCGGAGGGAAACGCGCTTCGCGCGTTTGAGGTCCTTCGCCGCTGCGCGGCTCAGGATGACGCCCGCGGCTATTAATGATCGTTTGGGATGCCGCGTCGCGCATTGCGTTGCGTATTGCGTGCGCACGCGCGTACCCGGGCCGTACACACGCAACCCCGGGCCAAGGCCCGGGGCTAGTAGATCCATTGCGTGCTAGGCGTTGTCTACCTGAAACCTGAAACCTGCGCGCAAGCGCGTTTGAGGTCCTTCGCCGCTGCGCGGCTCAGGATGACGCCCGGGGCTATCATCAATCTTCGGGATGGCACGTCGCGCATTGCGTGCCCACGGCTTAGCCGTGGGCTAATGTGCGGAACGTTAGGGATGCCGCGTCGCGCAATGCGTCGCGTATTGCGTGCGCACGCGCGTACCCGGGCCGTACACACGCAACCCCGGGCCAAGGCCCGGGGCTAGTAAATCCATTGCGTGCTAGGCGTTGTCTACCTGAAACCTACGCGACCCCATGCGTCGCCAATGCCCATAGATTTGAGGATACATCGTTACCATTCGTTTGTGAGGTATGTATGAAGTTTGGCATGCGGCGGCCATCGCTCAAGAAGATGATCTCAGCACGGCTGAGTCCTAAGCGGGCAGTTCGCCACCGGCTGGGGCTGAAGGCCCCACGTGGGTGGGGCTGGCTGACGAATCCGAAGAAGGCGCTGTATAACCGGATCTATACACGCACGACATTCAGCATTTGGGACCTGATCAAGAAGTTGTTGAAGTGAAGGGGGCGGAGGTAGAAGAAATCGCCCTATGTTTAGCGATTGACAAAAGGATATACAAACACCCATGGCTGTACCAGACTTTCAATCGTTGATGTTGCCAGTGTTGCGGGTTGTGGTCGAAAAGGGACCGGTGAAACCCGGAGCGATTCGATCCGAAATTTCCTACAAGCTAGGACTTACCGAAGCCGACCTTCAGGAAATGCTTCCGAGCAAGTCGCAGGGGACGTTTCATAATCGGGTAGCGTGGGCATTGTCATATCTCAAGCGGGCGGCACTGATTGCATCTCCGGCAAGGTCCACCTACGAGGCAACGGAACTCGGACGGCAGGTTATCACGAGACCGCCCGAGAGGATCACGATACAGTATCTAGCGCAGTTCCCAGCTTTCGAGGGATTCCGCAAGCGGAATGCTGAAGATGCGTCGCTGCAGGAGGGCGACTATGCCGAGGAGGCAACGCCGCACGAGCAGATCGACAAAGCGCATGCCAGGCTTAATCAGGAGCTTGCGAGCGAGCTCATGTCGATGATCACCGCAATGGACCCATACAAGTTCGAGCGACTCGTGCTCGATGTGCTCTCGGCAATGGGGTATGGATGGGACACTTCTTCGAGCATCACGCTCACGCAGAAGTCCTCCGACGGAGGCATCGATGGATTCATCAACCAGGACCGACTCGGAGTCGACTCCGTCTACGTGCAGGCCAAGCGGTGGCAGGCAAGTGTTGGTCGAGTTGAAATTCAGAAGTTCGTTGGTGCGCTTGAGGAGCGTCGTGCCACTAAAGGAATTTTCATCACCACCAGCGACTTCAACACCAACGCGATGACGTACGTTCGGAACATCTCCAAGCAGGTTGTCCTCGTCGACGGTCAGCGCTTTGCCGACCTCATGATCGAATTCAATGTTGGTGTGGCTGCTTCTAAGACCA
>CANHFG010000131.1 GCA_947459875.1 Ignavibacteria bacterium
AAGCAGGTTGTGGGTGAGTATCTCTACCCGATGTTCGAAAAGTTCGGATCATGCGATAAGATCGGTGACGCTGTGTCACTCGGTGGAGGCAAGTTCTTCGTCGTCGAGCGCGATGATGCAACGGGACTATCGGCACGCAAGTACATCTTCGAGATCAATCTCAAGGGCGCAACGAACCTCATGAATGCGGCGGCGTTGCTGCCGCAGGGCAAGACGTGGGAGACCATGACGTTTGCCGAACTGGCAGCCATTGGCGTACGTCCGGTGAAGAAGGCAAAGTCTGTCTATCTACCGGGCGTCGGCTACGGAAGCGTCGACAAGGTCGAAGGTATTGCGCGGATCAATGCCAACACATTTGCTGTTATCAACGACAACGACTTTGGCGTAGGTGGGTCGGTGCTGCCATCGCCCCCTAATGGCAGCATCACCGTGAACCCTTCTGCAGATCCGATCCTGGGTCTGATAACGTTTGATGTGCCGAACGGCCTTGATGCTGGTGACCGTGACAATGCTGCCGGTTCGGGAGCGAACATCAAGATCGCCAACTATCCGGTGTTTGGAATGTACCAGCCCGATGCCATCTCTGCGGTGAACATCGGAACAACGACGGTGCTTGTGACGGCCAATGAAGGTGATGCCCGTGAATGGGGGTCGTTCGTGGAAGAGGTGCGAGCAGGGGCTGCGACGTATGTGGTGGACCCGGACCTTCTTACGGCCTGGCCGGGCCTGAAGACGAATCAGCTACTTGGTCGGCTGAACGTGGTCACGAACCTGGGTGACATCGATGCCGATGGTGATTTCGACGAGATCTATACTCTGGGAGGACGTTCCTTCTCGGTATGGAATACTGATGGCAATCTTCTGTTCGACTCCGGTAGTGAGTTCGAAACCCGTCTGGCTGCTTTGTACCCATCGAACTTTAACACGGGTCATACGACCAACGCGCTGGACGACCGTTCTGACAACAAGGGGCCGGAGCCCGAGGCAATTGCCGCTGCAATGATCAATGATTCGGCGTATGTCTTTGTTGGACTCGAGCGCATTGGTGGCGTGTTCATGTATAACATCACAAATCCAACGAATGGACGCTTTGTTGACTATATCAACGCACGCAACTTCTCGGTCACGCCAAGTGTAGCCAATATCGACAATACAACCGTTGGCGATCTGGGTCCGGAAGTCCTGATCCATGTACCGGCAACGGAAAGCCCCATCAGTGGCGACATGCTCCTTCTTAGCAACGAGGTGAGCGGTACACTCAGTGCATTTGGCATGCGTGTTCCACGCATACTCACGCAGCCGGTTGCCACGATCAATCACTGCATTCCTGACCGTCTGACTCTGGCGGTTACCGCAGCTGGACCGTCGCTGACGTATCAGTGGCTCAAGGATGGACTGCCGGTGGCCGGTGCAACAGGCGGCACGTACGCTGTTGATGTTGTCAACGCATCGTTTGCCGGTGCTTACACATGCAGAGTGCAGTCGGGTACCGGCATTGCCGTTACCACCCGGCCGACAGCGGTGAACGTCTTTACCCGTACGCGCATAACCACAGAGCCGCCATCGCTCACGCAGATCGATGCAGGCACGACCGTGACGCTGAGCCTAGTTGCCACGACCACTGCCGGAGAGCGACTGCAGTGGTTCCGCGGAGCAACTGCACTTACCAACGATCAGAAGTTTAGCGGCGTGACGACGGCGTCATTGACGATCCGCAACGTGACGTTGAATGACACGTCAAGCGTGTACTCATGCACCGTCACCGGTGGATGCGCAAGCGTTCGTTCGCGCAATGCCCGTGTGCTGATCCCGAGGATCACGATCAGCCAGCAGCCCCTTGACACGATCGTCTGCCCGGGTGACACGGTGATCCTTCGCATCAATGCATCCTCAACAGGAGGTGATGCCGGCGTGGGTTATCAATGGCGCACGGAGGATGGAACGCCTCTCGTCAACGGCGGACGAGTCTCGGGAGTAACGAGTAATGTGCTTCGCATCTCAGGTGCGACAGCGTCGGATTCGCGTCGCTACACCTGCCTGGTAACCGGCTTCCCGTCACAGCGTACGCTGGCCTCGCGCACGGTGAATGTGATCGTTCGGCCTGCTCCTCAGATCACACGTGAACCTGCTGCACCAAACGGAAGGACGTCCGACACGCTCTGTCTGGGTATGTTGTTCCAGTTCGGCGTTGATGCTGAAGGCGAGAACCTTTCGTATCGGTGGTTCCGCAACGGATCGGCGATTCCTCTGGCAACGTTCTCAACGTATTCCTCTCGCGAGATCGGCGACTATCACGTGGTGGTTACCGGCGCATGTGGTCAGACGGCTCGCTCACGCACGGTCAGTATGCGCAACATCGTCAAGGCCGAGGTTGGCCTGCAGCCTCCGTTCGAACTGCGTGCCAAGGAAGGGACATCCGTTGAGATCCGAATCACGCTCAAGAGTGGCTCTGCGCCAGTCACCTATCAGTGGGCCGTGGATGGTCAGGATATTCTCGGTGCTACCGAGCCGACACTTCGTATCGCATCGGTTAAGGCATCGGATGCAGGACGGTACGTCTGCGTTGTCCGTAACGAGTGTGGTATCGACGTCTCCAATGCGTGTAACCTGTCGGTATATCCGGACAATCCAACATCGGTGGATGAGGACGAGCGTGGTCAGTCGATGCGCATCACGCCTATGCCCATGCAATCAACATCATCGCTTGCCATTCGGGGCGTTCAGCCCGGTGCCGCCACGGTGTCGATCCATGACGTTGCCGGACGTGAAGTCTTCATGCGTCCAGTGGTGATCCCGGCTGACGGTGCATTCACAATGTCGCTTGATGCCACGCTGCTTCCGTCTGCCGGCAGTTACGTTGTGCGTGTGCGAACCGAATCCGGTGAATTGTCACGCATGCTGCTCGTTGTGCCGTAAGCCGACATCGAAACTTTTCAACACAACGGCGATGCTGGCCCTGGTCGGCATCGCCGTTTGCGTATGAAGTTGGAAATTTGCCGCATGACACGACAAGAACTCACCTCGGCCATCTATGATGTGGCGCACATCACCGGAACCTTCACGCTGCGCAGCGGGATCGTCAGCAACGAGTATTTCGACAAGTATCAGTTCGAAAGCGACCCACGCCTGCTTCGTGCCATCGCCGAGCAGATGCTACCGATGATCCCCGAGGGGACCGAGATGCTCGCCGGACTTGAGATGGGCGGACTGGCCATTGCCACGGCGCTGTCGCTTGCATCGGGTCTGCCCGTGGTCTTCGTTCGCAAGAAGGCCAAGGATTACGGAACCTGCAAGCTTGCCGAAGGTCCGGATGTGACCGGTAAGCGCCTGCTGATCGTCGAGGACGTCATCACGAGCGGCGGACAGGTGATCATCTCGGGTAATGATCTGCGCTCGCTTGGAGCCGACACGTCGGAAGTGCTCTGCGTGATCGATCGCGAGCAAGGGGGCAGGCAGAAACTCGCTGAGGCTGGCTACACGTTGCATGCGCTGTGTACCATGACCGATCTCAAGGCCGGACGATGAAGATCATCAGCTGGAACGTTAACGGTATCCGTGCCGTGCAAAAAAAGGGCTTCCTCGAATGGGTCGACGAGGTCAAGGCCGATGTGATCTGTTTGCAGGAGACCAAGGCTGACGTTGAGAAGATCCCCGATGAGGTGAAGAACCATCCGGGCTGGCATACGTACTGGCACTCCTGCACGATCAAAAGCGGCTATAGCGGCGTGGGCATCATGAGTCGTACTGAGCCCCTTTCCGTCACCACCAAGATCGGCATCGATGAGTTCGATGGCGAGGGCCGCATCATCGAGGCCGACTTCGG
>CANHFG010000132.1 GCA_947459875.1 Ignavibacteria bacterium
CGCAAGCGCGTAATGGTGAGGAGGTCCTTCGCCGCTACGCGGCTCAGGATGACGCAAGCGCGTAATGGTGAGGAGGTCCTTCGCCGCTACGCGGCTCAGGATGACGCAAGCGCGCAATAGTGAGGAGGGGGCCTCTTGATGTAAATGTCACGTCAGCCGTTGGAATTCACACAGAGCGTATATGAAGCACAACTGTGTATACATCATGAGTAATCGCTCTCGATCTGTTCTCTACGTTGGGGTGACATCGAACCTAACGCGTAGACGCCTTGAGCACCAAAACGCTATCGACAATACATTCTGCGGCAGATACAAGGTCGTCGATGTGATCTATGTCGAGTGGTTCGATAACATCGTAGATGCAATCGCCAGAGAAAAGCAGCTAAAGGGCCAGCGCAGGGAGCGAAAACTTGCACTGATCCGTGGCCGCAATCCTCGGTTAGCAAGCCTGTCGCCCCCTTTCTTTGAATTCACGGGATAACTGCATGCTGCGTCATCCTGAGGAGCCGAAGGCGACGAAGGACCTCAGGGAGCAATCACCGCCATCGTCGTCGTAGCCCGTGCGATAAGCACTTCGGTGCCATCGTCCTGGATGCAGAAGACGTCGGCTTCGCAGAAGTGCATGTTCGTACCGGGTTTTACGACACGTCCAACCGCGCGGAGCCGCTTGCCCCTTCCCTTGCGGAAGTAGGAGCACTTGAACTCGGCCGTGACGGTGTGCTCGTGTGGCGCAACAAGGGTGAACCCCGCAAAGCCGGCGGCTACGTCGGCAATGGTTGCCGTAACGCCGCCATGAACCAGCCCGAGCTGCTGCTGATGCTCGGTGCGGAGCTCGATCTCGGCCTCCACATGTCCTGGCTCGATGAGCGTGAGCACGCAGCCGATGTGTTTCATGAACTCCTGCCGCTCAAGGTGGCCCAGGATGGTCTCACGGAAATGCGGGTTTTGGGTGGTGAATTCCATGCGGCAAAAATAGTGTACTGGGTACTGGGTACTGGGTACTGGGGACTGGGGACTGCCAACATGTTTTGGTCGAATTCGTCTTGACGGTCGAACTTGACACGGAAATCACCCATGAACATCAACAAGCTCACCATTAAAGCTCAGGAGGCCCTGCAAAAGGCGCAGGAAATCGCTTCCGAGCATACGAATCAGGCGCTCGAGCCGGTGCATATGCTGGCGGCGCTTCTTGACGACGCCGAGGGAATTGTCGCACCGATCCTGACCAAGATCGGCGTGCGCCCTGAATTGCTGCGCGACAAGGTCCAATCGGCAATCGCTAAACTGCCCAAAGTGCAAGGGGCTGGCGGTTCCCACATTTCGAGCGACCTGCAGACGGTGATGCAAGATGCTTTCTCTGAGGCATCAAAGCTCTCAGACGAGTATGTATCGACGGAGCATCTACTGCTTGGACTTGTGCCATCGAAGACATCTGCCGGACAGTACCTGCGTGATCAGGGCGTGACTCGCGACGTTGTGCTGAAGGTTCTTAAGGAGATTCGCGGTAACAGGCGAGTAACCGGACAGAATGCGGAAGAGACTTACCAGTCGCTTGAGAAGTATGCGCGAAACCTCAATGATGAGGCCCGCAAGGGCAAGATCGATCCGGTGATCGGACGCGAAGACGAGATCCGTCGAGTACTTCAGGTTCTCTCGCGTCGAACCAAGAACAACCCAGTCCTTATCGGCGAACCGGGGGTCGGCAAAACAGCGATCGTCGAAGGTATTGCACAGCGCATCATCTCGCAGGACGTACCCGAAACTCTGCAGACCAAGACCGTCTACTCGCTCGATATGGGTGCGCTGATCGCGGGCACACAGTATCGTGGACAGTTCGAAGAGCGACTCAAAGCCGTTATCAAAGAGGTTGCCGATTCCGATGGTGAGATTATCCTGTTCATCGACGAGCTCCATACACTGGTAGGTGCCGGTGCAACGGGCGGTGCCATGGATGCGGCCAACATTCTCAAGCCCGCGCTGGCACGCGGTGATCTGCGCGCCATCGGTGCCACAACGCTGGACGAATACCGCAAGTACATTGAGAAGGACTCAGCCCTTGAGCGCCGGTTCCAGAAGGTGTATGTCAGCGAACCCACAGTCGACGATACGATCAGCATCCTACGTGGTCTTAAAGAACGCTACGAAGTCCACCACGGCGTACGAATAACCGACGGGGCCATTGTTGCCGCCGCTCAGCTCTCCAATCGCTACATCACCGACCGTTTTCTACCCGACAAGGCTATCGACCTGGTCGACGAGGCCGCTTCGAAACTCCGCATCGAGATCGACTCCATGCCCGAAGAACTCGACACGCTCGAACGCCGCATCCGTCAGCTCGAGATCGAACGTCAGGCGCTGCTGAGAGAAACAAGCTAACCCGCAACAACATCCTTCGGCACGGCCTCGTGGGCAAACACGCTCTGCATGGCCGGAGAGAGCAGCGCACGACGTGCAGCAAGCCAACGGTGCAGATTCGGTCCATACGCCTTCAGGATCTCGTCGCCCTTGGGATAAATCTGTCCCCAGTGCGCCGTGACCGGGATATCAGAGGCGAACAGAGCGGCGTATGCCGCATCATAGAACTTCTGTGTGTTCGCATTCTTGACTCCGGGCAGCTCAATCGTGCAGGTGATCGGGAATTGCGTGAACGCCATCGATGCGGCCGAGGCCTTGACAAAGCGGCAGGCGAGAATGCCAGCGTAGTGGCCGATCTCCTTGCAAGACGTCAGGATCTCCACAGCATCCACACTGCGGTCGTGCGGCACGCCGATCTCCACGCTTAGTGCCGCACCACGCACGCTTGCGGCAGTGAACGTGCCATACGGTGTGGCAACCACAGGCCCCCTGCTTCCGAAGGTTGCCGCAAGAAGTGCGCTTGTGGCCGAACCCGCTGTTGCCGGCAAAGTTGAGGTAAGACCACCGATGAGACTCAAGAGATCATCGCCTGGCGTCGAAAGCGCCGTCGGCTCCGACGCTGAGAGCTGTCGGTTCGTATCCCAGCGCTCCATCACGGTCAGGTACGCATTGGCTGGATCATGGGGATTGAGCACAACCTCAACGTGCCAGATCTTGTCGGAGTGGACCGGTATCTGGGGCACGATCATCTGCACAAGATCAACGTCGAGCGTGGTCATAAGCGCTTTCACCAGCCCGTCGTAGGGCACCACGCGCCGCCACGACTCGAGATGATAAAGGGGCTCAGCGTTGATGATATAGCCCATTACAAAGCCCATCGACCCAAACGACACCAGCGCGGCGTTGAATTGATCATCGTTTCGAATCAGCCTAGCGCCGAGACGCCGAGCCAGGCCGGTAGACGACACCGGATCACTGGCCCTCTCAAGAAGTACGCTATCCGCCGACGGGTCGGGCCCAACAACCAGGTGTATCGCAACCACGCATTCCTGGATAGCCCCATACGTTAATGCCGAACCATGCGTGCCCGTAGACACTGCGCCGGCGATCGTCTGTCCATTACTTGCGCCACTCGTCGGGAGCGTATAACCGCGACGTTCGAGGCGAGAGTACACCTCCCCCACCGAGCTGCCACACTGCATGTAGTACAGTCGTTTAGCATCGTAGCGTGTCGCAGCGCTCAGTGACGACTGCGCGATTGGGAACCACAGGTTGAGATTCCTCGTGCCGAGCATCACATCGCGACTTGTTGCAACGTCGCTCAGGGACCATGCGCCCCCTACCGAGCGCACCGTCTTACCCGCGGCCGCGGCTGCAGCAAGGATCCCACACACATGAGTCGTGGTCGACTTTACATCGGCCAGCACTCTGTCATTTCGGGGTGGCAGC
>CANHFG010000133.1 GCA_947459875.1 Ignavibacteria bacterium
CTTGCTCGATGATCAGGCGCAGCGGCTTCGCGACCTTCCGGCAAGCGAGGTCCGCCACCAGGGTCACACCGACAAGCTTTACCGTAATCGCGGCAATGGTACGTTCGAGGACGTATCCTATTCTGCATGGATAGGCGATCGCGGAATGGGGCTCAGCGCAACGGTAGCTGATATCAACCTTGACGGCTGGCCGGACATCTACGTGGCGAACGACTTTAATTCGACGGATCTGATTTACCTGAATAACGGTGACGGCAGCTTTGCTGAGAGCATGAAGAAGGTAACACGGCGGGCTTCGGTTTTCAGTATGGGAAGTGATGTGGCCGATCTCAATCGTGATGGTCTGCCGGACATCATTACCACCGATATGCTACCGAAGACCCACGTTCGGCGGATCCTGAACGTTGGTGTCAGCGGTGACATGTCGATCTACAATCCCACATACGACTCCAATCAAGTCTCGCGAAACATGGTGCAGCTGAACCGCGGCTACAATCAGTTTTCCGAGATCGGATACATGACTGGGATGGCGGCCACTGACTGGAGCTGGGCATGTTTGATGCAAGATTTCGACCTCGACGGTCTTATGGATGTGTACATAGCCAATGGGTACACGTCTGACCTGTCGAACCAGGACTATGTCTACAACATGAACCGTCGTGAGATGGTCGATATTCCGCTCATCGAAGCCTTGCGCGAACCCAACTTCATGTTCCGGCAGACGTCGTATCTGCGGTTTGAGGATGCAACAAGGTCGTGGGGGCTGAACGATACGAGCACCACCTTCGGGACGGCCTATGCGGACCTTGACGACGATGGCGACCTTGACCTTGTCGTGCCGAACTTCGACACCGTGGCCTTTGTCTATCGCAATCATGCCCGGGAACAGTCGACCGGCAACTTCCTGTCCCTGAAATTCAAAGGTGTCGGAGGCAATACCGGCGGACTGGGCGCTAAAGTCCGTGTTGTTGCTGGTGGCGCTTCCCAGTATCGAGAAAACTACCCGGTGCGCGGGTATCAGTCCCGAATGGACGACAAGATGGTCATCGGTCTCGGCCCGGTAGGCATGATCGATTCTTTGATTGTACAATGGCCGGATCGAACCGCCGAGGTGCGAACGCAGATCCCGGCAAACTCCCACGTAGACCTCGATCAGGCGCAGGCAGCCCCTTCTCCGATCTCTCTGTTCCGACCATCACAGCCGGACACGACGGTCTTCGTCGACATTACGGAATCGTCAGGGCTGAACTTCTGGCACAAAGAGAACTACTTCGATGATTTCAAACGCTATCGGCTCATGCCCACACGGGTGTCATGGGGTGGGCCTGCAGTGGCCGTGGCGGACATCAATGGTGACGGATTGGACGACGTGATGTTCGGTAACTCGAAAGGTTTCAACTCCGCGACGTTCATTCAAAAGTCACCGGGGACGTTCTCTGCATTTGCCACTGGTATGGACGGAGTGGACACCACGTTTGAAACCCAGGCAATGCTGCTGATCGACATCGATAAGGATGGCGATCGTGACCTCGTCTGCGGAGGCGGTGGGGCAGAGTTTGGAGCTACCGAACGCGAGCGCGGTTTGCGCATTTACCGCAATGACGGTAAGGGGCGATTCTCTACGTCCGGCGTGGTGATGTCTGACGTAGTGACAAACACAACAACGCTGAACGCCTGTGACTTTGATGCCGATGGTGACATGGACCTCTTTATTGGAGGTGGTGTAGCAACCGATATGTACCCCTACTGCGACCGGAGTTACCTCCTGCAGAACGATGGGAAGGGGGCGTTTCGAGATGTAACCGATAGCCTTGCTCCCGGACTTCGAACGATCGGAATTGTGCGCTCGGCTCTCTGGAGCGATGTCGATAACGATAATCGCTTCGATCTAATCGTCGTCGGGGAATGGATGCCGATCACCTTGTTCCGTAACGAAGGGGGCCGACTGACGGACATGACAAGGGCGTGGGGGCTCGACTCAACAACGAGCTGGTGGTACAGCATCACGGGTGCAGACATCGACAATGATGGAGACATCGACTACATCTGTGGCAATCACGGCGAAAACTCCCGGTACATCGCAACACCGGCAGCGCCGATTGAGATCTATGCCGGTGATTTTGATGACAACGGAAGTGTCGATCCCCTGATAACGTACATCGTGGACGGCAAAAAGCAGCTTATTCGTGAGAGGCCAAAGGTCTTCTCGCAGATGCCAACGCTGAACAGGAAGTTCAACGACTTTGTGGACTTTGCCTTTGCCTCCGTGTACGACGTTGTTGATTCGTCCATGCTTGACACCTGCTACCATCGGTCCGTCGCGAGCATGCAATCAATTGTGCTTGTCAACAACGGTGGCGGTTCGTTTTCCATTCGCCCCCTGCCTCTTGAGGCACAGTTCGCACCCGTCATGGGTATTGAGGCCATTGATCTGAATAACGATGAATGGGTTGACCTCATTCTTGCCGGGAACATGTATGGGGCTGAGGACGATGTCGTACGGTATGATGCCGGGAAGGGGCTTGTGCTTTTTGGGAGCAGGACCGGAGATTTCCGTCCTCTGAGTCTTTTTGAATCCGGATTTGTAAGTCAGTTCGATGCCCGAGGACTGGTTTCGGTTCGCAACCCCGGTGATAGCAAGGTGCCGTTTGTGCTGTTATCTGCCGTAAACCAAGGCCCTGCATTGGCTTATGCCCCTAATGACCAGCTTGCGAGGGCTCTCAAAGTGCTGTCCGTTGACCCCAGTCGTGTGCAAAAGATGTCGTTGCAGATCGGAACTTTCACCAGAAGCTTGGAAGTTTACTGTGGGAGTTCGTATCGGAGTCAGACGAGTTGTAATGCCTTGATTCCTCGAAACGCTTCTGTCGTTGGACGCCCACCTGCACGTGGAGCATCGAAGGCGCGGTCCCGACGGTGAATAAAAAGGGTGAACCTCCCTTTGCATTTCAGTAGGTGGCTGCATATTTTGTTGGACGCAGTGGAGTCGGTCAGGCTTTTGCGCCACACTGATTTCATTGCTCTGGTACCCCCATACCAGCCAAAGTTGACAGCAAACAAAACACGTTACGTTCAATTTTCTTGTGGGAATCCCATGAACAGGTTCTACACGGTTCTTTTGAGAGTCTTTGTTCTCGTCGCCATGTTTGGCGCCGGTTCGGAGCTCTCGGCGCAGTATTGCCGCCCTACACTTGCTCCGGGCTGGTGGGGTAACGGCATCACCTTCTTCCGGTTCGGCGACTTCAGCCGTGCCTCGGCTACGTCGGACTTTAACAATCAGTCCGGTTACGAGTATTTCACCACAACGCCAATCACGGCGTTCCGTGGTGTTTCGCTCCCGGTTACGGTAAACTCGAACACGTTCGGCACACAGGTGTTTGCCATGTGGATCGACCTTGACCAGGACGGCATTTTCCAGCCTGAAGAGCGTCAGTTCTGTACCATTTACACCGACTTCGGCCAAGGCGCGGCGAATCTGAATATCACGCTGAACTGTAGCGCCCGATCAGGTCGCACGCGTCTTCGCGTGATGCTCCAGACCAATACGGCTACCTGTCCAAATGACCCATGCGTCTTCCCTGGTGCCGTTGGCGGTGAGTGCGAAGATTACAACCTCGATATCATCGGTGGGTTCGTCAGCACGTTTCCGAATGATACACCGGATAGCTCGGCGATTCTCCCACGCGGAAATATCTATGACGGGTCTGCTGCTAACCGTCCAATGCCAAGCGTGAGCATCCGTGCTGGAGCAGCCGGCGCGCA
>CANHFG010000134.1 GCA_947459875.1 Ignavibacteria bacterium
ATCCCATCCTTGAAACTTCAATCTTGGTGATGATCGCGCGGGGGTCACACCTCTTCCCATTCCGAACAGAGTCGTTAAGCCCCGTTGCGCCGATGGTACTGCATCTGAACTGGTGTGGAAGAGTAGGTAATCGCCAAGTCTTTTTTGCTCGCAAAGCCCCCTGACTTCTCAGTCTCGGGGCTTTGTGCGTTTTTGTTTGTGTTTAGTGTCATGCTCACCGGCGCATGCGTGCCGAGAACGGTGGATAAACTCGTGGCATGAAGCACGTCTGATTGGCGCAGCGATATATGCCGTATTATGGGTTCTTTGAGGTGCTGCGATGAGATACTGTGTGCCGCTTAACAGCGTGTCGATGAAAGATCTTGAGAGCGTTGGCGGAAAGAACGCTTCGCTAGGCGAGATGATGAGCACCCTGACAACTGCCGGTGTGCGAGTGCCTGATGGGTTTGCTGTAACAGTGCGGGCGTATCGTGACTTTATCGGGTCGAATGGTCTGGCCGAGCAGCTGCGCCAGGTCCTCTCTGGACTGCATACACAGACGTTGGATAACCTTGCCACCGTGGCCGATCAGTGTCAGAACCTGATCAGCTCTGGGGTGCTGCCCGAAGACGTCGTAACCCAGATCGCGAGCGCCTACCAGTCCATGCGCACGGGTGCTGACGAGGCGCAAGTTGCCGTGCGAAGCAGCGCAACGGCCGAGGACCTGCCCACGGCGAGCTTTGCCGGACAGCATGATTCGTTTCTTGATGTGAAGGGTGCATCAGACCTTCTCGAGGCCGTTAAGAATTGCTATCGTTCTGCCTTCAATGCACGCGCCATCAAGTATCGCATCGACCACAATGTCGACCACCTAACGCTCGGCATCTCCGTCGGCGTGCAGAAGATGGTCCGCATCGAAACCGGCAGCGCTGGCGTTGCCTTTACGATCGATCCAGAATCCGGCTCGGCCAATGTCGTCTATCTTACTTCCACATGGGGCTCGGGCGAGCAGATCGTACAAGGCCTGGTCACGCCCGACGAGATCATCATGTTCAAAGAGGCCCTGATCAGCAGGAAGCAGAGCATCATCAGGCGCCGTCAGGGACGTAATGAACTCTCACGCGAAACATCTCGCACTGGAATGTCGATCACCGACGAACACGCCGAATGCATCGGACGCTGGTGTCTAGCCATCGAAGATCACTACGGCATGCCGATGGACGTTGAGTGGGCACGTGACGGAATCACCGATCAGCTTTTTGTAGTGCAGGCCAGACCCGAAACGGTTCACGGAATGCCAGCCGATCTCATCGAACAGGAAATCCACCTTACTGGCCATCAGCCCCCTATCCTTACGGGAATTGCTGTTGGACGTGGAATCGCCAGCGGAACGGTGCGAATTGTCAAGGGGCTGGCAGATGCCCCCCACGTGCAAAAGGGTGATGTGATCGTGGCCGAGACGACGAATCCGGATTGGAACGCCATGCTGCGCAACGCCTCCTGTATCGTTACCTCCCGCGGCGGCCGCACGAGCCATGCCTCGATCGTTGCACGTGAGCTCGGTATCCACGCCGTAGTGGGCACGGGTGATGCCGCTACGAGACTTGTAGATGGGCAGACGATCACCGTTGTGTGCGATGGAGGTGACTCCGGAGCGGTGTATGACGGACGTCTCGACTGGCGTGTCGATCAGATCCATGTGGCCAGCTTACCACACACGCACACAAAGCCGATGCTGATTCTCGCCGACCCCGATCAGGCCTTTCGACTGGCCAGATACCCGGCTGCCGGAGTGGGCCTGATGCGCATGGAGTTCGCCATAGCCAACACCATCGGCATCCACCCGATGGCGCTCGTCCATCCCGAGAGAGTCACCGATGCAGCAGAGCGAAAGCTGATCGAATCAGCGACGCTCGGCTATGATGATAAACGACGGTACTTTATTGAAAAGCTCCGCGAATCCCTGTCGATGGTTGCCGCTGCGTTCTATCCGCGACCGGTGATCATTCGTATGAGCGACTTCAAGACCAATGAGTATGCCCGGCTTGCCGGTGGACGTGACTTCGAGCCCACCGAAGAGAATCCAATGCTCGGATTCCGCGGGGCCTCGCGGTACTATCACCCCCGATACCGCGAGGGTTTTCTCCTGGAGTGTGAGGCTGTGCGCATCGCCCGCGATGAGATGGGGCTGACCAATATCATCGTCATGATCCCCTTCTGCCGAACCGTCGACGAAGCACGCCGGGTGATCGAGACCATGGGGCAGGCAGAGCTGGTGCGCGGACGGAACGGTCTTCAGATCTACGTCATGGCCGAGATCCCGAGCAATGTCATTCTTGCCGAACAGTTTGCCGGCGTCGTCGACGGCTTCTCCATCGGCTCGAATGATCTGACGCAGCTGCTACTGGGCGTGGACCGTGACTCGGATGTGCTGAGCCCCCTGTTCGACGAGCGCGACCCTGCCGTGACATCCATGCTGGCAGAAATGATCAGTCGAGCAAAACGCAGCGGACGTCCCGTTGGCCTCTGCGGTCAGGCTCCGAGCGACCATCCGGAGTTTGCCCGGTTCCTCGTCGAGCACCGCATCGACAGCATCTCCTTTACGCCCGATGCACTCGTTAATGGCATTCGCAACATCGCAGCAGCCGAGGGGCTATCGGCAACGAGAAAGATCGCCGCCGTCGCCGACCATTAGACAAGACCATGCCGTCCGCGTGATCACTTATAAGGCGGCCTGGTCAGGGCCGTCATCACTGAGATCGCCTACACGCACGGGTTGCATCGTATCAACGATCTGCCCACTCTGTGCCGGATAGACAACGCGTGCGCCGGTGCTGATGATCCAGTAAGTGCCATGGTCTGTTGCGTCATTGACGTCATAGGTGATCAACTGACCTACTTCGATCGAGACCTGCCCGGTGGGTTGTCCCGTTGATGGATCGATCACGTTCCCGGTACTACTCAGCAATACGCTGTCGGTGCGCGTCATAATGGGTCCCCGAGAATATCCGCTCAAGATTGAAGAGGTGAATTGTATGGGGCGAATATCGATAGATTGTTGGTGCTATCAACGAAGAGAGTCTCAGCGGTTATGTCATTTACCAGGCACGAACTGGACGGTCGAATTCACGTCTCAATCACGCTGCGCGAAATCCTGCGCGGGAAACAGCTTGAACTCCAGGACGAAAACTGGATCGAGATCTCCCGTGCCGTCAAAGCGCGGAACCAGCAAGATCCTGTCGCATCCGAGAGTATCATTTCTTCGATTGTGCCGAAGGATGACGTGCAGAGTTTTACCCTGCTCCTACTACGACTTATCACGGCGCTCGACCGAGGCGACCGCATGGGAGCTGAATCGCTTGCCGAGAGCATTCAGCACCACCCAGTGATGGACGAGCCGTTTGCGAAAGCACTTGCCGGCTTCCGCATCGGCTCGGTCATGAGGATGACGTCTCAGTTCGAGCAGGCAATGGTGTATCAATTGGATGCTCAGGCAGTCTTTCGTGAGCTGGGCTGGAGCTTTGAAGAGGCGCTGTGCGTGGTGGAGATCGGTCATATCATGCGCGCGCGTGGTGACGCGGCAGGTGCTATGCGTTGTTACCTGTCGGTTCTCGATACGATCCAGAAAGACGGCGGAGAGGACCTGCATGCGCGGATGCTTGTGAATCTTGCAGGAGTGCTCCATACCTCCGGGAACATCGAGGAATCCGAGCG
>CANHFG010000135.1 GCA_947459875.1 Ignavibacteria bacterium
CTGGCCAGTCGCCAGGGCGACCGGAATGCGACATTCCTGGTTGCCGGTGTGGCGTCAACCGTTGCCGACACTGTCAGCAAGGGGCTTCTGCGTCAGATCACCTCGCGCATGCGGCGCACCGACACCCTGCTGACACTTGAATTGAACTATGACGAGCGCGTCGCCGAGGAACGTCGCGTTGAGGCCGTAAAGCTCGAAACGGCCCGAAAGCGCGGTGCCGAGGCCAGGGCTGCGCAGGTGCGCGCCGCCGCTGCAAAGGCTGCCGAAGAACGTCGCCCGAAAGTGATGATCAACGTGGGTGGGAAGAAGATGGCTCTTCGGGCCAAGCCAAAGGTGCGGAAGAAGGACGCGAACGGCAATGATACCGATGAGTTTTACGAAGAGACCTTCTACATCGATGAAAACGGCGACACGGTGGACCTCCTCAACCGCGACATTGCCGAGGAGCTGCAGATCCGTCTGACGTCGGAAAAGCAGGAACTCACCTTCATGGTGCTACCATCGGTGTTCTTTGATTCTGCCACATCGGCCATCCCATCTCGCTATCGTCAGCTTATGATCACCGATGCGTATACGCCGGGTACGAACATGGCTGATCAGCATCTGGTGAACCTCGACATCCTGAACATCTTCGCCCATCGTATCAAGAACGGTACGGTGAGTATGATCATCCGCGGTTATGCCGACGAAACATCGGAAGACGCGTCGTGCGTGATCGCTAAGGCACGGGCGCAGAACGTGGCTAACTACTTCACGAACGTCTGGAAGATCGACCCGAGCCGAATCCGCATCGAGGTTGGCAGCGGCAACTGCGCTCCGAACCCGGCCAGCTCCGGCGCTACGGCCCGTGGACGTCAGGAGAATCGCCGAGTAGAGTTCTTCACGGATGATTACGAGTACTTCAAGCCGGTGCAGGATCAGAAGGTGCTTGTTAAGCCGGAGTGGGACTTCACCGCTGCGAACATTTCGATCTCCGATGAGCAGGATCCGATCGTTTCGTGGATGACGTCGTTCCGTCAGGGCGATCGCGTTTTCAAGATCAATCGCGGTCAGGGCGTGTTCACCAACACGGCCATTGCGCTTGACGACAGCACGCTCCGTACCCTCTCGCCCGAGGCCGTTATCGTGTCGATGAAGGTCTTCACGCAGAGTGGCGACTCGATGGAAACGGACATGGAGATCCCGGTTGGTCAGTTCAAGAAGGACATCAAGTTCTCCAGTCTGTCACTGGCCATGTTCTCGGTGCGAAGCACGGAACTCGGCAAGCGTGACCTTGAGCTTCTGAAGACCTTTGCCAGCCGCCTGGACGCGGGAGATCGTGTTGCTGTGATCGGATATGCCGACGACCTCGGTGATGCGGCTAAGAACCAGCAGCTATCGCTGGGTCGTGCCAATACGGTTGCCGACCAGCTCAGGATCCTTCGACCGGACTGCGTAGTGACGCGTGTTGAGGGAATGGGTAGTTCCCGCTTCCCGATCGGTGTTTCTTCGTACGACACGCCGGAACAACGTTTCATGAGTCGTACGGTGCAGATCGTACTGGAGAAAGACTGATCCGCGCTGAAAAAACGCGGATCTGTTTTTCTCGTGATTTGACATACATTTCTGTCGTTTGACAGAAATGAACTCGACGGGTACCCGCCTCCCACGGGTTAAACCGCCGAAAATGAGTCGAGGTAGCGATGCCTTTTCGCAATCTGCCGATTCTCCTTGTTGAAGGAGATGAACTGCTGCGCTACTCATTCTTGGAGCACTTGCAGCGTCAGGGATTTTTCGTCCTAGGCGCTTCCAGCGCTGAGGATGCCGTAAGGATTCTGGCTGATCGAAGTGTGCGCATGGCGATCATCGACTTTGATCTTCCCGGTGGACGCGGACATCTGCTGGCCGACCAGCTGCATGTGACCAATCCACAGATCCCGATCATCGGGCACTCGTCAGAAACCGACCTGGATGCGCAGCTTTCTGCGTACTCCTACGGGATCGACGAACTGTGGATGAAGCCACAGCCGCTGTCACTTGCAATTGCTAAGTGTCGGGCGATGCTGCGACGCACGCTGGCAGAGGCTCTGACCGATTCTCCTTTGCAGCTGGGTGACGTCACCGTCGATCTTCGCAGGCAGATCGTCATGCGAGACCATGAGCCCGTAGCGCTGAATGAAAAGGAGCTCGGAATCATCCGCACGCTGGCCATGGAGGAAGGGGCTCCTGTGCGACGTGAGACCCTTCTTGCTCATGTCTGGGGGTTCGACACACGCCCGGCCGTGCGGACGGTCGACAACTACATCGTCTCACTGCGGCGCAAGATCGAGCGCGACCCATCCGAACCGCAGTATCTCATCACCGTGGGTGGGATCGGTTACCGACTGAAATTCTCGTTGCCAATATTGCGTCGAAACGGCATCATGAGCACGTGAAGTGAGTCGCCGTGACGCTCCATGAGGAGCGAGTGAAAGGGGCTGATCGTTCGCCTGGAGCGCGGCGGGCCCACATGCGCATGACGGAGTTCATCGTCGGCCATGAGCTTATGTCGCGGGGCGCCCCCTCCTCCGGCCACGATGAACCGCCGGCCCTGAACTACGAAATGCTCAAAGGCGTGACTATGTCCACTGAGCCATACCTGCGCCTTGGAATGCCGCAAAAAGGCCGGCACGTACTTGTCCTGCACATGCCAGTTATCGCTCACGTTCATCGAGTTTGTGAACGGCGGATGATGTCCACACACCACTACGCAGCGCACCGACGGGTCGAGCTCCAGCGCCTGCATCGTTGAGTCATACCAGTTCATCTGCGCGCGTTCCATTGCAACGGTGATGCGCTCATGATTGGTATTGATCATCACAAAGGTTATCGAATCAAGCTTCACGGCATACCACGTTCGTGTGACGCCCGGGAAACGTCGCCGCACGTTCCGCTCCGCCGCACGGCTGCTACGCAGATACTCGTGATTGCCATAGATCGGATACACCGGGATCTTCGCCTCCGCCACCGGCTCCATCAGCCGGTCAAAGAACGCCCAGTCATCATCGTCCGCTCCGTCAAACACCATGTCCCCCAGCAGCACCAGCGCATCCGGCCGCTCGGCCAGCATTCCCCGTACCACTCCCTCATGCGCCCCTTTGCGCTCTCTCCAGATCTCATAACGACTCGTGCGCTGCTGATCACCGATCACGGCGATGCGAAGCCCCGTCCCCGCCGGCACCGCAGTATTGAACTGCACCGGCAAGGGGCGAACTCCCGCGCAGGACGCAAGGAGAAGGAGGAGGAGAGATGATGACAGATGACCGATGACAGATGACCGATGACCGATGACAAGGTAATGTATTTAGTTGTGTGCCGCGCGAAGCGCGCTTCCCTCCGCTTCGGCTTCCCTCCGCTTCGGCTTCCCTCCGTTTCGGCTTGCCTCCGTTTCGGCTTCCCTCCGCTTCGGCTTCCCTCCGTTTCGGCTTCCCTCCGCTTCGGCTTCCCTCGCGCGTAGCGCGCTTCCCTCCGCTTCGGCTTCCCTCCGCTTCGGTTTCCCTCGCGCGCAGCGCGTTTCCCTCCGCTTCGGTTTCCCTCCGCTACGGAGCAGCAACAGCTCCGACGC
>CANHFG010000136.1 GCA_947459875.1 Ignavibacteria bacterium
CAACGGCCTAGGTGGCCCGGGGAACCGGGGAACGCAATGGTCGACGCGGCATCAATTCGATCGTTATCAATGGAAAAAACATGATCGCATGAAGCGGTTTTTTGGCCCTTTACATGACGCAGATGGATTTCCGCTTTCGCGGAAATGAAACCCGAAACCCGAAACCTGAACCCGAAACCCGAAACCCGAAACCCGAACCCCCGATTCGAGTCAAACACCCTGTAAATTTGGGCGCTTTCATGAATGGGGGAGTGGACTTGAAACATCAGATGATTGCTTTGCTCATCTTGCTCTTTCTCTCGGCATTGCAGTTGCCGGCCGGAACGATCTCCGGTACGGTCGTCGAGAAGGGATCGAAAGAGGTTGTCGTTGGTGCTACGGTGGCATTGCACCGTGACAGTCTCGTGCCGGGACGTAAGCCGGTGCGTGGGGCGTACACAAACAGATATGGTTTCTACTCGATCAGTGGAATAGAGCCGGGAACCTACGCCGTCATCGTCACGTCGGTCGGGTACGCGCCATACGTCACGGCCGTCACAGTTACCGATGAGGAGCAGCAGACCAGTATCGATGTCGAGATGCGACCCAAGGACATCCGTGGCACGGAGGTGGTCGTGACGGCGGAACGCGCATCCACGGCGCTTGAGCGTCAGAGCGTGATCACCATCGCCCCCTCCTTCATCAAAGAAATGCCTGCCATTGGCGGTGAGGTCGACGTGTTCCGTGTGCTGCAGCTGTTGCCGGGCGTGAAGTCGGCCTCGGAGCTGTCGGCCGGACTCTACATCCGCGGCGGATCGCCCGATCAGAACCTCGTGCTGCTTGATGGCGTCACAGTTTACAATCCGTCTCACCTTGGCGGATTCCTCAGCTCCTTTCATGCAGATGCACTTCGCGATGTGAAACTCATGAAGGGGGCTTTCCCTGCGGAGTATGGCGGACGTCTTTCGAGTGTGATCGATATCACGATGAAAGAAGGCAACGCAGAGCGTATCAAAGGATCCGGAAGCGTAAGTATGATCGCATCGGGGCTGCAGATCGACGGTCCGATTGATTCGACCACGACGTTCATGATCTCTGGACGTCGGTTCTACCTTGATCTGCTGGTGGGTCTGGCCTCAATGGCTTTCTCGGACCAAGGTGAAATTCCGCAGTACTATTTCTACGACCTGAACATGAAGCTGAATAAGCGGCTCGGACCGAACGACCGGCTGTTTCTCAGTGGATACTTTGGACGAGACGTACTCGCCTCCGGCACAGATACCACCGGATCATTCGATATCGGCTGGGGGAATGCAACGGCTAACCTCCGCTGGGCGCACATCATCAACCCGGAAATGTTTACGTCGACGTCCCTGATCTATACCGACTACTCGTTTGGTACCGAGATTAGTTCACGCGATTTCCAGACAAGTCGGGAATCATCCTTCGGCGTGCGCAGCCGCATCCGTGATCTGACCCTGCGCTCAGAACTTCAGTGGTCAGCCTCTGGTGATCACCTGGTCAAAACCGGTCTGGACGTAACCCGACATAACTTCCTCAGCTCGGTAGGGGGCTCGCTGATCGAGATCGATACGTCGTTCATCCGGGCGGGCGACATCGTAAGTATTGATGCTGCTCTGTATTTGCAAGATGAGTGGACCATTTCCGATGTGCTGCGGGCGAATCTTGGCGGACGTCTGTACTGGTTCCAGCAAGGGGGCTGGGTGCGCTTCGAGCCACGTGCCTCGATGTCCTATGACCTTACAGAATCTTCCAGTCTTACCGGCTCATTTGCCATCGCGCATCAGTTCCTGCATCTGATCGTTCGTAATGACGTGTCGCTCCCAACCGACGTATGGTTCCCCTCAACAAGTCAGATCCAGCCAAGCAGGTCGGTGCAGGGTGTGCTCGGATATCAGACTACGTTCGAGGATAATGCCTGGCGCTTTACGGCTGAGACGTATTACAAAACCATGGAGAATCTGTACGAGTACCGTGATGACGCCGAGTTCACACTCGGTGTGCCCCTTGAATCACAGTTCACCTCCGGTAGTGGCCTCGCCTATGGCCTCGAACTCTTTCTGCAGCGTCAGCTGGGTGATCTCACGGGCTGGATCGGATACACGCTGGCCTGGACGGAGCGGACGTTCCCGGAGCTGAACGGCGGAAAGACCTTTACGCCGCGCTATGATCGACGTCACGACGTGTCGATCGCCCTTCAATACCGCATCGGCGAAACATGGCGTCTTGGTGCCACGTGGCAGTACGCCACGGGTGCCGCCTATACCGTTCCCTCTGCGCAGTATCTGACGGGTGAAACAGGCTGGGCCAACACACAGGACTACTTCACCGACCGTAATGCTTTCCGTATCGCGGCATTTCACAAGATGGATGTGAACCTGATCAATGAGTTTACGATGTTCGACCTGCCGTGGGAATTCAGCATCAACATCTATAACGTGTACAATCGTCGAAACCCTTTTGCACTGTACACTTCGATGGAGCGTGACAATGCCTCTGGCGAGTACGTGAAGAAGTTCAAGCAGATCACACTCTTTCCGATCATTCCAACCGTCGGGTTGCGGTTTTCATTCTAGGCCACAGTCATGATCACACGAATCTTCGTCGCTGCATTCCTTCTGGTGTTCCTCATCTCATGCGAGGTCCCCGTCGAGGTTGACCTGCCGCACACGGAACGCCTCGTCGTAGATGGATTTATTGGTCCAGAGGTAGACCAGACCGAGTTGCGAGTTCTGCGCACCCTGCCCCCTCTGGCGCGAGTTGATGTGTCGCGCATGATCGTGCCCGACGCGTCGGCTACCATCGAATGGAATGGTACCACCTACCCCCTGGTGCGGAACGGCGACAGCGCAACGTTTTCGCTTCCGCCGGAATCGGCAACATGGAATGATGGAACCGCGCGCCTCGTGGTTAAGGGGCTGGGCAAAACAGCAACGGCCACAACACGCATTCCGAAACGTCCGGTGATCCATTCAACACGCGTCGTTGACAGTACGTCGGTCTACGGCTTGCCAATAAAGTACTTCTTCGTCGACATCGAAGCCGACACCGGTACGGTTGTCTGGGTAAGTGACAGTTACACTACCTTCAACGGCATTACGCGCCCCATGTCCAGCTATGGCTTCAAAGACGTGGTCAAAGGCAACGGTACGTCACCACGTACCCGCTATTCGTTCATCGCCTTCGGCATTGAGTCATTTGCCGTACCCGACTCCATCACGCTTTCACTGCACTCGGCAGATCCGGTGTACGATCGCTTCCTGCGCTCTCCCTTCGGAGGGGGCGAAGGTCTCTTCGGCTTCAGCGGCACAAATCCATACTTTAACCTCTCCGGCGACGGCATCGGCCTGTTTATCGGTGCCTCTTCAACAAAGGTCGGGGTGAAGCTCCGATAGGAGGGAAGCGCGCTTCGCGCGAGGGAAACCTGCGGAGGGAAACCTGCGGAGGGAAGCCGAAGCGGAGGGAAGCCGAGGCGGAGGGAAGCCGAAGCGGAGGGAAGCCGAAGCGGAGGGAAGCCGAAGCGGAGGGAAGCCGAAGCGGAGGAAAATTGCGGA
>CANHFG010000137.1 GCA_947459875.1 Ignavibacteria bacterium
CCCTTGTCGAGCACGATGATTGTGCTGCAGCGCTGCACCGTGGAGATGCGATGTGAGATCACGATGGTGGTGCGGCCCTTCATCACGTTCTCCAGGCCGCTCATGATGCGTTCTTCGGTTGATGCATCAACGGCGGAAAGTGCATCATCGAGGATCAGGATCCGCGGATCGCTCACGATGGCTCGTGCCAGAGAGGTGCGCTGCTTCTGTCCACCCGAGAGCGTCACGCCGCGCTCTCCGACAACAGTGTCGAAGCCGCCCGGCAGTGTGCTGATATCCGTCGGCAGCTGAGCGATCTCGGCCGCATGGGCGACCTCTTGGTCTGTGGCGGTTGGACGTCCAAAGCGGATGTTTTCGCGGATGGTATCGGAGAACAGAAACGACTCTTGCGGCACAACGGCAATCCCAGCGCGCAGCGTCCCGAGCTGGTACTGGCGCACATCATGTCCGTCAATGAGCACCGAGCCTTCGCTGACGTCGTACAGGCGTGGCAGGAGGCCGATGATCGATGATTTGCCGCTTCCTACGCTGCCGACAATGCCAAGACTCTCTCCGGGAGCGATGCTGAAGGATACGTCCTGCAGAACGTCAGAGCGTCCATCATACCGCAGCGTGACGTTGCGAAACTCTACCTTACCGTTGATCTGGCCCGTCGAAGCATTCCCCGAAACGATCGTCGAGGGGGCATCGATGATCGCTCCCAGCCGGCCGATCGATGCCGCACCGCGCTGGATCATGCTCGTGACCCAGCCGATGGCAGCGATAGGCCAGAGAAGCTGATTGAGGTAGATGAAGAATTGCGTCAGCTCGCCAACCGTGAGCTCGTTCCTGGCAACCAGCCAGCCTCCGACGCCGATCACGATCACGTAGCTGAGATTGAACAGCACGGTCATTCCGGGCATCATCATCGCCTGAATGCGCGCAAGGCGCATGTTCTTGCTGTAGTAATCGCGGCTGAGCTGATCGAAGCGCTCGGACTCATCTTCGCCTCGTGCATAGGCCCGCACGACGCGGATTCCGGATGCCGTCTCCTGCGCATGCGTCGTGATATGCTCGTAATGCTCCTGTACGATGCGATAACTGGCATGGATACGTCGCCCAAGTCGATAGGTGAGCGTCGACACAAGCGGTACGGGTATCAGGATCGCGATCGAGAGCCATCCGTTAAGGTTCACCATCCACGAGAGCGCAAAGGCGAAGGTGGTGATCGTGTTCGCCGTATACATGATGGCCGGACCGATGAACTCACGAACCGAGCCGATGTCATTGGAAAAGTGCGCCAGCAAAGACCCGGTCGATCGGTCGTGAAAGAACTTCGATGGTTGCACGCGAAGCGCGTTGACAAAGTCGTTACGGAGATCTTCTTCGACAAGGCGCGACATGACGATGATCGTGCGGCGCGTGCAGAACATGAAGAACCCGCTGCCGATGGTCAGCGCAATAATCTGCGAGATCAGCCAGACAAGGTCCGATTGCGTCGTTCCGGAGGATTTGACAGCATCGATGGTCGTGCCGACCACGTGCGGGACCGTCGTCGAACAGATGTTCGACAGGGTAATGAACAAAAGGCCCAGAGCTGTTCGTGATCGATATCGCTGAACGTACGGCAGAAGCCGGCGCAGTTCGCTCAGAGCCCCGGTCGTTGATTTGGATTCAGACATCAGGCGATCGTGACGTCCTGACAGAGGTAGACATCCTGGATGGCGTGCAGAAGCTCGACTCCCTCGTCCATCGGACGCTGGAAGGCCTTCCGTCCGGAGATCAGCCCCATGCCACCGGCGCGCTTATTGATGACTGCCGTTGTCACGGCCTCGGCCATATCGTTCTGTCCGGAAGCACCACCGGAGTTGATCAGCCCGATACGCCCCATGTAGCAGTTGGCAACCTGATAGCGGCACAGATCAATCGGATGATCACTCGCAAGCTCACTATACATGCGCTTGTCAAGTTTACCGTAACTCGAACCGCCCATGTTCATTGCCTCAAAGCCGCCATTGTTTTCCGGAAGCTTCTGCTTGATGATGTCCGCTCCAATGGTCACGCCGAGATGGTTGGCCTGCCCGGTTAGATCCGCCGACACGTGATAGTCCTTGTCGGCCTTGAATGCCGGGTTGCGCAGGTAGCACCAGAGGATCGTCGCCATACCCAGTTCGTGCGCCAGGGCGAAGGCCTCAGCGATCTCAACGATCTGACGTCCGCTCTCGGGTGACCCAAAGTAGATCGTTGCCCCGATGGCCGCGGCCCCCATGTCATGCGCCTGTCGCACGGTACCGAACATAACCTGGTCGAACTTGTTCGGAAACGTCAGCAGCTCGTTGTGGTTGATCTTCACCACAAAGGGAATGTGATGGGCATACTGACGTGCCACGTTCCCAAGTACTCCAAAGGTAGATGCAACGGCATTGCAGCCCCCTTCGATAGCCAGCTCGACGATGCGAGCAGGATCGAAGTACATCGGGTTCTTGGCAAACGAAGCCCCGGCACTGTGCTCGATTCCTTGATCGACCGGCAGGATCGAAACGTATCCGGTGTTGGCAAGTCGACCCGTGGAATGGATCCACTGCAGGTTGTTAAGCACCCGGTTACTGCGGTCGGAGCCAACGAAAATGTCGCTCACCGACGATGGTGAGGGGACGTAGATCGACTCTTTCGGAATGGTAGAGCAGACATGCTCAAGCAGATAGGGGGCTTGTGGCCCCAGCAGAGACGAAATGCGGTCGATCATCGGTTACCTCTCAAGTGGGGGGATGCGGGTGCAAATCTACGAAAACGCAGCGGGCGGCTCCGGAGTCCCGGAACCGCCCGCTGAAGTCGGCAGCAATGATGGGGTGCAGGTCAGCGCAGAACGTTGAACGTTGTCGTTGCTGAGAACGGACCGCTGAGCATGCGAACGAAGTACACGCCATTGGCTAGGTCAGTGACGTTCACCGAGAGCTCGTACTCGCCGGATGGGACCACAGGGCTGTGTACCTCGAGGACAAGGTCACCCATGGAGTTGACGATCTGGAATGAGGTGGACAACGTAAGACCGGTCGTGTACGGGATCGTCAGCACATCACGCACAGGATTGCTGCGCGGTGGCTGAATTCCTCCACGATTCGACCCAAACTTGACCAGACGGCCAGTTGTGTTGCAGACTTCCGCCATCTTCACCGATGACCGATCGCCCACCGGAACAAGACAGTTGAGCGGGGTGGTTGCGCTCATCTGCAGCGGAAGTGACGAATCAGCGTTCAGGAAGACGTCGAACGTCGGCGTGACAAACACGCCCTGCTGGAGCGTTGAGCCCCCTGCCTGAGCATCAATGTCAACCCGTCCAATCGCCGCCGTTGGTGTGAACGTCCAACCGTTCATCTGCTGTGCACCGAGTGAACGGAAGCGCATCGATGCAGCATCGTGCGTGATCGAGATAGCAAAACTCTGCGGGCGTGCCCCGGTGAATTCGGCTGCGTTGTATGACACGTTGATCGGCACGGCAACGGCCTGGCCGACACG
>CANHFG010000138.1 GCA_947459875.1 Ignavibacteria bacterium
CACTCGTCACTTGTCACTCGTCACTTGTCACTCGTCACTTGTCACTCGTCACTTGTCACTCGTCACTTGTCACTCGTCACTCGTCACTTGTCACTCGTCACTTGTCACTCGTCACTTGTCACTCGTCACTTGTCACTTGTCACTCGTCACTGGTCACAAACAGCTTTCGGGCGCACTTGATCGCTCGTTCGTGGCGTTTGCGCATGCACTCGGGGGTGACGCCGTCGGTACGGGCGAGTTCCTCAAGGGGCTTACCTTCCAGGTAGTGCCGACGCAGAACGTCGGCATGGTTGGCGGGGAGTGCTTCGAGAACGGCATGGGCGTCATAGGCGGTCTCTGACTCGTCCATCGTCAGCAGCGGGCCCTCCAGAAACTCCGGATCGACCACACCCATGCGCAGGTCCATGCGTGGACGTCTGAAGCGACGGCGCTGTTCGATCATTCGCCCCATCACGCGGTATGCTACCACCGTTGAGTAGGCCTGCGGGTTACGAGGGGGCTCACGCAGGATGGCAACCTCCCATGTAGCGGCGACTGCCGACTGTACGGCATCGATCGCATCTTCTTTATCGGCAAACTTGAATCGCCGCGTTAACAGACGATACAGATCACCACGATTGATATGCATAACAAACCTCCTTGCTGCTAAGCGCAACGTAGAGTCCTGTCTGCACTGCTTCAATACACGGTAGGTGGCGGCCGCAGGATGGTATGTAAAAAGCCCCCCAATGCAATCAGAGAGCCATTGTGCCTATCACCACGACATTGTGACTTCGTCGGATCCTAGAGGCACCGTGAACGTTCGTACCGCAACACCAGCGTTATCCGATGGACCTCCCAAGGGATCAAACTTCTGAATTCCGCCGAGGAAGGCATGCTGTGTTGATTCCAACCGCACCTCTTTGCCTCCGACACGGGCTGCGGCAGCGTTCTCTTGAGCATGGAGAACAACACGCAGATACTTGAAATGGGGCTTGAAGGTTCCACGTGCCGGACTAAGCGTCAGCGTTCGACGAGCTGCATCATGCGTGAGAATGCGGGCGTGATAGGCCCCCTTTTCAAAGTCATACGTAGCGCCATCATCGGTATACCAGGTTGTCCGCCGTGTTGCAGAACCCGGCCAAAGGTGCACGATCAGCGTGTCTGTTGGCTTCTCCTGAAGTGACTGCACAAGCGACTGCGCGATGAGAATGCCACCGTCGCGCACAAACAGAGGCAGGCGCTCGATCGGTGAATCAACGATCGATGACGAACCACCCGCAAACTCGGCATCATCATGCACAGAGTACCACTTACCGCCCGATGGGAAGTAGACTCGTGTGAATCGCTCGTAGCTGGGCGTTGGACACACCATGAGATCTGCTCCGAGTGTGAACTGATGCAGATATTGCCAGTCGTAGACATTTTTATCAAATGGATTTTCGATCGAGATTGAGCGCATCACCGGCATGCCGGTCAGCGACGACTCATAGAACGCCGAGTAGATCGTTGGCATGATGCGATACCGCATGGAGATGTAGTTACGGCAGATCTGCTCGACACGTTCTCCGAAAGACCATGGCTCTTGACTCTTGTTGTCGATGGCCACGTGCGCACGAAAGAACGGCGTAAAGGCACTGATCGATGTCCAACGGGCAAACAGTTCTTTCGATGGATTGCCCGTAAAGCCCCCTACATCCATACCCACATACGGTACACCCGTCAGACCCATGCTGTTGAGCAGACGAACGCCCGCCATCATGTGATCGTCGTTCGACTGATTATCACCCGTCCAGACGGCGCTGTAACGCTGAATACCACTGTAGCCGGAGCGTGTTAGAATAAAGGGGCGTTCGTTCTTCAAAAGCGCTCGTGTTCCTTCGTACGTGGATCGAGCCATCTGCATGCCATAGACATTGCGGCCCAGCAGGTGCGACGCCGGCCCCGTTCCTTCAAAGCCGAAGAGGATGTTGTCGGGCATGAACTGACCCCATGTGGCTATCTCGTTCATGTCGTTCCAGAAGCCGCGCACGCCGTCGGTAACGAGGCCCTTGAACTGCTCGCCCCACCAGGAGCGGGCCTTCGGTAGTGTGAAATCGGTAAAGTGGCACCAGCCGGGCCATACCTGACCCTGATACAATGTGCCATCGGAGTATTTCAGGAACATATCCTGGGCGACTCCGTCGTCGTACTGACGATAACCGCTTTCGACCTTGATTCCGGGATCCACGATCACGGTCATCTTGAAATTGAGATCCGCTAGTTTCTTGATCAGCCCCTTGGGGTCCGGAAACCGCGTAGAATCCCACGTGAAGAGCTTGTAGTCCTTCATGTAGTGAATGTCGAGATAGATCACATCAGCCGGGATTCCGCGTTCGCGAAACGTGCGCGCCACGTTCAGCACTTGCGCATCAGGGTAGTATGAGTACCGGCACTGCTGAAAGCCCAGCGACCATAGTGGCGGAAGGGGCGTGGTGCCGGTCAGATATGAGTATGATGAGATGATGCTCGGAATCGACGAGCCCGCAATGACGTAATAGCGGAGGTCACCGTCCTCGACTCCGAAGGACGAGAACCGGTTGTTCGACGCACCGAAGTTAAACCGCGTGCGCGACGAGTTGTCGAGAAACAACCCGTACATCGTTGACCCCGAGTGCAGTCCAATGTAGAACGGCGTGGACATGTAGATCGGATCAGCCCCGGAGGGATATCCGAAGAAGTCGGTATTCCAATGCGTGTAGCCATTACCACGACGGTCGAGCGGACCCGTCTTCTCGCCCAGGCCGATGAAGCGCTCATCATCGCGCATGACCTTGTAGTTCGTCACATGAGAGCCTGCCCACGACACTCCGAAGCCCGGATCGTCCTCCACCAGGACAGCCCCATTGCGATCGAACACACGGACAGCAAGGGGCTTGCGCTCCACAAGCACCTGCAGTGAATCCGTCGAGATCGAGATCGCTTCGTCGTTGGTCTTGATCGCTGGACGGATGGCAAGGGGCTTGCCCACGACCGCATACGAGAGTGTATCGAAACGGTCCGACCGTGTCACGTGGATCTTTACCACAGAAGCGGTGATCACCTCCACAAGCACACGGGCGTTTGTGGCAGTGATCTCCACACCGCGGTCGAACTCACGCAGTCCCGTGACGTTGCCGAGACGCTCGACGGCAAGGCGCTGCGCGCTGGCGATTGCTACGGCGGCAAAGAGAATAAGAAGTGTGTGAAGGAGTCTCATGGTCACCTGCTGATGAGTATAGTCTGATGTGAAGATGCCGAACCATCGCTAACGATGACGGTGTATGGTCCGACGGGGAGAGCCTGAACATCGATCGTGTGCGACGAACCACCAAGACACGACACTGTGCGTACGGTGCGGCCGAGTATATCAACGAGGTCGATCTGCCGCGTTTGAGCAGGACACGTAATCGTGACGTGATCGGCCGTTGGATTCGGGAACGCCG
>CANHFG010000139.1 GCA_947459875.1 Ignavibacteria bacterium
ACGTCCGGCGGGAGCGTCGATGGAAGGCGGACGCTGATCTCATCTCCCGTGGCGGGGTTGGGGAACACATCGAGGTTCTCCCCGGCATGATCATTGCCGTCCACGGCCACAAGGTCGAACCTCATCGGGCGGTTGACGGAGATGTTCTCTGGGTGTTTGGCATCGCGCTCGCCGCAGGGCAGCAACTCATTGCGGTAGTACTGCGTCAGCACGTGATACTCACCCGTATTGCACTCGCCCTGGTCGTTATACACCACCAGGTCTCCGTCAATGATCACACTGCCACCGAGCTTGTAATTCTGAACGATCGAGCAACCACCAAGCAGCGCGCTGCCCGAGAGGGTATTGTTCTCTGCCAGAGACTGGTCGCGCACGATGGCCGAGTCGCGCATCACGCCTCCGCGCACGACGGCGTTATCCAGCACCTGGGCAAAGCCCCCTATGGTGGCGTTCTCCACAAATGCGCAGCCATCGATTCGTGCCGATCCGGTTAGCGTCGATGCGCCGAGAACCATCGCACGAGGACCAACGTACACGGAGGCATCGACCTTTGCGCGGTCATCCACCCAGCCCCCTCCATTGGAATGAGGCTTACCGGGCATGGTCCGTAGGTATGGTCGAACAAGCTCCGGACGCTGGAACCCCTCGGGCATGGCATTGGTTAGTCGCACTTCATAGGGATAATGGAAGCGCTTGGGGTTGCCATTCCAGGTGTTGTGGACCTCCGGGTCGGCATGCATGCTATCGACCGGTGCGCCGAGCACAACAAGGTAGATCCGTGCTTCATCCGGGGTCATCGTCATGGAGATGCGCCGGCGCTCATCGCGGTACACCTCTCCTCTTCTACCCACAGTGCCATCGGCCTTTTCGGTGACGAACCCATATCTCCATCCTGCATGATCATTCACCTCCGTGTGTCCAACGAAGTCCACCACCACGGGCTGCGACGGATCGTCCGGATAGAGCGGCACGACGTTATAGCCGTAGTCCTGAGGGGCATTGTAGGGGGCTGAGTAGAAACGTCGCGCGGCCGTATCGAGCGGACGCAGCACATCAAAGGTGCGCTGTGCCCAGATGCGGCCCCAGTCGGCGCTCATGCGAACGCGCCGGGATTCGCGCAGATACCGTCCCCAGTCGTTCTTCGGATAGTCCCACGTGGCAGCCCTGCGCGCATAGTCAAACATGTAGTCGTTGAATTCCGACTGCGACATGTTGTTCAGGCGCTTGAGCGTGTGCAGAGGGTATTCCAGCGGACGCCACTCCGTCCACAAGCGGCTGACCATGTCCAGGCCGAGTGTCGAGTGCACGTAGAGCAGGAAGTGATAGCCTTCGTAGTTGAACTTCCAATCGGGTTCAAGCATCAGATAATGATGTGCATCAATGTCCGACGTGACGGCCTGAGGATAGATCGCATTGCGCACGAAATTGGCGTGGGTCTCATAGAACAGGCCATCGTTCTCGTAGATGGCCATTGTGCCGCGAGCTGCATTCTGATTGTCGATGTGAAACATTGCCTGCAGCGAATGTGTAAACTCATGCGCGATCACTCCGCCATCGCGTGTCGCACTGGGATGAACCCAGAACGCACCAATGGAGTCATCCACAGCCCATCCATTGGCCCACCCCTGCGGCCCCTTAGCGCCATAGGTGTTGTACATCACGATCACGTACTTGTACACGTTGGCCTTCGAGTCGGGGGAGCTGTTGATCATGCCCATCTCCTTGCAGCGGGCGTAGACATACTCCATCGTATCGAGCACCTGCTTGGGATCAAACCGCAGATCGGCCCCGGGAAACGTTGACGGATCCGTGCCAACCGAGTCGCCCCAGATCATCAGGAAGTTCGCGCTCTGGGCAGTCTTGGACCATGTGAACTGTTTGCCCTCCACCGTTGACGTGTCGCGGATGTACGCGGGTATATAGGCGCGCTTCTGCGCCGCCAGAGGCTGCAGCCACACCACAAGGAGCGTCAGTATCAGCGTGAAACTCTTCATGTCGATCTCGATAGTTGTCGAACCATCCAATATGCACCGATCATCAGTGCCAGCAGTCCCACACCATACAGTCCCGCGGCGGGATCATCCCGGAAGATGCTTCCGGCGATGAAGATGTACGATGCGATAAACGTTGCAGCAAGTATCCGACTCGACAGAGAAAGGGGCTCTGCGTCGCGCAGAAGAAACAACGCACCGGCCGCCGTGGCCATGCCGATACAGTCGAGGAAGATGGTGTAGTTGAGGATCTTTTCAAACGATTCGCCAAAGACGACGCAGACGATGCTCAGGGCCGTGAAGACCGATAGCGTCACGGCGTTGACGCCCCGGGCAGATGAATTCGACATGGCCATGCGCTTCGGCAGCACGCCGTCCTCGGCCATGGCCGTTATCACTCGCGGATTGGTAAGCATGGCTACGTTGACGTATCCGAAGACGGAGATCGCCAGGGCTACCGAAACAAGGGAAGTTCCTACCGGACCGGTAAGACGTTCCATGACCATGGAGGCTATTGCCGAGGAGCTGCCGAGTGTTTCGAATCCCAACACCTGAACATAGGCCCACGTTGCGGCCAGATACAGCGCAGTGATGCTGACAACGCCGATGATGATCGCACGTGACACCTGTTTGCCATCAGAAGAGGCATCACCGCCGAAGTTAATCGTCGACTGGTAGCCGCCATAGGTAAAGGCAACGGCGATGAGCGCCGTGCCAAACGCCGACAGTGGGTTGATCAGAGCCGGTACGGCCGCCGGCGCGTCTGTGGGTGCAACCAAGGGGCTCACCAGGAACGGAGCAGCAATGATGCACGCCAGCAACACCAGCTTGATACCGATCAGAACGTTCTGCATCGTGACGCTCGTCTTCAGTCCAGCCAGATTGACAAGGTAGAGCAGCACGATAAAGATGCATGCCAGCGGCAGCACGGGCAAATCGGGAAGCACTCTCGTGACGTACTCGGCTCCTATGATCGCTACGCCCGCCGCCGATGCCGCATTCGACACCACGATGATGCCGTTGACGCCGAAGGCCAGAAGCGGATGGTAGGCCCTTGCGAAGACTCGGTAGTAGGCACCGGTCACTGGCAGCCGACGTCCGATCTCGGCAAAGGTCAGACCACCACACAATGCGATGACGCCGCCGGCAACCCACGCCAGATAGAAGATCGACTCCGAACCCGAACTCGCCGCCACCGTCGCCGGCGCACGGAAAATCCCCATGCCGATCACCAGACTGATCACCAGCATAACAAGGTCGACTGTGCGGAGGCGGAATTTCAAGGTTTCAGGTTTCAGGTTTCAGGTTTCGGGTTTCAGGTTTCGGGTTTCAGGTTTCAGGTTTTGGACTACTAGTTGGGGATCTTCTCGGTCTTGCAGAAAATGCTTACACATGCTGGTATGCAACAGGACACCTGAAAGAACCCAATAGGACTAGACGAGACACCG
>CANHFG010000140.1 GCA_947459875.1 Ignavibacteria bacterium
ATGGACGATCGTCGCCCTGATCGGATGAGGTCTTCCAACAAGGCGCACGACGACGAAGAGCAACGGTGTCTGGGACGAATGTCCAGAAACGCTCCATCGGGAAACGCCATCGACCGGCTTTAACGCAATGCTCCTTCCAAGCAGATCATACGCCGCCACAGATTCAACTTCTGCCAGATCATTTGTCCAGATAAGTGTCATCGTGGCACGGTCGAAGGCAATGGAGGCGTTGCTGTCGTCAGCAAAACCACGTACCGTTGCTACTCCGTCGGTTGCTAGAATTGATGACGGGCCAAAAAGTTTCATGTCATTGGAAACTTTTTTTACGGCTCTCCAAAAAACGAAGCGCCCCGGCGGCAGTCCTGAATAGAGCGAAGTACGCCCTGTTAGCGTATACGTCGAAACATCCTGGTCAAAATAGGGGTCGGTCGATGTCTGAATCTCCCCGCTTGCCGCAGTGTCTGTGGGGTTGATCTCAAACCGGCCGCTTGTGGGCACCGCACGCTGACCAAACGCCGGTGCGACGGGTAGGAGCTCAGTCAAGGGATCATGGCGCAGAGCGATACGGACAGTATCCGACCACTGTCCGATCCCATCGGCGGTGCGGGCCTGCACGCGCCATTGAAGAAATGGTCCCTGCGCCGGCAATGCAGCCACGACTTGCGTGGAGGAAATGACCGTGTCGAGATCCGGTCGGTCAAAGGCGGTGGAAGTCGTAGCCTGCAAGTGGTAATCAACAGCTCCCGTAACAGGTTGCCATTCGTACGTAACCTGACTGCCCATGCGGATCTTGTCAAAGGGAAGGGGCTGAACGAGTTCCATGGGCGGAACGGATGCTCCACGAACCAAACGGAACCGGCGAACGACGGACTCCGAGATGCCATACCGGCCCAGACCTCTGGTCGTCATAAAAAGATCCTGATCCGAGGGAAGACCGCTGATTGAGGCAGATCGACCGCTTGGTATCGATTGCATTTTTAGAATAGCGCCTGCCAAGCCGCGGATGATGATGAGGCTGGAATCCGCACCGGCGATGGGGCGATGCATGACGCGCAGCGGCTGCTCGGCGGCCTGATGGGTCGATGGCTCGGGATAGACGATCCACGGAACAGCCGGAAGCGTACCAAAGACAGATGTGCTTGATGCTGTCGTGCCGGTATCGGTAACCGCCCGCACGTCCCAACGGTATGGTCGTGAATGCCGGATGTCTACCGGAAGTGCCGCCATAGTGTCGGCCGTCGTACGCTCGAGAACAAGTTCGTCACTTCGAGCGTCGCGGACATTCACCGTGTAGGCGCTGGCACGCGCAAATCTGCGCCAGCGTAAGGTATCGGTGACGGCCATATCCAGTGTGTCAGTGCCCGATACGGGGAAGACCAGCACCGGACTCACAGCACGCACCGTAAACGACATTGTCCCGCTCCATGGTCCGAATCGATCTGCGCGCACGCGCCGCACCCGCCAGAAGCATCGCTCACTGCGGGGAAGATCAACAGACAATGTCAGCGAGGTATCTCCCACGCTCTGCTGCAGAAGAGTACTGCCGAAAGCGGGGTCGAGCGACACCTCAACTTCATAGGCTGTCGCGGCGGCAGCAGAGCTGAAGACAAGTGTTGGCCGCGATTGCTCCACCGTTGAAGAGTCTGCCGGTGAGATTGGCCTCGGAACGATGCACGATGCCGTTGCCAGCGCGTACTCTCCGCTTCGGAACGTCGGCAACTTCCACCCAGCAGAAGCACTATCGTAGCTGGCCCGAGACTCTCGTTGGAAAGCCCCCTTCCCTTCTTCGGCACGCCAGTACAAGGTATAGTCGTCCAAGGGGTCGGCATATGTCAGTCCGGCCGACAGGATACTCATCGAACCTGACAGCGACAGACTGTCCGAAGCACGCACGATCCAGCGGTATGGGGCTACGCTGCACATACCATCAGCGGCAACATCAATTCGGTGCGGACGGTAGTGATGTTTTTCGATGACGATCGAGGTAGGACGGGCAACACCGCTAAGGTCCAATTCGAGGTTCGTCGAACTGTCCCCAACCACCGCGGCGACCTTCCCTGCCGAGGCAATCTCGCGCCAAAGGCCGGTCATACCGAACTGTACCTTGTTAAACCGGTACGCCGCCACCGACCGGGTGCCGATGATCGACAGACGCATGTCTGCGCGTCCGCTGCGGTTGATCTCTTCGGCCACGATCGGCGACTTGCCGGATCCGACTCCTGAACCCGATCCATATCCGATCACGAACGAACCCGATGGCAGCTCTTTTACGCTGCCCATCGTCGGTGAGAACATCGGACTTGACGGCGTGTAGGACCACACACGGCGCACGGTCTTGGCTGCTTCGTCAACCTCATACTCCACAACGCGGCTTTGAATCGGCTCGGGTTTGAGATTGCCATTGTCAAACACCAGAAGGTTTCCGCTGGCTGAACGCACGGCTGAATGCTGATGGGAGAAACCGACAAAACCACTGATGGTGTCGTTCAAAAAACGGAACTCGTTGCCCTTGGATGCCGAGCCCCCGAGCCTCCACATGACGGCTCCGGAAAGCCGGTTGATCTTGATCACCTCATCCGTGTGCCGGCATGAAACGAGAAGATTCCCGTCGCTGTCGCGCTCCACGGCGTTGATATGGATGTAGTCGACCATCACCTGCGACAGGTCGGTGTCATCGCATGTCTGATCAACGGGGATATGATCGAGAGAGCCCCATTCGAACAGCAACTGCCCGTCAAAGCCGATCTCCTGGATAACCCCTTCAATGACCGTCGCATTGGGATTGCCGCCGGGCTTAACGGCCGAAAGATCCATCAGCGTGTATCGAAAGCCGAGCATGAGAAATGACGAGTCCGACCAGATGCGTCCTTCATGAAAGTCGGCAACCACAGACCCGACCGGAAAGATGGTGTCGACCGCAACAAGATTGCGGTCGCGGATCACAAAGACCGGTGTCTGCCCAGATGGCGTCGTGATGGCCGTGAAATGCGAAAGCTTCCCTTCGACATCCACACGTGGGTTGGCATGCTTGCCCGTTGCGACTTTAATCACAACCTCACCTGAGTGATCCATCAGGCCAATGGAATCGGACGAGTTCGTCGCAAAAAGATAGTAACCGGGATAGGGATCACGACGCTCATCCACTTGAAGGGTGCGGAAAGGGACCTGCGCTGAACTGACAGTAGCACCTGCCATGATCATTATGAGGCAGAGATAAATCGCCGGGCCTCGGCATATTTGCCGCATGAGATGGCTCCCTGCCTGTATCGTGCTCGTGCTTTTCATGGGCACAATTTCTGTAAAATCACAACAACAACCCCAGCGGCCTCATCGGCAGGGCACGGAGAAGCTCTTTGTGCGACTCTCGAACTACCGTCATAACGGACTCGTATCGCTGGCTTCCTGCGACGGGCGCATCATCTCG
>CANHFG010000141.1 GCA_947459875.1 Ignavibacteria bacterium
CCCTCCGCAGGTTTCCCTCGCGCGAAGCGCGTTTCCCTCCGCAGGTTTCCCTCCGCTTCGGCTTCCCTCCGCTTCGGCTTCCCTCCGTCAGGCGCGCCTGACGGCGCTATACAAGAACGCGATACCACCTGTCAGCTCCTGGTACTGGCAATCTTCCAGCAGACCGGTTGAGCGCATTAGCTCGAGAAACTCCTCGCGGCACGGGAAAGCCGCGGCAGTGGTTGGCAGATACTCGTATGCCTTGCGGTTTCCGGTCAGCAGGCCACCGATGAGCGGGATAATGGTGCGCGAATACCAGCGATAGGCAAGCCCCATAAGGCCACGGGGCTGACCAAACTCAAGCACAACCACGCGTCCGCCGGGTTTGACCACGCGGGCCATTTCGGTAAGGGCCACGCGCGGATCATCAACATTGCGAATGCCGAAGCTGATGCTCGCAACGTCGAAGCTCGCATCGGCATACGGGAGCTTCATGGCATCGGCAACTTCGAACTCCACGTCGAGCCCCATGCCGCGCGCCTTTGCGGGAGCATGCGAGAGCATGTCGGCATTGAAGTCGGTTCCGAGCACGCGTCCGGTCGGACCAACAGTTTTTTTGAAGCTCAGCGCCAGATCGCCCGTGCCCGTGGCACAGTCCAGCACGTGACTACCGACGCGAGCTCGGCTGGCGCGCACCGTTGCGGCTCTCCACAGGTGATGCACACCGAGTGAGAGAACCGAATTGGTCACATCATATCGCGGGGCGATGTCCGAGAACATCGCATGTACGGCCTCACTCATGAGGCAAAGATACGGGCAACGGTGTTCCAGGCCCCGAGCATCACGGCCGGCATGCCCTGACCCGGGAAGACGCTGTCGCCGATCATGTTCAGGCCCTCGAATGGCGTCTTGTTTGGCGGCAGCAGCGGAAGGGGGCGTCGCACGTCGTGCGGGATGCCGCCGACAAATCCATCGTGTCGCTGCGTGTAGCGCTGCCAGGTATACGGTGTGCCGACATCCACGCGCTCGATGTCCATGCCTTCGAACTCATGCATACTGCGTCGGATAGCTTCGACCATCGCCGTGCGCACAAGATCACGTCGACGATCATGCTCCTCGGCGCTAAGCCCCCTCCAATCATCAGCCAGCGCATGCGTGCTGACGGTGATCGTGGTGACACCCTCGGGTGCCTTGTACCGGTCATCGGGGTGCGACACCGTAAGAAACAGTGAACCCGAATGCACATAAGGGATGTCACGGTCGAGATGCATCTGCACGTACCGACTTGGCAAATTCGGCACACCGCGCAGCGTGAGGTATACCGTGATGGCGCACCACGCATGATCGAAGCGTGAAGCCATGCGCTCAAAGTACGATCGTACTTGCTGCTGTGTGATTCGGGCCATGTTCCAGATCGGAATCGACGAGACGACGCGCTTGGCGTGGTACACCTCTGCGTTGGAGCACGTGACCTTCCAGCCCCCTGCCTCCCTTGTGATCTCCGACACACGCCGGCGGAACTTCACCGTTGCACCACGCGCTGTGGCATGGCGCATCAGCTGCAGGGCCGGACGGTACATGCCGCCCACCGGGTAATAGGTTTCGCTCGGATAGGTCAGACCCATCGCCGCTGTCAGGTAGGGGGCTTTGTCTGAGGTGTTCTGCGTCGATATCAACAGCTGCTCGTTGATGAACCGCCGGAATGCAGCGTTGCGATGCACGCCATGCTTTTCCATAAGCACGTCCATCGGACGCACGAGTCCGGGCGCAAGAGGTATGCCGGCGATGGCCGCAGGTGTGACCAGGCGCAGCACGTCGCTCATGCTTGTTGGCGGGAAATGCGTCAGCCCCTGCACGAGCGACCAGACGCGGCGCTCCATGGCGTAAAGGTCCTGCCAGAACGCTGCTTGGCGTCCGCCCGGAAACAGACGCTCGGCCTCGGCCGTCCACTGCTGCTGATCGGCGTATCGCACAACGTCGAACTCCGGCATGCGGATCAGCATGCCCGGATCCTGCTTGATGAATTCCGGCTGCAGGCCAAGGTGACCGAACACGCGTCCGGCCGGCTGCGTGTCGACGACACCGCTGACAGTCGTCGCGCCAACGTCGAAGGTGCATTCACCGATGCGGAAGAACGAGGCGCATCCGCCGAGCGTTTCATGCGACTCCAGCAGCGTCACCTCGTGTCCCTCATGGGCCAGCAGGGCAGCACAGGTAAGGCCCGCGTAGCCGGCACCGAGAACGAGTGTAGAGGTAGTATGCGTCTGCGACATGGCGCATGATAACATCCGCGCACGAGCGGGCGTTCCGGCAGCTTGAAAACAACAGTTGCAGTGGTGTATTCGTCTGCCTACACCGAGTGTTTCCACAGTAGATTTGTGCCATGAAGACTCCTTTTGCCTTCCTGCCGGTTCTGCTGATGCTCCTGCGCGTGAGCACCGTGGCCGGAACCGATCCGACGTTGAACGTCAAACTCGACGGGGCGACCAAGATCCGCGGTCGATTCCTTGACTATCATCAGCGCCGATTCGGGACCGCAGAGCCCCCTTCGACGAACCTTCGAGTCAAGGCTCTCAATGAGGTGCAGCGTCGCTCGACAAAGCTCTCGGCAGAGACGCAGGCAGAGACGCCACGCTGGACACAGAAGGGTCCGTATGCCGTCGGTGGACGCATCAAGACGATCGCCTTCGATCCGGTCAAGAAAGACGTGATCTACATCGGTGCAGCTGCCGGTGGCGTTTGGAAGACCACCAACGCCGGCGAGGAATGGCAGCCGATGATGGATCAGGTCAACGCCATTGCCATGGGCGCTCTGTGTATCGACCCCGATGATCCGAACATCATCTATGCCGGCACGGGCGAGCAGGTCATCAACGCCAATACGTACTTCGGCTGCGGACTGATGCGATCGACCGATGCCGGGCAGACATGGAATGTGTTCGCTCTTACCAACGTTGGGGCGTTTTCGCGGGTGTACATTCATCCGAAGAACAAGAACCTGATGATGTGCGGAGCCATGGGCGCTGATGCCGGCGTCTGGAAGAGCACGGACAAGGGGCTCACGTGGGCGCGCGTGCGAACGGGTCAGGTCTATGACCTGTCGATGAATCCCGACGATCCCGATCAGTGGGCAGCAGCCGTTTCTCAGGACGGCATCAGCATGACAACCGACGCAGGACAGACCTGGACGACGCGCATGAACGGTCTGGTCGGCGGCGTCGGCCGAATCAGCGTGCAGTACGCCCCCTCCCGTCCATCAACGCTCTACTGCCTGGCCGAGCTTGACCGGCTTGCAACAGTAGCGAAGTCTACCAACGGCGGAGCCACGTGGACCGTTCAGTATCGCGATGCGCAGGGGTGCTTCTTTGCCGGTGCCTGCTCGCCGGATGCGAGTCAGG
>CANHFG010000142.1 GCA_947459875.1 Ignavibacteria bacterium
AACTTCAGCAAGTTCTACGGCGGCTACGTAGCCCTGGCGTCATTTGCGCTATGGCTGTATTACTCGGCCTTCATCTTCCTGCTCTCAGCAGAACTAGGCCAATACATCTATGTTCTACGCACGGAACGCCACATCCCCGAAGCGTAAGGGGCGGATTCGCCGTGCGAGACGGCAATTTGGATCATGCTGAGCCGGGCAGGCCTCTTACACCAGAGCTGCGAAAAGAGCTCATACGAGGGGTCCTTAGCACAATGGTCTGCAGTAATCCCTGCGGAATGGGACTTCCTAAAGTAGAGTGGAAACCGGCTCATAATCGCTGGGAAGTAACCGAGAAGCCGTATGAGTGGGTGTTTTCAATGCCTGCCTGTTGGAATTGGGAGAAGACAACAAACGAGTATTGGTGCCTTACGAGCTGTGGCAATAGTTACTGTGTGTACGTACTAAAGGTGAGTGCAAAGAAAGATGGTGTTGAGGTTGTCGCACCAATCGTGCCGGTCTTTGAAGAAGTTAGAGTACATACATTTAAGTTACAGGGAGGTCGATGTGGAGGAGGTGGAGTCAATGAATCGTGCACCATGGATCGCAGCGACGAAGAGTTTAACCCAGCATGCGGCCAATAAGACCGATGCATAGTATCATCGTTGGAGGATGTCCATTATGATTCTGAGCGTCAAACATCAGTGTCTGCTTTTGTGCACTTCATTAGCCTTACTGTGCGGTGTATCTTTCACCGGCAGGTCACAGGAAATGACACCAGTTCGATTCCCGGTATCGGTCGAACAGTACGATGAGCGTGACAGCGTGCGCGTACTTTTTGCGAATGCTCTTTACGTGGCTGTCGGCAATGATGCCTACCAAAAGGTTAAGTGTGATCAGTTCGAACCGTGCCCGGATGACGCCAGCGGTTTCGGTCTAAAGCTGTCGTCAGATGGTCGATACGTGTTTGTCAGCGCCGGACCGGATGGTCTCGTGCGATATGATCGAGAGATGGCACAATGGAAGAGCATCCGACCGCCGGGTGTACCTCCTTACAATCCTGCCATAGCAATTGGTCCCGATGGCACGCTGTATGCTGGTTACGGACAGGATCGCTACTCAACGGCGCACACAGGTCTGTTTGTCAGCACGGATGATGGCGAAAGCTGGACAGAGCGTGATTTGTGGATCGACACTGTAAAGATCAGAGCAAGCATCCGTGAGATTCTCGTAACCCCTAAGGGGCGTCTGATCTTGTTGTGCCAGCCTGATAGGACGGCTTTCAGAGCCATTTACCACGTTGACAGCATTGGCGTGCTTCGGATCATCGAGGGTACACGCTCTGGAGGAGTTTGCCTTCTCAATGAAACCGTATGCCATGTCACGCAACGGTCTTTAGAACTGTATAGACCAACGGGCCAGGGGTATAGCGTCAAGACGCTTCGTGCACCATCAGGGATTGAATACCGCCGAGTAATGACGTGGCCAGGCAATGACACGGTTGTTGTGATAGCAGTTGACGGCAGTCGGTGCATGGCACGATTCATCGTCGATACGGTTTTAGTGGGAACGCTTGATCTGTTTGTGTATCTGTCTGATTTCAGTTACAGACCCAACATCTTTCCATCGAAGACGGGCAACGAGCGTAGTCTTGTGATCTCCGCTGCAGGTCGTAATGACCGCATATCGATGTCGACGTTGCGTTCGGCACCCATCAGTTGCAGCCCTGAACGAGTACGGATCCGCACCATTGCCACGTGTCGACAGGGCTGGGGAATTGCATCGATTTGGGGACACGGATGGTATCGTTTCGACACCACAGCCACCGTGTCCTTAGATACGCTCCTGTCACGACAAGCTCTGGATGATCTAAAGGGCAGCATTGATTACCGATCTTCCGACATTTTTCTTGTCGGCACAGGATGGGTCGTTCGTGTATCCGCATCAGGATATGACACGCTCTATAGTTCACCACCAGCCGATCGTGGCCGCCTGATTGATGCCGATCTCCATGAAGGAACAAATGAACTGCTGTTGGCAACGAAGGATGGCATCACCCGCAGGAACCTTTCCACCGGTATAGTTGATACGTTGAGCCTTGCCGGATGGCCCCAACAGGACAGCGGCCAATTCCGGACGTACTATCGGACTGCCGTTATGACCTTAGCAGGCAGGACGCTTGCCTGGGCTGAGCGTCCAGATAGGACGAAGACGATCGAAGGCGAAGGATTGTACGAGTATGTCGCCGGTGCGTGGAAGAAGATAGAAGGGGCCACGTTCGGAGTATCTACCGGTTACTTCGGATCAGTTAGCAGCGATTCCATTATTGTTCTCATTGCGTCGGACACCTCCCCATTATCAGGAACCCTTACGCTAGCCACTTCAATCCTAGGTGCGACTGATACCTCTGCTTTTGTCGTTGACTCTGGCGGTACTTCGTGGGAGGGATACGCAACAGCGGTGAACGGATACATGCTTCTTCACGTTGGCCGTGGCCGTTGGCATCGGGTGTATCCGAGTGGTCGACATGACGAATTCACGATGCGAGAGGATGTGACACTAGTCTGGGGGCTCGCTGATCGGTTTGTCGTCTCAACCGAAGACAGATGCGTGTTTCTTGTAGCGCCAGTTATTCCGACAACCAGCACGCAGGACAACACTGCGTCGAGGGAACGGTGTCCAGAGCCACGACTGTATCCTAATCCCGTTGATCGCTCGTTGACATTGAACATGACAATTCACGCGTGCTCTGATCGGCCTGAAGTAAACTTGCTTGATGTTCTTGGCCGGAACACCCGAGTGTCGGTTCAGCCCCTTGATCAGGCCGCGAAAATCGTTCACATCCAAGTTCCCTCCGAACTTGGCCCAGGTCTCTACTTCGTAGTTATCAATGGGGACTCATGCAGACATGCTGTTCCAACTATCGTACGCTAGCGCTCAATGAATCCCTGCATGTTCGACTCTACACTCATGTGGACGGTCATTGATACCCTTGCGGCGTTTTGCATCATGGTCAACCCGAACGGTCAGGATCAAGTACCACATTCGTCCACACCTCACACCCCGAACCTCACACCTGATCAAAATCTCAGCACCGCTTCCCAGGCTTTGAACAGTTCCCACGTTGAAGCCACATCGCGGAGGCAGTATTCGGCGATGGAGGCGTGCTGGCCGGCATGGAAGAGGTCGCCGACCTTGGAGCCATCGACGCCTGCCGCTTTTGGGGAGGCGACGCCGAAGGCCTTGGCGTAGAAGTCGAAGTTGAACTTGCGGGTAGCGCCGCTGGCAGCCCCCTGAAAGAACGTGAGGCGATCGATCAGGTCGATGTGTCCGCTATAGTTGAACTTCGTTCCGTCCATGCAGATACTCAATGGTCGATAC
>CANHFG010000143.1 GCA_947459875.1 Ignavibacteria bacterium
GACGGCGTAGTAGACTCCGGGCGGCAGATCGGAGATATCGATCGTAACGGTCGATGAGAGGCCGTCAACACGGGATCTCAGTTCCGTGGTAAGGTCGCGGACCTCCTGACCCAAACTGTTGTAGACTTTCAGTGTGATGACGGATGGGGCAACGGTGACGAACCACCCGACGCGGATAGACACTCGGTTTCTTGCCGGATTCGGAAACGGTGGGTTGGTTAAGATGTCACCATGGTCCTCAATGCCGGTGGTAGTGGCGTTGACAAACCCCTTGGCGATCTGTCCCTTCCCGAACGCCAGATAAACAACATCGTTGAGTGCGAACAATCGGTTGAGCACCGACATTCTGTTCACATGCAGGTAATCAAGCAGTGGATCTCGCAAGCGGCCGATCATGCTGCAGCCGGAATCCATCGACATCATCATTGAACCGCCGGATCGCATGGTAACCAGGATGTCATTGGCAAAGCAGGACAGACCATCGTCACCTGCATCGAGGCCGTCAGAATCGCAGCGTCGGGTAAGCTTGGCCCACGAGCCATCGGCGGCGATCTCCACTCCGTACACTGCATCACGTGCCAGGATCAGCATGAAGCGTCCATTCTTCAATACGCGGCGACCTTTGGGAATGTCAGAAAGTATAACGTTCCAATCGAGGCCATTCGATGAATACATGAGGTCCGTGCGAATTCGATCATCGGTAACACCAATACCGACATAGCCCGTACTATCCTGTGTTACGTGGAGTAGATAATGATAGTCATAACTGGAGGGGATGATCTGCTTGCGCCATGTTGCCCCACCATCAGTTGTGGAGATATAGTCACGTGCATACTCATCTCCTATCACTCCGTTCATTGCCGACTTCCAGAGAGCTCGTGGTTCGCCGTTGAACAGGTCGAGTTTGGTTACTCTCCACGTAGCCCCGGCGTCGTCCGTACGCAGCAGACGGCCGTAATAGTCCGTGCTAAAGTTTTCATTGCTGGTCGAATCGGCATAGATCACCATCTGGTGATCGCTGAGTTTATCGGCCCCATAGTAGCGCCAGCCAACGCTGTATGTTTCCTGTGATGCTGTATCAAGCATTCGCCAGCTGGAGCTGTCGTTCTGTTTCCATTGCCGAATCGGCTGATCATCATCAGGGGAGTACTCGGTAACCATCTGCACTTTCTGATGATCGCGGCCAAGAAGATAGGTTCCCCATTTTGTGGGGGTATAGAACAGCGGAGCCTTGTCGTTGGGATGATCGTCCCAGTACCGTGCTTCCAGAATGCTTCTGTCTAGCCATCGATCCTCTTGTTCTGATAATCGTATCCATGAGACCCGCTCGATAATCACGCCTGAGATGATGCCTGTGAAGGAGTTCGGGAAGAAAGCGATGTCGGTCATGAACATAGCGTCCGTCCCTATGATGTTGCTCGCCCTCGCTCTGTCCCAGGTGTCGCCGTCATCCCTGGATACCGACAGGTATCCGTCAGGGTTGAACATGTTACGATGAAGAAGCAACCCATCTCCATAATCGTTGAATGCAAGACTTCGGACAGTGAATCTGCGCCCCGTCAGACTCGGAATAGGCTCACGCTTGCTCCATGTGGCCCCGTTATCTGTGCTGCGCGCCAGATATGTTGTATCACCGGCGATCATCCAGATCGAATCTCGCACAAACGCCGCCAGCAGCAGCCGTATGGTATCCGGGCCTCTGCCTGGCGTCGGCGTCCACGTCACGCCGGTGTCGCGACTCATCAGAACAGTTCCCCTGCTCCCGACGGCAATGGCACGTCCGTCGCGCGAAACGGCGACGTCGTAGAGTGGAGTGGTGCCCCGATACACGGCAGACCAGCTGCGTCCACCATCGCTACTGCGGTACACCACTCCATCACGACTTACGCACAACAGCGTGTTGTGCTTTACGCGTCGTAGCCGCGTAAGGCTATCCGACGCATCGACGGTCACTCTCGTCCACGTCTGAAACTCATCGTCACTCAGCAGAACCGCGCCACTGGAGACAGGAATGGCAATTCCTGTCTCGGAGTAGTAGGCAACTGACTCAAATGGCTCAAATATGCCCGTCTGTTTCAGTTTCCAGGTCTGCCCGGAATCACGCGAGAAGTACATCGACCCCCACCACCCAATCGTCACGGCATGCCTGCCGTCGGGCGACGTTGCAGCTGCCATCTGTCCGCACTCGCGAGGGTAGGTAAGCAACAGCTTCCACGGCGGTTGACCCGAGAAACTCGGAGCATGACAGATCATGCAGAGAACAACCATGAGCAGCGGCGAAATAACGGAAGGACTGTATGAGGATTTCATGTGGAGGCTCCGATTCGATAGATCATTGAGTTTTCGATGTGAAGGTTCCCAAAAGACAGCTGCTGACTATGCTCCGCTTTCAGGGATCTTCAGTAGGTTGAACCGGACCGCACACCGGATGGCAATCAAAGAGGGCTTCTTGGTAGATAACGTCAACCGAGCCAGGGGTTAGGGAGATGTCGTTGCAGACAGTGCTGGGCGGTAGCGGTATCTCGTCGGGGCCTGCCACGCGGGGGGTCGCAACACGCTTTCTATTGACCATGCAGACCTCGAAGTAGTCAACGCAGCACGTTGCGTTTGTTGGACATGCAATTGCACGGTGCATGTAATACGGGTTGTCGACACTACCAACGTTGTACCGCGTTTTTCCCCAGCACGCACCTTTCACAACGCGGTAGTTGGGAATGCAGGTGTCTTTCTTCTTATCCGTCGGCGGAAAACCCATCGGGTTCAACTCAAGCAGCTTGATCGATGCCATCGTCAGGAGCTCCTTAGTTGTGTACCGCGCGAAGCATGTCATGCAAGCTGGGTCATTCATATTACTACTGGTGATACGATCGATGTAGATATCATAGAACCGGCCGCAAGCAAGCCTCTTCGTCCATTGAACACTGACCGAACATCCCCTACAGATTTCTACCACTGACTCGAAAAACACCTGGCCCGTGAGATTAGACGCGTCCTCAAACGGGGTCTCGGGACAGTCTGGAACACATGCCTTTACCCGATCATATTGAGGCCCCCCCCCCCCGCTGTGTTCGGTTGGGCAACGAGCTGAACGAAACTGCCGGTCATGAGCATGATGCACACGAGCAGCGCTACTGAAGTGATGAATCGTTTCATAGAACGATCCTTTCAAAAAATGAATGAATGATAACCCGGCAGCCACATGACTGTCCTACCTGTATTGCGTATGAACCGTGGTCTTCAGCACGTGCTTCTGACACAAGCAACCTACGGAGGCGCTCGCTCATGTCATGGTATAACAATCAAACTTTTGGGACAGCTA
>CANHFG010000144.1 GCA_947459875.1 Ignavibacteria bacterium
TGCGATTGCTCGTGGTAACAGCGAACTCGTTACTCGCACAGGATTCACGGGTGATGCTGAACCTACACCAGCGCTCGTGTCGATGTTCTCGAGCGGAACAACGTCGGGTGTAGTGAATGCTGCATACTCGTATCGTCGCGGTGATCGTTCAACGACTGACTCGATCATGGGCACGGCAATTGCAGGACTGACAGCGAACACTGTCTATCTCGGTGTCGATTGGCGTCACTTCGCACGCTCTTCGTCGCCAACAGTACTGCGTACAGGTGTCGAGCGCGTTGTTCGCGGCATCCTTGACTTCTTCGAAACCAATGGCGGTGGACTGGTTCCCGTTCAGATCGCTTCGTTTGATGCGAAGGCACGCGGTAAGAACGTCGATGTGTTCTGGTCAACATCAAGCGAGACGGCTCTCGATCGCTTCGAGGTAGAGCGTGCCGAACTCACGAGTGTTAAGGCAGGAGACATCACAAGCGACGCTACGTTCAGAGTTGTACGCACCGTCAATGCAACGGGTGCATCAACAAGCCGCAAGGACTACTCGATCACCGATCAGAACCTGGCAGCAGGAACGTATTCTTATCGTCTGACTTCTGTCGACAAGGATGGATCACGTGCTACGACAAGTGACGTCAACGTGACAATCGACGGCGAAGGAAGTGGTCTGTGGATCTCCACGATCTCTCCTAATCCAGTTGCTGATGCTTCTACGGTCACTTTCGGACTTGCAGAAGCCGGCCGCGTGGAAGTTCTCCTCGTCAACACAGCAGGTCAGGAAGTCGCGACACTTCTAAATGAGACACGCAGCGCAGGAACGCACAACGTTCGCTTCTCTGCTGCTACGCTTCCATCTGGTGCGTATACGCTCGTGGTACGCAGCAGTGGCCTGGCTGTCTCATCAGCCGTCACGGTGACGAAGTAAGTTTCGCTGCTTCGACGATACTGTCGAATTCAATCAAACGGCTCCCGTGCAGTGCACGGGGGCCGTTTGTAGTTTTGCCTCACCCTAACCCTCTATGAAGTCCCGATACCTCAGTGCCGCCGTGAGCGGACTCCTATGCGGAGTAGCATATTGTCACTCCACTTTGTCCGTACCGGCAGAGATCATGCTCGTGGCGTTTGTCCCTTTGATGTGGACGCTGTTTTCGCAGATCGAAGAATCGTCACAAAGCAGCGTTGTTGGGCCTCTGTATGTATGCTTTTTTGTGTTTCACGGACTCTGCAACTGGTGGATTAGTAGCTGGCAGGAGCAGACGGACCCATACCTCCTGGCAAGTGGAATAGCCGTGTGGCTGGCTCACCCGTTGTTGCTAATGCTCCCATGGCTAACCCTTGTCTGGCTTTCGAAGCGGCTATCCCGAACTGCGACTGCTGTCCTGATTCCTGTCGTCTACACAGCCGGTGAATGGATCCATGGACAGACTGATTTTTCTTATCCATGGCTCACGGTTGGGTATTCAATGGTCGATGTGCCATCGGCCCAGATGGCAGAAGTTGTAGGCGTGTACGGGATCTCGTTCGCCATCATGGCGGTCAATACCCTCGTCTATGCAGCCCTGCTGCATCGTGAATCCGCGGCACGGTCAGCTGGCTTGTTGATCTTTGCCGTTGTGCTCTGGGTCGGTCTGTCGGCAGCTGGCTCAGTCAGGCGTAGTTCCTCCGAGTGGCTCAACAAAGGAGGTGGCCTAAGAGTTGAGATCGTTCAGCCAAACATCAACCCGTGGGACAAGTGGTCAGCCCCCTCCGATCAGCTTCGTATTCATAAAGCAGTCAGTGACTCATTGCGGAGGCAGGGAGTACGGGCGGATGTGTCCTTATGGAGCGAAACGGCTATCCCCTATGTCATCAGAAACTACCGCTACATCGCCGATTGGATGGATGTTCGCAGGTGGGTTGACACGTCGGGCACGACACTGCTTACGGGGTTTGCAGACATGATGGTGTATCCCGATGGGACTGCGCCAGCGTCAGCACGGTCACTGGCTGTGGCTACTGATGTGAAGTATGATCATTTCAATGCAGCCATGGTTGTCAATCCCGGACGTACCGATGTTCCGGTGCACCGCAAGACCATGCTAACTCCGTTTGCCGAGCGTCTTCCGTTTGCCGATCAGCTTTCGTTTGCCATGAAATGGTTCGAATGGGGTGTTGGCATCTCTGCGTGGGGTCAGGGGCGTGAGCGGCATCCTCTTCCTGTTATCAGAAATGGCGATACCATCGCACGAATTGGTACGATCATCTGTATCGAATCCATCTATCCCGATGTTGCACGCGACATGGTCAACAATGGTGCTGATGTTCTTGCTGTCATAACGAACGATGCGTGGTACAACGGCACGTGGGGCCCGCGTCAACACTATGATATTGCCCGTATGCGCGCGATTGAGTTTCGCCGTCCGGTGGTTCGCTGTGCTAATTCAGGAGTCAGCGGAATCATCAGCGCTGACGGCACTTCTGAAAAGGAACTCCCCGTGCTGCGACGTATGGCGTCCACTGTGCAGGTCCGGCCAAACAATGTGCAGACCTTCTATGCCCGACATGGCGATTGGCTTGCTGTGACGTGTGCGATTCTGTCTCTTTTTGCCGTGGTGATTGCACGATTTAGCGCTGTGCTTCGTATTCTTCCGGCCTTTCTTCGACGTCAATCCTCCAACAACTCCGTGGACGCATGAAACGACCCATAATGCATGGAATAGCCGTGCTGACGCTCCTCTGCCTGCAGATTGCCGGCACGTTGGCGCAGTACAAGCCCCTTATCTATACCGAGTATGATCTACCGAATGGACTGCATGTGATCCTGCATGAGGACCACTCAGCGCCGGTGGTAGCCACGGTGCTTCATTACAAGGTCGGTTCGCGCGACGAGGATCCTGCGCGCACAGGTTTTGCTCACTTCTTTGAGCATCTCATGTTCGAGTCGACAGACAAGATCGAGCGAGCATCGATCGACAAACTGATCAGTGGGGCAGGGGGCGAGCTGAATGCCTTCACGAGTAACGATCAGACGGTCTATCACTTTGTGCTCCCGTCCAATCAGGTCCGGCTTGGTCTGTGGATCGAGGCTCAGCGCATGCGCAAGCTCAACGTCAATAGCATCGGCGTCGAAACCCAGCGCGGCGTGGTGAAGGAAGAACGCAAGAACCGTTACGACAATGCGCCCTACGGAGGCTGGCTGGAAAAGGCGCAAAAGGCACTCTACGCCGGGACGCCCTATGAATGGTCTCCGATCGGATCGGCGCAGCACATCGACAGTGCCACGATCGCCGAGTTCAA
>CANHFG010000145.1 GCA_947459875.1 Ignavibacteria bacterium
TCACGGCCCGGCTCTCGTGAGAGTCGGAACTGCCCCTGGGCATCGGTTCGGACGCCTCCAGAAGCCCCTTTCCAGAATACCGATGCGCCTGATAAGGGGCGGACAACTCCATCAGCATCCAACCCGGTGACACGTCCGGTCAACTGCTGCGCAAACAAAGACGCAGAGGCCAAAAGAATGGCCAGTGTCAGACCCAGCACAGCACGTTTGAACTGGCCGAAGTTCGTGGGATTACCTCCAGGTATCATCAGGGGGGCAATAGTACGGAAAACGACCTCCGATAGTATATTGCGACAGATGAAACGGACCGCCATCATCCTCGTTCTCGCCCTTGGCGTCATCACTGCAAATGCGGTGCAGGTGACGTTGCAGTACTTTCAAGCGAAGTCCAATGGCAACTCGATCGTCCTTGAATGGAAGTCGAATGCAGAGAGCGACGTTGCCGTGTACGAGGTTGAACGCGCCGGCTCCGATAACGTTTTCCGATACGTTGGTAGCGTCAGTGCAAAAGGCAGCAATCAATCGTACTCGTTCACGGATGATGAGGCCTTTGGCAAGCGCGATGGAAACAACGAGACCATCACGCGGAACTACTTCACGTATCGCCTGAAGGTTGTTGCCGTCGACAAGAATGTCAGCTACTCCAACAGCGTCGGTGTTGTCCATAACGTTAGCGGCATCAAGCGCACGTGGGGAATGATCAAGGAAATGTTCCGCTGAGCACCGTGGCTTGGCTTAGAAACTGCAGAGTATCGCGAACGGGCCTGGTCCTGTTCGCGTTTTTGTTTTTTACCCTGACCTCGTGGGCGCAAAGTTCCATCCCGGATAAGTGCGGCTTCGCGCAGCGCTCGCAGCCCCAGAGACTCGAAGCGATCAAGCGTGGAGAGATTCAGGCCACGCGTCCGATGCTGCAGAAGTTTGCCGAATCGGCAACGGGGCGGTTCCGTGTGCACTATGATGTGGTGGGTGCAAACGCGGTCGATACCACAGATGCGTCCGGCAACGGACTTCCGGATTATGTCGATGAGTGTATTAGCGCCCTCGAGCATGCCTGGCGCGTGGAGATCGACACGCTCGGATACACCCCGCCCCCTTCCGACGGGGCCGATGGAGGCTCGCCTGCGTTGGACGTGTACGTGCAGGATCTGGGCCCAAAGGGCTTCTATGGAATTGCCACCCCGGACAGACGTCTGCGCGAAGTGCCCACCCCGCTTTGGTTGTGCTACCTTGAGATTGACAACGATTACAGTCCGACGGATTCGGCCAGCGGACGTCCGTCGTATACCACAACGGGACTCGATGCGCTGCGCATTACCTGCGCGCACGAGTTTCATCATGCCGTCCAGAATGGCTGCTACGCGATGGTAGAGCAGCACCGTATGCTCTACGAGCTGACGTCGACCTGGATGGAAATGCGCTGCTGGCCCGAAGTGCGCGATTGGGCGTACTATGCCTCAGCACTGCTGACACGTCCGGATCAATGGTCCTTTGCCCGGTCGCCGGGAAGGAATGGCTACGTTTGGGGCTGGTTCGGCAACGCGCTGGCCGCCTTGCCGGGTAACGTCCTGCGCTCCACGTGGGAGCGTATCGGACAGGCGCGTCCTCCATTTGCCGCTCTGGTAGAGGCGTGCACGGCTGCGGGAACGTCGATCGACGATGTCTTCTGCAGCGCCGTGGAAGCGATGTACCGAACGGGCTCGCGCGGGTCCGTCAATCCGTATATGCCCGGCGCGTCTCTTCTGCCGGAATTGAGCCCCGCTTCGGAACGGGAAATCCCTCGTGACGGACTTGAAGTATCGGGCACAAGCGTCCCCTTCACGGCGATACTTACGCGTCTGCGTCTTACCGCACCAACGGGCGCACGTGCCACGGGCGATGTTCTACTGGCCTTCAATGACGGAAGGTCTCTCTCGAACGACACCCTGCGCGAACGTCCTCTCTCGTACCGCTACCGTCTGCACTCGGAGCCCACAGCCGGCGATGTGCCGATTTCTGCTACGGGCTGGGGCGTGAGCCTTTCCGATGCTACGCCAAGCACCTGCCTGGTGGTCGATGGCATCGCCCTGATTGAGTCCACATCGGCATTTCCGCAGCCGCTTGACCGGTCAATGTCCCGCACGCTGTACGTACCGGTCGGCGGTGCGACCATTGGCTCTTCGGTAACCATCTCGATCCTGAACATGGCAATGCAGCCGGTGCAGCCCGCTTCGTCGGCTACCATATCGATCGTTGAACGACGCGTGGTAGCCGCCGTTGATGTCAACGATGACATTGCCCCGGGAACATACTTCCTGTTCGTCGATGATCGCCGCTCGCAACCCACCATGCAGAAGATCTTCATCAAATGACCGCATCGCTGCTCGTCAAGGGGCTTTGCAAACGCTACGTCGGCCGCTGGGTCGTACGCGATGTGGAGCTCTCGGCCATGTCGGGCGACGTGGTCGGCATCGTCGGCAATAACGGCTCCGGAAAATCTACCCTGGTGAAGATGATCGCCGGAGTGCTGCGTCCAACCCGCGGAACGGTCACGCTCACGCTGAACAACAGCGTGGTGCCCCCGGCCGATGTCCCGCAGCTGTGCGGCATGGTCGCCCCCTATCTTCAGATCTATGACGAGTTCACCCCCGTAGAACTTCTGCATCTGCATGCGCAGCTTCATGGTCGCACACTCGAGGCTTCACATGTTTATTCTATCCTTGGACGCGTCGGACTCGACCATGTAGCATCGCAGAGCGTCAGGAGCTTCTCCAGTGGCATGCGCCAGCGCGCCAGCCTGGCCATTGCCGTCTCACTGTCCCCTACCCTTCTACTGCTGGACGAACCCGGCGTCACCCTGGACGAGCCGGGTCGGCTGGCTCTGCAGGAATGCATCGCCTCCGCCCGCAACAGTGGCTCGATCGTCATCCTTGCAACGAATGACGAACGTGAACGCCACCTGTGCGATCATGTGGTGCGAATGACCGATGACCGATGATTACCGTGGTTCCGTAACTCCGTAATTCCGTAATTCCGTAATTCCGTAATTCCGTAATTCCGTAATTCCGTAACTCAGTAATTGCTTGTCCACATCGCTTTACTCTCCAAACCCTCGAAAACGATAGCTGAACGTCAGCAGTACCACACGGAGGAGTATGGCCGTGCTGCGATCTTCGGTGAAGACGTTCGAGAACGCGCGGTTGACGTTGTTATTCTGGTTGAGAGCGTCGCGCACGCTAAGCTCCAGCTGACCTCGGTCGCCGTCGAA
>CANHFG010000146.1 GCA_947459875.1 Ignavibacteria bacterium
ACGCGAAGCACAGGGTACGCGCATCTCGCTCTTAGGGGGCGACTACAAGACGATGCGTGCCGACGTGCGTCATGCCGGCGTGATGGGTGACTTCTCCTACAAGATCACGGCAGGCCGTTCTCAGTCATACAATCTTGCACGCAACCGCTTTACGGGCGACCGCGTTGCCGATAGCATTGCCATCACGAGCGAGTACGCCTCGCTGTGGCCAATCGCCCGTGAGTCGAACTCCATCACGTCTGAAGATCGCGAGACGTTTGCCACATATGGAACGCTGCGGATGGACTATGACATCGCAGAGAATCAGACGGTCCTTGCGGAGTTCGGCTACAGTCAGTTCGGCAACGAAATGATGCTGGCTGGTGCCGGACGTATTCACGTTCCACAGTCCGAAAAGCCGTTCGCACGAGTTGCATACCATACGGACAATCTTCACGTTCAAACGTCGTACAACGCTCGCCGCACCATCGATACCATGCGCATTCTCGCTGCGCCCCCTGGTACGATCATCCTCGACGACTCATACGACATCAATCTTGATGCGCAATACACAGACACGCTTTCGTCCGGTCTTTCATATGTGATCGGCGGTCAGTATCAGCATCTGTCGGTCGCGTCAAATCGCACTGTGTTTCCTGATGAGCCGATCATCGCCAACATAGGTGGCATCTATGCTCAGCTCGAAGCAAAGCTCACAGATCAGCTCTCGTTCGTCGGCTCTGCTCGCTATGACAACGCGAACATCTATCCGCAGCAGTTTTCACCTCGCGTTGCGTTGCTCTATAAGCCAGATGCTGACCAGGTTATCCGTCTCTCGGCCGGCCGGTCATTCCAGCGGGCAAACTTCTCCGAACTCTTCCGCAAATACGCTTTCCGCCCGGCCTTTACTGCTCAAGGGGCTCCTGTGAACTTCCGTCCCGTGCAGGGTCGCATCGACAGTGCGCTCTCTGCGCTCAGCGGCTCTCAGCAGCGCGTGTTCATGGGTCTGTACGATACAACGGTGACGAACCCCCGTGATCCGCGCGGTATTCAGCCCGCAGCATGGGGCGTAGGAAACCGCGATCTTAACGTCGAACAGAACATTGGTATCGAACTTGGCTACAATGCCAAGATCGGTTCGAAGCTCTACGTCACGGTTGATCTCTATTACAACCGTCTGACCAACTTCATCTCGGGCTTTCTTCCCGGCGTGAACCCGAACTTCACTTCGTGGTCGAGCAAGTCGCAGCTTCCGGCAGATCTTCAACAGTATGCCGCCGTCATTGACTCTATCGTCTACTCACAGATCAGTCCGCAAGACCGTGCACGCTTTACCACCTACCAGGGTGGTCCGTCATTCATCGTGTCGAACACGAACATTGGTCTGGTTGAACAGTATGGTGTCGAACTCAGTGCTACCTATCAGGTTACCCGCGAACTCGAAGTCTCGGCGAACTACTCTCATTTTGGTGCGAACTTCGTAGACGTGAAGACGCCCAATCCGTTTCTTCCGAGCGGTGACAAGATCCTTTCGCCAAACACATCGCCGAACCGACTCAACCTCAGCGCCAGCTATACGGAACCGTTGTCATGGGACGCATCGGTTATGTTCCGTTACGTTGAAGGCTTCACGTGGCTGGCCGGAGATTTTCAGGGGTTCGTTCCATCCTACGGAGTTGTGAACCTTAATGCCGGATACTACGTCACAAACGACCTTCGACTTGGTCTTGCGATCAACAACCTATTCGACAACCGCTACTTCGAGGTGTTTGGTGGCACGATCCTTCCTCGTCTGACGTATCTCTCGGCCACCTACGACTTTTGATAGAGCTCGCAGAACGCCATATGATAACTAGCACTTGGGGGTTGCAGAGTGCTGCGACCCCCATGTTTGTTTACGGGTGCTCATACGATCACAGTACGTATGTTCCACTTATACAAAACAGATGTTGGGGCCTTTTTCACGTTCCGCCGCATGTACATGACGAATATTCTGATGAGCCTTGCAAGTGTCGTTCTTCTTTCGGGGTGCGCCACAATTCTCAAAAGCAGCAACGAGATGATTTACATTCAATCTGATCCTCCCGGCGCCCGTGCGATCGTGAATGGTCTCGAAGCAGGGGCAACCCCGATTACGTATCCCGTGAATGGAACGAAAGATCAGATCATCACGCTGACCAAAGAAGGATACGCTCCGCAGACGATGTACATTACAAGCTCCGTCGGTGCCGGTTGGGTGATCGCCGATATTCTCTGTGGATTCTGGCCGGTCGTCATCGACGCAGCCACCGGACAATGGAAGTCGCTCGATCAGAAGGCCGTGTACGGGATTCTGCAAAGACAGTAGGAAGAACCCGATTGAGCGGATAGGGTCGTGCTTTTACGAAATGAGATACCCACTCGGTTACGCCGGGTTCGTCATGAACGACCGCATGCTTACGCTGCCAAGGTCAATGGTCTCATTGAAGAATGTTAGATCCTCGTTCTTGTCGACGAGTGCAAGTGCGTAGAGCATGGGCAGATAATGTTCCGCCGTAGGAATGGACAGCTGAGCTGCAGAGCCAAGAGCAGTGTAGTTGGCCAGTTCATTCAGATCGCGCCGCTCAATGAGCTTCTTTGACATTGCATCGAACTCGTTTGCCCAGTCCAGTGAGCCCCCTCTCCACTGGACCATACCCAGGTTGTGGACGATGTTGCCACTGCCGACGATCACCACGCCCTGCGTGCGCAGGAAGGCCAGCTGCCGTGCTATTTCGATGGGCTGAAGGGGGCTTTCGTAACGTCGAGACTGAGCTGGGAACCAATCCATGGACATTCATGTTGACCACTCTTCACAATCACCACTGTTTTGAGGATACGATGAAAATGCTTCTAGTAGCTGCATCGCTGGTAGCGTTGCTTGCACAAGATCTCTATGCACAAGGAGCAAAGCTCCAAGTGATACACAACGCCGCTGATCCAGCTGCGGCATCGGTCGATATTTACGTTGGCCAGCAGAAGGCGATCGATGATTTTGCTTTTCGGACAGCCTCTAAGTTCCTGGACGTCCCAGCAGGCGTACCACTCGTCATCGGTGTTGCACCGGGCAACAGCATGAACGCCGGAGAGTCAATTGCCACATTTACGGTGACTCTAGATGCGAATGGCGTCTATCTTGCGATCGCAAACGGAGTACTCGACACGACGTCCTTCACGGCAAACCCTGGTAG
>CANHFG010000147.1 GCA_947459875.1 Ignavibacteria bacterium
CCTGTTGATGCAGCACCTGTTGATTCGCCCCCTGGCGTCATTCCACCTCCGCCGCAGCACCATGTGCAGTCACAGCGTGAACTGGAAATGGTCTTTGGCGGCACATGGCTGACGCGGATCGGTGCGGTGGCGATCGTGCTCGGCACGGTCTTCTTCCTCAAGTACGCCTTCGACGTTGGCCTGATCAACGAGACCATGCGAGTGATCATCGGCGCTGTCGTCGGACTGGGACTTATCATTGGTGCGGAGCGCTGGCGCGCACGTGGACTTCATCTCTTTGCCCAGGGTCTGGCTGGCGCAGGTATCCCGATTCTCTACCTCTCGGTGTATGCCAGCTACAACTTCTACCAACTGCTGCCGCAACCGATGGCCTTTAGTTTGATGTGCTTCGTCACCGCCATTGCCGTTGGCGTTAGTCTGCGCCACAACTCCGTGGTCATCGCAACTCTGGGTGCGCTCGGAGGCGTGTGCACTCCGTATTGGCTCTCGACGGGTGAGATGAACACAGTCGGCCTGTTCGGCTACCTTCTTGTGCTCTTCATCGGCATGTTGTGGCTCAACTATCGTCGTCCCGCATGGCTATCTGTCTCTGCCACAGCACATGCCGGAGTGTGGGCCTTTTGGTGGTACTGGATGAGTGTTCGGAGCTCGATGCCGGATCCTGACGTGATCGAGGCAACGGTCCTTGCTCTGACATTTCTCTGCGCCGGTGTGCTCTATCAGTCCATGATCGAGCGCGACGGTAACGTGCGTCCGCACGCATTGGTCACGCGTGCATTACACGGCATGCACCTCGTGATGATGTACTTCATGACGCTCAGCGCCATCAGTTCGGACATCACTTGGGAAAATGGAGCCACGGCGGGACTGCTTGGAATTGCCGTTGTTGCGATGGCCTTGCTCTTCCGACGAGATCAGTACGCAGACACAGCATCGATGTACATGGTGCTGGGTCTTTTGGGACTGGCTCACGCGACAAGCTTCATGCACGGCACCTACATCGAATCGATCGGTCTGGCTACGGTCAGTCTGGCATCCATGTACCTACTTGGCAATCGGCACGGCAAGGCCGAAATGGTGGTCACGGGGCTGATCCTCTGTCAGTCACTCATGATGGCCCTGCCGGAAGCCGCATTCCGGAGTTTCCCAACCGTTTCATTAGCCCCTTTCCTCAACGGGAGAAGTGCGGCACTCATCATCAACGCTGCTGCCGTCATTGCCTGGTCGGGCTTTGCCGGCACGTCTTTGCGTCTGCCCTCCATCAATCAGATCATCATTTCGGTTGCGGGGTACTTGATGCTTGTCTGGTGTGTTCACCTCGAAGTGTTCAGCTTGACGGCGAACGCCGACCTTGTGGTTTACCCGATGATCTCTGCGGTAGCGTCCTGGCCTGCCGCGTTTGCTCACGCTCTGGCATCACTGGTCAGCGTTGTTCTTTGCTGCCTTCTGATCCTCTCACATCGTGTTCACGAACGACAGGACGTCGTGATTGCCGGCATAGCTGGATCTGTGTTTGCCTGCCTGTGGTGGCTGACGCATGTGGCAGTATCTGAGGATCCATCGATGATCCCTGCGTACGTCAACGTGCGCATGTTTTCCGGGATGATCATCTGCGCGGCACTCATTGTCACCGCCCGACGTGCTGTGGCTTCTGAGACGCCTCTGGTGGCGCGTCACGCCAGTAGTATCATCGGCGCTTGTCTGGTGATCTTCTCCTTCACATTCATCACCATCGAGGTTGTGTGGCCGGAGGTGATAGCCATCGAATCTGCGGCGGCTTACGATAAGACATCCGAGCTTGTCGACGCGTGGAATCGATTTCATCTTCGCATGTCTGCGACGTGGATCGCGTATTCGATCGTGCTCATGATCATCGGCTTTGCGCGCCGCATGCGACCGACGCGTATCGCAGCGCTGATCCTTCTACTTGTGACCATCGGTAAGGTTTTTCTCTATGACCTTTCGTTTCTTCAACAGCCGTACCGTATTGTCTCCTTCATCGCACTCGGTGTGATCCTGCTTGCAGCGGGATTCATGTATCAGCGGTTCAAGAGCGTCATCTTCGAGGATGCAACGTAGGCTTGCATCGCTCTGCGTTTGAGCATAGATATTGACCGTCGTCACGGGGGGCACGAACGCACATCACTCGCAGAGAGTCGTGCTTCGGAGGTCGAAAAGCTGATCGCAAAGCACAGACTCGACTGTGTCGTTGTCGTGCGCGTCACTACCGAGTCAGCCGGGTCGATGCAACGCTAGCAACGGTGTGTGCTTCCACTGACAAAGCCCCGAGACAGTTACGTCAGGGGGCTTTGCCATGTGCAGTCGACACCGTATACTCGGTGCACCCAAGCGCAAGCGTGCGGTTGACCGCCGTCCGTGATTCTTCATTCGACAATGCCGATGTTCAGAATGCCCACTCAGGCTCGCACTTCTGAGATACAGTCCGTGATCCGCTGAGGGGGGGCATACGGACCACCGACGGGTGCAATGTCACACACCCCATCAGCCCAATTCATTGACCTAGGTTAAGTTCGGTCGTATCGACAGCTCGTTAGCCGCCACCCTTAGTTGCCAGCTTTTTCCTGATCCGGCTCAGGCTTTCCGGCTGGATATTCAGATAAGAGGCGATATAGTATTGAGGAATTCGCTCATAGACGTGGGGTCGTTCCTGAATCAGCTTCAGGTATCGTTCTTCAGCGCTAAGTGTTGTGAGGTTTTTCGTTCGATACTTAATGCCCAGATACGCGCCTTCGGCGGCCATGCGACCGAACCTCTCAAACTTCGGGATCTCAATGTAGAGCCGCTGCAGAGAGTCTCGCTCCAGGCACAGAAGTTCAGAGTCTTCAATGGCATCAACATAGTTCTCCGCCGGATCACCGGAGAGAAAGCTCTCATAGTCCGTATACCAGCTATCCTCAAAGAAGAACTGCGCGGTCTTTTCTTCCCCGTCCACCAGGTAGAAGTACCTCAGGCATCCGCTATTGATGAAGTAGATATCTCTGCAGTCCTCTCCGCTCCTAAGTAGCATCTCCTTCTTCTTCAGCGTCTTCTTTCGCAGAAGTGATGTGAAGAAGTCAAACTCTGCCTTTTCAAGATTGAGGATCCGGGAAACAGAGCGCTCTATTTGATCAAACATACACGGTCCTTGGGGGATGAATGCCGGAACGGTCAGGACGGCTA
>CANHFG010000148.1 GCA_947459875.1 Ignavibacteria bacterium
ACCACGTTCATTTCATCGGCGGATCTTCTGGTGCCATCGATGCTGACGTTGAATCGGCCCCTTACCGTCCGTAAGCCGCAGAGAGATACGATCATTCAGGATACGATCATTGTGTATCCGGTGCTGGAAGCAGGAGCCCCCTGCCAGCAGATCTTTGCTACATCAGATAGCGTGCGCAACGTTCCGTACTTCCAGACGGGATTCTGGGAGGTGAACAACTCCACCGGCTATGAACGTCATCTCGACCGATTGCGGAAGGGTGATCTGGAGGACGCATCGTGGATCGAATTGAACTGGCGGAACAAATACTGGGGAAGCCGCACATCGGGAGAAGTATCGGAGCGACTCATCCGACGTCGTTCCGAATACCGCAAGAAGGCACAGATCATCGACGATAACATCGACAACCTGGTAGAGCGCACCTCGCAGATGCTCAAGCGCTTCTGGCGCGACCATGCCGAGGATCCCAATGCAAAGGTCATCGTGTCCATGATGGCCTACTCGGACGTGCGCCCGATCATGGCCGGACGCTTCATCTCCGACACCAGCATTCGCTACATCGCCGCGTCATACGACAGCGTCGGGCAGTCCTTTGGAACACCGCTCACCGTCGGTATCCGTCCAAGCGCATCACTCGTCGGCGTCGATAACGACACCCTCTCCAAGCTCCGCGCCTACTTCGGGTACACAGCCGTCTATGAGAAGCTTGCCAAGGATTCGCTCTTTGGAGTTCTGCGAGATAAGGGGCTTGTGGTCCTGCCAACAGATGCCTCTTCACCCGAGGAATATCTCGAGCGCGTCCGCTCTGCACGCATCATCGTTCTGGCCGAAGGGCGTAAGGTGGACATGACCGTCAACCCACGCGTGCGCGGCTACGTTGGCGATGATGATGACTACTACGACCTTGATGCCGTCCGCCGCGTCGACGTTCACGTGCGCCGTATCGACCTGCGCTCATCATCCTGGGTGCTGCCGGAGTGTTGCCGGTAGGACAGGTTTCGGGTTTGAGGTTGCCATTCCCGGCAAACCGGGAATCGACGCGTATTGTGTCCGCACATCAGCCCACGGCTTCAGCCGTGGGAACGCGTGGGAACGCGTTGGAAAACGTAGGCGCGCAACGATGCATGCGTGATGATAACGATCAATACATTACGTGATCGCTCGGCGCTCCGTGTACCTAGGCCTTCGGCCTAGGCTGATATGGGGCGGGCCTTTGGCCCTTAACGATCGAACATTGTGAATGGGTCACTCGTCGTGGGGTCGCAGCATGCTGCGACCCTACCGGTCCCTCGTCATTCTCTTCACGATCTCCTCATGCTGCGGAAACAATTGAAGCAGTTGGTGGCGTGTACCGAGTTCGAAATCTTCGAAGGCGAAGCCGGGGGCGACCATGGCTGAGACCAGGACATCGGTGCCGGTTGTTTCGGCGCCGAACCATGTGCCGGCAGGCAAAACGGCCGCATAGGTGTGCGGCGGCGGACCCAGCTCCACAGCTTCGTAGCGTCCGTCGGGCTGGATGATGTGCACTGTTACAGGGCCCCCTTCGTGCCAGTACCAGATCTCGTCGTTGGACAGTCTGTGAAAGTGGGAGATGACGCCCACCGGAAGACAGAACCAGATCGATGTTGCAGCACATCGGTCGCCGCGCTCGGTGGGTACGGTGATCGACGAGCGATAGTACTCGCGATAGAAGCCCCCTTCGGGATGCTCCTGCAATTGTAAGCGCTCGACGATGTTCATTCTTGGCCTTTGCATGGATGGTCGTAATCTTGAAAGCTACGACATCACAAACCCTCAATGCCTGATATGCTCGACCTTGCGATAATCACGCTTCGCGCTGCGAAGAACATTGCCGTTGTCGGACTCTCCAAGAATCCCGGGAAGTCCGCCCACGATATTCCGCAGTTGCTTCCGCAATGGGGCTACGCGGTTGTGGGTGTCAATCCCTCCGCCGTGCCGGCTGTCGGTACGATTCCCGTCGTGAACAGTATCGATGATGTGGAGATGGACATCGACATCCTGAACGTCTTTCGTCCGTCGTCTGACACGGACGCGATCATCGATCAGGCTCTTGCTCGCCGGGCCCGACAGGGCGATGTTCGCTGCATCTGGCTGCAGCTCGGCATCACGAGCATGAAGGGGGCTGAGAAGTGCGCCGCCGCCGGCGTGACGTATATCGACGATACGTGTATCTACGTGGTTCAGCAGTACATCAAGTAGTCAAATCGCCTCTCATCCTTGCATTCTGGGAGTCTGTCTCCTAATCTGCAAGGATGAGACACAGGTTTTCCACAGGGCGAAAGGCACCATTAAACCCTCCCGGTCCATCGTGGTCTATGCGGGCACTGAACGGCAGACACTGCGTGAATCGATTGAAGTGATGTCGCTGATGGATCTTATCAGAGAAATTCAAAAGGCCGTGCAATGAAGCATCATCAGACGAACCGGAACGCGATAAAGGGGCTGATCAACTCTGCTCTTGGCTTCGTGGTTGCCATTGCGATGACGTGCACTGCTCGTGCCATCGAACTTACTCCGGCACAGCGGGCACAAGTCATGGCAGCCGTTGAAACCATGCAGAAGCAGATGGGCATCAAGGGCGTTTCGGCGGCGGTCATCACTGCGAACGAGGCCTTTACCGCCGTGGCCGGTGAGTCGTTTGCCGGACGTCCGATCACGGCCGATATGGTCTTCGGCATCGGCAGTGTTACCAAGACGCTCACGTCGACAACGCTGATGCAGATGCAGGAAAAGGGGCTCATCAGCCTTGATGATGCGATCGGGAAATGGATACCGTCAAATCCCAACATCGATGCGTCAATAACCGTGCGTCAGTTGCTCGGCCATCGAAGTGGCCTGGCAGATTACTCGTCCGCCACCGAGTACCGGTCGGCGGTTCTTGCCAACACGAACCGCATTTTCAAGCCGGAGGACCTGCTTGAGTTCATTGAGGAGCCCCTTGCCAAGCCCGGAACAGTCTTCAACTACTGCAACACGAATTACCTGCTGGCAGGTATGATCATTACTAAGGTTACCGGCAAAAGCATCGGGAACGTGTACAAGGAGTATATCCTCAGCGGTCTGCAGCTCGACAGCACGTATATGGGCGTTGAAGATTCGTTGCCGATCGAGGTGGCTGTTCGCTGGATGGGCACACAGAGCGGACAGAACGTGTCGA
>CANHFG010000149.1 GCA_947459875.1 Ignavibacteria bacterium
GCAGCAACGTGGATACCGAAGGAGTGGTCCGTGTGACCCGGAACGACTCTATGTGTAAAGAGCACCTGAGAGTCGACCTCGCGAACTTCGACGTGAAGATTCTCGATACGCTCGAACTGCTCCTTGAGATCCGTCAACTCATGGTAGTGGGTGGCGAACATCGTCTTTGCGCCAATGCGGTCATGGATAAACCGCGCAATAGCCCAGGCGATCGATATACCGTCATACGTGGCCGTTCCGCGTCCAACTTCATCCAGCAGGATCAGACTGCGCCGTGTGGCGTTGTTGAGAATGTTGGCGCTCTCCTGCATTTCCACAAGGAAGGTGCTCTCACCGGCTAGGATGTTGTCCTGCGCACCAACGCGCGTAAAGATGCGGTCGGTCAGCGGCACGAACGCCGATGAGCACGGAACGTACGAGCCGATGTGAGCAAGAAACACGATCAACCCGACCTGACGCAGGTAGCTGGATTTGCCGGACATGTTGGGTCCGGTGATGATCTGGATCTGACGTTCAGAAACATCCATCACAACCGAGTTGGCTACGTATCGCTTACCATGATCAAGGATGCGCTCAATCACCGGATGGCGAGCATCAACAAGCTCGAGACGGTCGCCATCGTGCACCTGTGGACGGCAGTAGTCGTACTCGATCGCAACGGTGGCAAAACCGCTCAGGACGTCAAGGATCGCCAGCCGCTGGGCCGTTTGCTGGATGCCCTCGCCATGCGCCGCAATGGAGGTGCGCAGATCTGTCAGGAGTTCGGTTTCAAGGGTGCGAACACTTTCTTCAGCCGTCAGGATACGCTGCTCTAGCTGCTTGAGCTCTGTGGTCGTGTATCGTTCGGCGTTGGCCAGCGTCTGACGCCGCTCGTAATGTGCCGGAACGCGTGATGCCTGGGCGTTGGAGACTTCTATGTAGTATCCGAAGACAGATGTGAAGCCGATCTTCAGCGTGGAAATCCCCGAAGTGTCACGCTCTCGCTGCTGGTACTCGGCGATCCACTGTTTGCCGTTATGCAAAGCGCTTGCTGCCTGGTCGAGCTCATCGCTATATCCGCTGCGAAACATACCACCCGTGCCGATGGCCACAGGTGGCTCATCATGAAGGGCACGCTCGAGAAGTTCACGAACGCCGTCATGACAGTTAATACCTCTTAGCAGGTCTCGCACCGAGTCATGGCCATCGCCAGAGGCCAGAGCCACCAGCGGCGGCAGCTGCGACAGTCCTCTGCGCAGCGCTCCAAGATCGCGCGCCGTTGCGCGTGCGGTCATGATCTTCGTCAGCAGCCGTTCAACGTCGCCGACGCCTGAGAGAAGCTGGCGTGCCTGACGGTTGAGCTCGGCCGCGGCGACGAGTCCGTCGACCACCTCGAGGCGTTTGTTGATGCGCGCCGCATCGGTCAGCGGCGTCTGAATCCACCACCGCAGCAGACGCGCCCCCATCGGCGTGCACGTACGGTCGATGTACTGCACGAGGGCGCCGGAAGCCCCCTGGCCGGACATCGTTGAGGTGATCTCGAGATTCCGTCGCGTGGCCGCGTCGAGCACCATCACGTCGTCCGACCGAAGCGCATGAACGGCCGTGATCTGCCGAAGCGCACCGCGCTGCGACTCGCTGACGTACTGCAGCGTCACGCCGGCGGCGATAATGCCGCGCGGGTGCGTATCGATTCCGTATCCCTTGAGCGATGACGTGCCAAAGTGCTCCAGAAGATTCCTCTGCGCCGAATTGGCATCGAAATGCCATGCTTCCATACGCGACACCGATGGTGCCGGCTGGAGACGGCGCACAAGGGGCTCCCAGAGTTCACGGTCTTCTTTGCTGACAAGGATCTCGGCCGGTTTGAATGCTTCGATCAGCGAGAGGATCCTGTCGGCCGGCACATCCCCTGCGGTAAATGATCCCGTTGATACGTCCATTACCGCAAGACCCCATGCCTCACGTTCCGAACCGGGGGCCACGAGGCAGGCCAGAAAGGTGTTCGTCGATGCATCCAGGATCTTGTCATAGAGCACAACGCCGGGCGTGACCACCTCGACCACGTCACGTTTGACCAGCCCCTTGGCAAGCTTCGGGTCCTCGAGCTGCTCACACACGGCCACGCGGTGTCCGGCCGCAACAAGCTTCGGCAGATAGGTATCCAGCTGGTGGTGCGGAAAGCCCGCCAGGGGGATATCGCCGGCGGCGCCGTTGTTCCGCTTTGTCAGCGTGATCCCACAGGCCTTGGCCGTGGTGATGGCATCGTCACCGAAGGTCTCGTAAAAATCGCCCAGACGGAACAGCAGAACCATATCGGCATGCTTCTGCTTGATCGTGCGGTATTGCCGCATCAGTGGGGTCTCGGACGCAGTTTTCACGGCGCAAAAGTACGAACCGGGCGCCAGCTGGGGGGCTGTCTCATCTGAATGTGGAACTTGCTATATTTGCCGCTCCTCAGGGAGAGGTGGCCGAGTGGCTGAAGGCAACGGTTTGCTAAACCGTCGTAGTGGTACTAACCGCTACCGAGGGTTCGAATCCCTCCCTCTCCGCACACAAAAGCCCCGTGTCCCGTACGCGGGGCTTTTTTCGTCTATGCCAGATGTACGCACCATACGGACCATTATCACCAACCGCAAGGCACTCTTCGAGTACGAAGTCCTTGATCGGTTTGAGGCCGGCATTGCCCTGATGGGAACCGAGGTCAAGTCCCTGCGCGCCGGCAAGGTCAACCTGGCCGACTCATACGCGATGTTTCCCGATCGCAAGAGCGACGATCTCTACCTGGTCGGCCTGCACATCAGTCCGTATGATTTCGGTCAACGCGAAAACCATGAGCCCCTTCGCAGGCGAAAGCTCCTGCTGAAGCATCATGAGCTGCGCCGCATGCGCGAGGGCATCGAGGAAAAGGGGCTTACCGTAGTGCCTCTGAGTATCTATTTTTCCGGCCCGTACGTAAAGATCGAACTGGGTCTGGTGCGCGGCAAGAAACTCTACGACAAGCGAGCAGCAACGAAGGACAGAGAGCTGAAGAGAGAGATGAAGAGAGTGAAGAGTGAAGAGTGACGGGTACTGGGTACTGGGTACTGGGTACTGGGTACTGGGTACTGGGTACTGGGTACTGGGTACTGGGTACTGGGTACTGGGTACTGGGTACTGGGTAC
>CANHFG010000150.1 GCA_947459875.1 Ignavibacteria bacterium
GCCGTCGTGCACCGTCTTCTGCAAAAGGCCGCCATGCGCCTGCGTCAGTACGAACTCCACACGGCCGAGATCACCGTCAGCGTACGCTACGTCGATGGCACCAAGTGGAAGCAGACACGCGAGATCACACCCACACAGGATGTGCTGCAACTCACAACGATCATGAGCAGCATGCTAGATGCGATGCCTGTGATTGGAACACCATTCAAGGTCACGATCGCCCTGAACAAGGTGAGCCCCCTTGAATCAACCCCCCTGCCGATGTTCGAAAACGTTGGCCCGGCTCGCTCGGCACTGAACAACTCGATCGATGCCATCAACAAGAAGTATGGCAAGAACACGCTCTACGTTGGTACCGCCTGGAACGCCCTCTCGAGCGCACCGATGCGCATAGCCTTCAACCATATTCCAGACTCAGAGGTCGACGACGACACGTAGGGGGCGCGACGCTGTCTCGCCCGACGCCCCCCCCCCACGTTTACGGCGCTACATACATCATCGTGCGGTCATCATCGACCCAGAAGTACATGCCGGGAGCGAGATCCTCGGGGGAATGAACGCGCACCGTGCGACCCAGAACATCCGTCGGATAACGGCCTCGCGTGAGCAGGCTACCTGCGGCTTCGAGATCGAGTTGCTGGCGCAGAGCCCCCTTCGGATGTGATTCAACATCGTCATTGACGCCTGTTGTGAACGGATTCCAAGAGAACACACCGGTGGTCGCTGAGATCATGATCCTGTCACCGTGGCTGAAGATGCTGATGGGCTCGATAGCAAATGGCAGGTCCGGGGCATCCTGCCAGGTGCTTCCATCGGCGCTGCCAACAAGCACGCCGCGAAACCATGGAACAAAGATCTGTCCGTCATTGCCGTGGGTGATGAAGCGGCCTGACAAAAACCGGTAGTTCCCACTGTAGGGAATGTCGTACACCACAGACCAGCTCTGCCCCTGATCAGTCGAACGCAGAATGGCACCACCTCTGATGCGATAGGTTGATGGCGACTGTACCTCAATGGTTGAGTAATCCTCAATGGCGTGATAGGCAACCGCAAGCAGGCTTCCGTCAGTCGTGCGATGCATGGACATTACATATGGGTTGTACGGCAGAGGAAGCTTCACAGGGCTGAACGTGGCTCCATTGTCGGTTGATCGGAGCACCCCTCCTCGACGATGGGGCTGAGCATCTTCGATCGATATCGATGCGGTGTCCGTGCCCAGCATCGATACAAGAATCGATTCGTCATCTGCGATGATCACATCCGAGGGGTAGACTTCCGGATCGGTTTTCGCACCGGTCGGGAGAGACATGGTGTCGGTAACTGCACCGCGATGACGACGCACAACTCCAGTCCAGCCGCTGTATATGGCTGAGTCCTCGAGCTGGCGAACAAAGCCGGACGATTGCTTGGAAAGCGTGTCCAAAAAGTCCCCGTCGTGAGAGAACCGCCGGATACACGGACCCGGAAGCAGGACGTCCGCACTGCGAACGACCGGCTGCGGCACGCCCCACACACGCCAGCGTTGAAGATTTCGATTTTCAAAGGTTGCAATCGTAATGCCCGGCAGCCCTTCATCACCTGCTACACAGGACTGCGCATGTGCTATGAATCCGAAGCCCGACGAATCAACCCGAAGGATGGTCGCCAAATCATTTAGCACGACATCTCGACTGCCGTCCGATGAGCGCCACGAAGCCAGCATGGCCTGGAACGGAAAGATCTCGATATCGCGCATAAACGAGCCGACACTGTAGATAACGGGCTTATCACCCGATACGTCCACAATGCCACTCTTCGATGGGTCTTCAGCGGCGATCACGAATCCGCGTCTGCCAAGACTGTACTCAGTTGTGTATGAACGATTCCAGTAAAAACCTCGCGCTGGCCCGGCGATGTCTATGTGAAACGTAAATCGCCGAATGACCGGAGGGTCGCTACATTCGACCTGATGCACGATCATCGAGTCATTGATCTGGCCAATCCAGTATGAAAATCCTCGAACAGGATATCCGTAACCCATTGGACGGCCAACGTTCGCTGGTTGGAGTTCCGAACCGCGTCCCTTGCTCCATCGGTACAGTGCTCCTGATGAGTCCGCAATGAGCAGGGCCCCGGAGTTCAATCGCTCAATGAATCGAGGAACCACCGCTCGGCGTTGTCCGTCGTCCAGCGTGATCGAATCGATCGTAAGGGACACAGAGTCATCAAATGCGGCAACTGCCAATCGTGTTGACCTGTTTCTTTGCAAGATACTGGCGAGCGCTTCGGACTCGCCGAGCACCCGGTTGCTACCCGGTGTGGTGGATTCAAGTGCGATTCTGCGTAGTCTTCGAACATCGCGCTGTTCGATGATGTGCGGCTTGCCTGCCCCCGTCCCGACTTGTACCACCATCGTCCCGGGTGGCGATGCCTGAACGTTTGCTGTCGCACGAGGGATAACAGTCCATGTTCGTCCGGCATCTCCCGATACCATTGAAGCGGTCGCGGACCTGAACATCACCGGTCCGTTTTCTGTGAGATCTGCGGAGTTTACATTCTGAGGGAAAAGGCGCTCCTCAACTTCACCAGTTGGTCCGATGAAGGCCAGTGTACTGCTGTCCGACCGCAGCGCGATCATTACCCCATTGCCCATCGTGCGGGAAGCGTCTAGGTACTGAAAATCACCAAAGTTCACCGGCTGCTTCATCATTCCACCAGTTCTTTTCGATATCGAGAGCGTCATAAGACCGCGCCCCTTCACCAGCTGCACAAGCTCGTCATCACCCAATGATGGACTCAGACCGTCCGCGGTAAAACCTAAGCTCGACCCAGAATTGGAACTCATCACACGCTGCTGAAACGCAGTGTCAATCTGGGCCAATGCGGCACATGTATTCACTATCAGAAGCGCGCTCACCAGTATGCGAAATGATACACGGATACTTCTCATGCACATCATCGATTATCTCCATCGGTTGTACAATTTACCTGAACAATGACATCTTACTAAGGCAAACGTTACACAACAGCCCTACCGCTTCTCCGCAA